>DAIOGQ010000180.1:0-8157 GCA_036745175.1 Kineosporiaceae bacterium
GCCGCCCAGTCGATCGGCGAGCCCGGCACGCAGCTGACGATGCGGACCTTCCACACCGGTGGTGTCTCGCAGGACGGCGGCGACATCACCCACGGTCTGCCGCGTGTCCAGGAGCTCTTCGAGGCGCGCACGCCCAAGGGCGTCGCGCCGATCTCGGAGGCGGCCGGCCGGATCCGGATCGACGACACCGAGCGGGCCCGCAAGCTCGTCGTGGTGCCGGACGACGGGTCGGAGGAGATCGCCTACCCGATCTCCAAGCGGTCGCGCCTGCTCGTCGAGGAGGGCACGCACGTCGAGGTCGGCCAGCAGCTCATCCAGGGCGCCGTGGATCCCAAGCAGGTCCTGCGCATCCTCGGGCCGCGTGCCGTCCAGGTGCACCTCGTCGACGCGGTCCAGGAGGTGTACCGCAGCCAGGGCGTGTCGATCCACGACAAGCACATCGAGGTCATCGTCCGCCAGATGCTCAAGCGGGTGACGATCATCGAGTCCGGGGACGCCGAGCTGCTCCCCGGCGAGCTCGTCGAGCGTTCGCGCTTCGAGGGGGAGAACCGGCGGGTCGTCTCCGAGAGCGGCACCCCCGCGTCGGGCCGTCCCGAGCTCATGGGCATCACGAAGGCGTCGCTCGCGACGGAGTCGTGGCTGTCCGCGGCCTCCTTCCAGGAGACCACGCGGGTCCTCACCGACGCCGCGATCAACGGCAAGAGCGACCCGCTGCTCGGCCTCAAGGAGAACGTCATCATCGGCAAGCTCATCCCGGCGGGTACGGGGCTGCCCCGCTACCGCAACATCCGGGTCGAGCCGACCGAGGAGGCGAAGGCCGCCATGTACACGATGCCGGGCTACGAAGAGGTCGACTACGGCCACTTCGGCACCGGCAGCGGTGCCGCGATCCCGCTCGAGGAGTTCGACCTCGGCCGCTACGACCGCTGACCGGCGGCCGCACCCGGTCGGCCTCCGGCACGCCTGCACCTCGTCACCACCGGCACGACAGCACCACGCGCACGAAGGCCGCCGGCACCGGTCGCGACAGGGCTCCAGTAGGCCCTGTGGCACCGGTGCCGGCGTCCGGCCGGCGACGGTTCGGGCAGACCCCGGCCCGTTTTGACGCTCAACACGGCGGACGGGTAGCCTCGACATCCGTGCCTGGGTCTCCCCGGGCCCTCCCTGCTGCCCGGGGTGGTCGCCGAGCAACAGCCCGGCGGCTCGAGGCAGCAGGTCGCGAACCCCCACCGACGTGCAGGACCGGTCGGGCGAAGCGCGAAGAACACGACACGCCCGACCCCGGGGGTCGGACGCCGAGCACGACGGAACGTGAACTGAACGCGGCAGGACGTCGGTACGTCCGCCGCGGCACCAGCAGGCAAGACACTCGGCAAGAGCGAAGAGAGAGTTCGGAGAACCGGTGCCCACGATCCAGCAGCTGGTCCGCAAGGGCCGCCAGGACAAGGTCGGCAAGACGAAGACGCCGGCCCTCAAGGGGAGCCCCCAGCGGCGCGGCGTGTGCACCCGCGTCTACACAACGACGCCGAAGAAGCCGAACTCGGCGCTGCGCAAGGTGGCGCGGGTCCGCCTCACCAGCCAGATCGAGGTCACGGCCTACATCCCGGGCGTCGGCCACAACCTGCAGGAGCACTCGATCGTGCTCGTGCGCGGCGGCCGGGTGAAGGACCTCCCCGGCGTCCGCTACAAGATCATTCGCGGGTCGCTCGACACGCAGGGCGTGAAGAACCGTAAGCAGGCGCGGAGCCGCTACGGCGCCAAGAAGGAGAAGTCGTAACATGCCTCGTAAGGGTCCCGCGCCGAAGCGGCCTCTCATCATCGACCCGGTGTACGGCTCGCCGCTGGTGAGCCAGCTGGTGAACAAGGTCCTCCTCGACGGCAAGAAGTCCGTCGCCGAGCGCATCGTCTACACCGCGCTCGAGGGCTGCCGCGAGAAGACCGGCAACGACCCGGTCATCACCCTCAAGCGTGCGCTCGACAACGTGAAGCCGAGCATCGAGGTCAAGAGCCGCCGCGTCGGGGGTGCGACCTACCAGGTGCCGATCGAGGTCAAGGCCGGTCGCTCGACGACGCTCGCGTTGCGCTGGCTCGTCGGCTACTCGCGGGCCCGCCGCGAGAAGACCATGACCGACCGGCTCATGAACGAGATCCTCGACGCGAGCAACGGCCTGGGGGCCGCGGTCAAGCGCCGGGAGGACACCCACAAGATGGCCGAGTCCAACAAGGCGTTCGCGCACTACCGCTGGTGACGTCGGCGACGCGGGAGACCCCCGCGTCGCACCGGTCACCGGTCACGACTTCAACACGAGGCGAGGCAGACTCCCGTGGCACTTGACGTGCTCACAGACCTGAAGAAGGTCCGCAACATCGGCATCATGGCCCACATCGATGCCGGCAAGACGACGACCACGGAGCGGATCCTGTACTACACCGGGATCAACTACAAGATCGGCGAGGTCCACGACGGCGCGGCCACGATGGACTGGATGGAGCAGGAGCAGGAGCGCGGCATCACCATCACGTCCGCCGCGACGACCTGCTTCTGGGCGGGCACGCAGATCAACATCATCGACACCCCCGGCCACGTCGACTTCACGGTCGAGGTCGAGCGGTCGCTGCGCGTCCTCGACGGCGCCGTGGCGGTCTTCGACGGCAAGGAGGGCGTCGAGCCCCAGTCCGAGACGGTGTGGCGGCAGGCGGACAAGTACAACGTCCCGCGGATCTGCTTCGTCAACAAGATGGACAAGCTCGGCGCGGACTTCTACTTCACGGTGCGCACGATCAAGGAGCGCCTCGGCGCCGAGCCGTTGCCGATCCAGCTCCCGATCGGGGCGGAGTCGACGTTCGTCGGTGTCGTCGACCTGGTCCAGAACCGCGCCCTCACCTGGCGCGGCGACACCGGCAAGGGCGAGGACTACACCGTCGAGGAGGTCCCCGCCGACATGGCCGAGCAGGTGGCGGAGTACCGCCACCACCTCATCGAGCGCGTGGCGGAGACCGACGAGGCCCTGCTGGAGAAGTACCTCGGCGGCGAGGAGCTCACGCCCGAGGAGATCAAGGGGGCCATCCGCAAGATGGTCATCGCGAGCGAGATCTACCCGGTGCTGTGCGGTTCGGCGTTCAAGAACAAGGGTGTGCAGCCCATGCTCGACGCCGTCCTGGACTACCTGCCGTCGCCGCTCGACGTGCCTCCGATGGAGGGCCACGCGGTCAACGACCCCGACGTCATGATCCTGCGCGAGCCGGACGCCACGCAGCCGTTCTCGGCTCTCGCGTTCAAGATCGCCACGCACAAGTTCTTCGGCAAGCTCACCTACGTGCGGGTCTACTCCGGCCGGATCACCACCGGGGCCCAGGTCATCAACTCGACCAAGGGCAAGAAGGAGCGTCTGGGCAAGTTCTTCCAGATGCACGCCAACAAGGAGAACCCGGTCGACGAGGCCACCGCCGGCCACATCTACGCGTTCATCGGTCTCAAGGACACCACGACCGGCGACACGCTGTGCGACCCCGCGCAGCCCGTCGTCCTGGAGTCGATGACCTTCCCGGAGCCGGTCATCAGCGTCGCCATCGAGCCGAAGACCAAGGGCGACCAGGAGAAGCTCGGCACCGCGATCCAGAAGCTCGCCGAGGAGGACCCGACCTTCCAGGTCCAGCAGGACGAGGAGACCGGCCAGACCATCATCAAGGGCATGGGCGAGCTCCACCTCGACATCCTGGTCGACCGGATGCGGCGCGAGTTCGCGGTCGAGGCGAACGTCGGCAAGCCGCAGGTCGCCTACCGCGAGACGATCCGCCGGTCGGTCGACAAGCACGACTACACCCACAAGAAGCAGACCGGTGGGTCGGGCCAGTACGCCAAGATCCAGTTCAAGATCGAGCCCATGGACACCGGCGAGGGCACCTTCTACGAGTTCGTGAACAAGGTCACCGGCGGCCGCGTGCCGCGCGAGTACATCCCGAGCGTCGACCAGGGCTTCCAGGACGCCATGCAGTACGGCGTCCTGGCGGGATACCCGCTCGTGGGGGTCAAGGCGACGCTGCTCGACGGTGCGTCGCACGACGTCGACTCCTCCGAGCTCGCGTTCAAGATCGCCGGCTCGATGGGCTTCAAGGAGGCCGCGCGCCGCGCCGACCCCGTGCTGCTCGAGCCGATCATGGCCGTCGAGGTCCGTACGCCCGAGGAGTACATGGGCGAGGTCATCGGTGACCTCAACTCCCGCCGTGGCCACATCCAGGCCATGGAGGACGTCAGCGGCGCCAAGGTCGTCAGGGCCCAGGTCCCGCTGTCGGAGATGTTCGGGTACGTCGGGGACCTGCGGAGCAAGACGCAGGGCCGCGCCGTGTACACGATGCAGTTCGACTCGTACGCCGAGGTCCCGCGCAACGTGGCCGAGGAGATCGTCAAGAAGTCGCGGGGGGAGTGAGCCGTCGGCTCGCCCTTCCCGGAACGGCTCGGCCGGCTCGATCCGCAACCGGTTCGACCAGCGGGACCAGCACCACCTAGCGTCACCCCCAACAGACCACCGTCAGGCAGCACCACAACCCGACAGTCCGACAGGAGGACCACCGTGGCGAAGGCGAAGTTCGAGCGGACTAAGCCGCACGTCAACATCGGCACCATCGGTCACATCGACCACGGCAAGACGACGCTCACCGCGGCGATCACCAAGGTGCTGCACGACAAGTACCCCGACCTCAACCCCTTCACGCCTTTCGACCAGATCGACAAGGCTCCGGAGGAGCGGCAGCGCGGTATCACGATCTCCATCGCGCACGTCGAGTACCAGACCGAGGCCCGCCACTACGCGCACGTCGACTGCCCTGGTCACGCCGACTACATCAAGAACATGATCACGGGTGCGGCGCAGATGGACGGCGCCATCCTCGTGGTCGCGGCGACCGACGGCCCGATGCCCCAGACGAAGGAGCACGTCCTCCTGGCCCGCCAGGTCGGCGTTCCCTACATCGTCGTGGCGCTCAACAAGGCCGACATGGTCGACGACGAGGAGATCCTCGAGCTCGTCGAGATGGAGGTCCGCGAGCTGCTGTCCTCCTACGAGTTCCCGGGCGACGACCTTCCCGTCGTACGGGTGTCGGCGCTGAAGGCGCTCGAGGGTGACGTGGAGTGGAGCGAGAAGCTCATGGAGCTCATGGACGCCGTCGACACGGCGATCCCGGAGCCGCTGCGTGAGACCGACAAGCCGTTCCTCATGCCCATCGAGGACGTCTTCACGATCACCGGTCGTGGCACCGTCGTCACCGGCAAGGTGGACCGCGGCGTGCTCAAGGTGAACGAGAGCGTCGAGATCGTCGGCATCAAGGAGAAGTCGACGACCACGACGGTCACCGGCATCGAGATGTTCCGCAAGCTCCTCGACACCGCTGAGGCGGGGGAGAACGTCGGCCTCCTGCTGCGTGGTATCAAGCGCGAGGACGTCGAGCGCGGGCAGGTCATCTGCAAGCCGGGCTCGATCACGCCGCACACCGAGTTCGAGGCGAACGTCTACATCCTCAGCAAGGACGAGGGTGGCCGTCACACGCCCTTCTACGACAACTACCGTCCGCAGTTCTACTTCCGGACGACGGACGTCACGGGTGTCGTGCACCTGCCCGAGGGCACCGAGATGGTCATGCCCGGTGACAACACCGAGATGCGGGTCGAGATGATCCAGCCGATCGCGATGGAGGAAGGCCTCAAGTTCGCGATCCGTGAGGGTGGCCGCACCGTCGGCGCCGGCCGGGTCACCAAGATCCTCAAGTGACGCAGCGGGCCGCCGCCCACCCCGGTGGGCGGCGGCCCGACGCACGCCCGCGGCCCTCTCCCGGACGGAGGAGGGCCGTGGACGGGTGGCCCGCGGCGCACCTCCTGGTGCGCCGTGCACGCCTCCGGGCGTGCGGTCAGGCCGGATTGGCGAAGTGCAGCCCGGTTCTGGCACACTGTTCAGGTTGTTCGGTGCGCTGTGGTCCCTGACCTGCGCGCCGCCGTCCGGCGCAGACCGGGACGACGACCATCTCGAGATCGGGGCACCTTCGGGTGCCGGGCGCAGTCCGTGCGAAGCACGCGACACGCCCGACCTCGGGGGTCGGAGGCCCGATCGGTGGGCGGCCGCGACAAGACCGTGTCGAGAAGCGACGAGAAGCACCGGACCGAAGAGAGAGAGCACAGCGAAGCGATGGCGGGACAGAAGATCCGCATCCGGCTGAAGGCCTACGACCACGAGGTCATCGACAGCTCGGCGCGCAAGATCGTCGACACGGTGATCCGCACGGGGGCGACGGTGGCCGGACCGGTGCCGCTGCCGACGGAGAAGAACGTCTACTGCGTGATCCGTTCTCCGCACAAGTACAAGGACAGCCGCGAGCACTTCGAGATGCGCACGCACAAGCGGCTCATCGACATCATCAACCCCACGCCGAAGACGGTCGACTCGCTCATGCGGCTCGACCTCCCGGCCGGGGTCGACATCGAGATCAAGCTCTGAGGGACCTCGCAGTCATGACGAAGCAGATCAAGGGTGTCCTGGGCGAGAAGCTCGGCATGACCCAGGTGTGGGACGACGGCGGCCGGCTCGTACCGGTCACGGTGGTCCAGGCCGGGCCGTGCGTCGTGACCCAGGTGCGCACCGCTGACAACGACGGCTACGACGCCGTGCAGATCGCCTTCGGCGCGATCGACCCGCGCAAGGTGAACAAGCCGATGGCGGGCCACTTCGAGAAGGCCGGCGTCACGCCGCGCCGGTTCGTCGTGGAGCTGCGCACCCCGGACGCCGGCGAGTACGCCCCGGGCCAGGAGCTCACCGCCGAGGCGTTCGAGGTCGGCCAGCCGGTCGACGTCGTCGGCCGGACCAAGGGCAAGGGCACCGCGGGCGTCATGAAGCGCCACGGCTTCAAGGGCCTCGGCGCGGGTCACGGCACCCAGCGAAAGCACCGTTCGCCGGGGTCGATCGGCGCCTGCGCCACGCCGGGCCGCGTCTTCAAGGGCGTGCGGATGGCCGGTCGGATGGGTGCCGTGCGGCAGACGACGCAGAACCTCACCGTCCACGCCGTCGACGCCGAGCGCGGGCTGCTCCTCATCAAGGGCGCCGTGCCGGGCCCCCGGGGCTCCGTCGTCCTCGTGAAGACCGCAGCGAAGGGGGCCTGACGCCATGCCGACCATCGACGTGCTCGACCCGACGGGCAAGAAGGCCGGCACGGCCGAGCTGCCCGACGAGGTCTTCGGCGTCCAGACGAACGTGCCGCTGATCCACCAGGTCGTCGTGGCGCAGCTCGCCGCGGCGCGGCAGGGGACGCACTCCACCAAGACGCGTGGCGAGGTCTCCGGCGGCGGCCGCAAGCCGTACAAGCAGAAGGGCACCGGGCGCGCCCGTCAGGGCTCGACCCGCGCTCCGCAGTTCGCCGGCGGCGGCGTCGTCCACGGCCCCACGCCGCGCGACTACGAGCAGCGCACCCCCAAGAAGATGAAGGCCGCCGCGCTGCGCGGCGCCCTGTCGGACCGCGCCCGTCACGGCCGCGTCCACGTGCTGTCCGCTCTCGTCGAGGGTGACGTGCCCTCGGTGAAGGCGGCGGTGGCCGCCTTGGCCAACGTGTCGGACCGCAAGAACCTGCTCGTGGTCGTCGAGCGCGACGACCAGGTGTCGTGGAAGAGCCTGCGCAACATCGACCGGGTGCACCCTCTCGTGGCCGACCAGCTCAACACGTACGACGTGCTGGTCTCGGACGACGTCGTGTTCACCTCCGGCGCGCTGGAGGCCTTCGTGGCCGGACCCGTCAAGGGCAAGGGCGCCAAGGCTGTCGCGACGCAGGCCGAGGCAGAGGCAGTCGTCGCGGCCGAGCGCCAGACCGAGGAGGCCGCGCAGTGAGCACCATCGGCAACGTCCACAAGGACCCTCGGGACATCCTGCTCGCGCCGGTCGTCTCCGAGAAGAGCTACGGGCTGCTCGACGAGGGCAAGTACACCTTCGTCGTCGACCCCCGGGCGAACAAGTCCGAGATCAAGCGCGCCGTCGAGCAGGTCTTCGGCGTCACGGTCGCCTCGGTCAACACGGCCAACCGTCAGGGCAAGCGCCGTCGCACGCGGTTCGGGACCGGTGCCCGCAAGGACACCAAGCGCGCGATCGTCACGCTCAAGGACGGCACCATCGACATCTTCGGCGG
>DAIOGQ010000181.1:0-8141 GCA_036745175.1 Kineosporiaceae bacterium
CGAGGATGATCTCCAGACCGTCCGCCATCACCTCGGCGCTCGCGCCGCCGCCGATGTCGAGGAAGTTCGCGGGCTTGACGCCGCCGAACTCCTCACCCGCGTAGGCGACGACGTCGAGGGTGCTCATGACCAGGCCCGCGCCGTTGCCGATGATGCCGACCTCGCCGTCGAGCTTGACGTAGTTGAGGCCCTTGGCCTTGGCCTTGGCCTCGAGCGGGTCGGCCGCGGCCTTGTCCTCGAGCGCCGCGTGGTCCGGGTGCCGGAAGCCCGCGTTGCCGTCGAGGGTGACCTTCCCGTCGAGCGCGATGACCGCGCCGTCCTCGGTCTTCACCAGCGGGTTGACCTCGACGAGGGTCGCGTCCTCGGCGACGAAGACCCGCCACAGCGTGACGACGACGTCCGCGATGGCGTCCTTGACGTCGTCCGCGAAGCCCGCCGCGTCGACGATCTCGCGTGCCTTCGCCGCGTCGATACCGGTGAGGGCGTCGACGGGGATCCGCGCCAAGGCGAGCGGCCGCTCGACCGCGAGCTGCTCGATCTCCATGCCGCCCTCCTTCGACGCCATGGCGAGGTAGCTGCGGTTCGCCCGGTCGAGCAGCACGGAGAAGTAGTACTCCTCGGCGATCCGCGCGCCCTGGGCGACCATGACGCGGTGGACCGTGTGGCCCTTGATGTCCATGCCGAGGATCTCGCCGGCCGTGGCCGCGGCCTCCTCGGGGCTGTGCGCGAGCTTGACGCCGCCGGCCTTGCCGCGGCCGCCGGTCTTGACCTGCGCCTTGACGACGACGGTGCCCCCGCCGATCCGCTCGGCGCCGGCACGTGCCTCGTCGGGGGTGGTGGCGACGACGGCGTCCAGCACCGGGACGCCGTGGGCGGCGAAGAGATCGCGCGCCTGGTACTCGAACAGGTCCACGTGTCCGTCCTCAACTGTGGGGCCGGGAGAGTCGCAGGCAACCCTAGCCCGCGGCAGGGGACGATCTTCGCGCACCAGGCGTGGGACCGGTCACGTCGCTCCAACCCGCGCGCCGGACGGCGGTCTCTGCGGTCGTCCTGAGCGCCGGGCGGCGGCTCGGACGGCGGCTCGGCGTCTGCGGTCAGACGGTCTGGCCGACGTTCGCCCGCACCCAGTCGACGATCTCGTGCATCGAGGCGCCGGGGGTGAACACCTTGCTGACCCCGAGCCGCTCGAGCTCGGCGATGTCGGCCGCAGGGATGATCCCACCGCCGAAGACGACGATGTCCGCGGCGTCCCGCTCGCGGAGCAGCTCGACGACGCGGGCGAAGAGCGTGAGGTGTGCGCCGGAGAGCACGGAGAGCCCGACGGCGTCGGCGTCCTCCTGGATCGCGGCGTCGACGATCTGCTCGGGCGTCTGGTGCAGGCCGGTGTAGACGACCTCCATGCCGGCGTCCCGCAGAGCCCGGGCGACGACCTTGGCGCCGCGGTCGTGCCCGTCGAGCCCGGGCTTGGCGACGACGATGCGGACGGGCGCCATGACTGCCTCCTGACGAGCATGCCGGGACGCCTGCGAGCGTATCCGAGGGCCCCGCCGCCGCCTCGGGACAGCAGTCCCCGTCCCGTCGGCCCCGCACCGTCCCGCCTCCGGTCGCCGGGATGGGAGAAAAGCGGTAAACGTGATGTATCGCTAGAAAGATCCCGGCGCCGGGCCCGGTCCGGCCGAAGGATCCGACGGCCAGGGGATGGCGCGCGGCCCACCTCACAACACACACTGCGAGAAGGAGTCCGGGTCAGGACGAGGAGGTCCGATGGCGCTGCGCCGCGGAGCCGGCACGACCGGCACCCCCGTCCTGACCGCCGTGCCCGACACCGTCGTCCCCGGGGGGGCGGCCCTCGCCGGCGCTGCGGTCCCGGCCGGCGGACACGTCCCGCCCGGTGGATCCCTGCGCGCCGGGCCCGGCCGGCCGGCGCGGAGCGCCGGGGCGTCGGTCGCCTCCGTCCTGCACACCGCCCGCGCGCTCGCCGGCGACCTGCGCGCCCTGCTCACCACCCACGGTCTGCGCGGCGTCGCCCTGGAGACGGCGTGGTCCTCGGCCCACCTGGCGATGTACCCGTGGGGGCTGCTCCGCGAGCGCCCCCGCGAGCACGACCTCTACCACCTCGGCGGGCTCGACCCGGTGGCCCGCGGGCTCGTCGTCGGCGACGTCGAGGCCGCCGGGACGCCGATCCTGCTCATCCACGGGATGTTCGACAACCGGGCGATCTTCACCGTCCTGCGGCGCAGGCTGCGTCGGCGCGGGTTCGGCCGGGTGGTCTCGCTCAACTACTCCCCCATGACGAACGACATCCGGACCGCCGCCCGGGACCTGTCGGGCGCCGTCGAGGAGCTCGTCGCACGGACCGGCTACGAGCGCATCCACGTCGTCGGGCACAGCCTCGGCGGGCTCATCGCGCGCTACTACGTCCAGCGGCTCGGCGGCGACGAACGGGTCCACACCCTCGTCACCCTCGGGACGCCGCACCAGGGCACGTTGCCCGCGCGGCTCGTCCCGGTGCAGCTGTGCGAGCAGCTCACCCCCGGCAGCGACCTCTACACCGAGCTCGGGCTGCCGGCGCCGACGTGCCGCACCCGGTTCGTCGCCTACTGGTCCGACCTCGACCAGATGATCCTCCCGCACGAGAACGGCCGGTTCGAGCACCCCGACCTCGCCGTCCGCAACGTCCTCGTCCGCGGCCGGGGGCACATGTCGATCCCGATCGACGGCGACGTCGTCCACGGCATCTCGACGCTGCTCAGCCAGCTCGACGCCGACGGTACGACGCTCCAGGCGGGGGTCACGACACTCGGCGACGTCGGCCCCGCCTGAGCTGCGGGGTCGGCGGGCTCCCTCGGCCGTCCGACGCAGGCCGGGACGCCGACAGGCGCGGCCCCCCGCGGGGACCGCGCCCGCCGGGTCGGGACGGACCGTCCGTCGGTGGACGGCGCCATGGATCGGCGGCACGTGAGAGGAACAGGAACGGGACCGAGAGCACCTCGCCCCCGAGCGCCGAGGTCACGGTCACCCGTCTGGGTCCAGGCATACGACGCGGTGAACTGCGAAGCCGAGCCGTCGAGCGTCACGATCGAGGTCGGGACGACGTTCGGCTGGTCCGGGCCGGCGTTCGCGACCGGAGGCGTCTGCGCGTCGACACGTTGATCGTCGCCGTGACCCGGCTCCTGTTGTTCCTCCGGGGCCGGTCACCGTGGGGACGACAGCATCGGAATCCCCTGAACCTGCGGGCGAGGTCCTGACGGTCGTCGGGACGCCTCTCTGGCCCGGCTTTCAGGGTCTGCGGTGGTCACGGTCCCCCCGGCAGCCCTACATCGGTGGTCGTAGTCCCCGATCGAGGGGGACGTCAGGTCGTCCGCGAGCGGACGGCACCACGACGTCCGCGGCGCATGGCCGCCTACCTGGCCACCGGGCGCCTACCGGGTCGCACCGGCCGCGAGCCACTCCCCGAGGCGTTCGGCGAGACGGGCCTGACGGAAGTAGCCGAAGTGGTCGACCGCATCCGGACCCTCGAAGACGAGCGGCTCCGCGATTGGGAAGCCGCCGGCCCCCCGCACGGTGAAGACGCCGTCGCGCGGGACGAGGAGGTCGTTGCCGGCCTTGCCGAACACGAGGTCTACGGCGCCGTCCCGGGAGACCCGCAGCAGCGGCGAGCCTCCCGGCGGCTCGAAGTCGGCGGCGACGGCGTGGTAGACGCCGGGCGGCGCGCCGGCGCCGGGCCGGTTGAGCCGCCGTCCGAGGTACTCCCCGTCCGGGTCCATCGCGACAAGGCCGTCGAGCCCGCGGACCGCCCCGAGGGCGACGTGCTTGAGCAGGGTGAGCGCGGCGTCGAGGGTGTCGGTGACGGGGTTGTCCGGGACGAACTGGAGGAGGTTCGTGACCCGGTCGACGTACCCCTTCCACTGCCGCGACGAGGCGAGCGCGGTCCCGGCGTTCGGCGTCCCGACCATGACGAGCCGCTCGACGGCGAGGACGTCCGCGAGGCCGTTCTCGGCGGAGTGCTCGCACAGCTCGCGGGCGACGAGGCCGCCGCGGCTGTGCGCGACGACGTCCAGGCGCAGGCCGCGGCCCGCCGGCAGCCGGCGGTGCAGCTCGCCGGCGAGCCAGCGGGCGTTCTCGGCCGGGCTGGTCGCGAGCGTCGGGTGGTCGAGCGCGAGGACGTGCCCGCCGTACGCCGTGTGGAGCGTGCCGAGGACCTCGGGCGGCAGGCCGCCGAAACCGCTCGACGCCTTGCTGAACGTGCCGTGGACGAAGAGCAGGGCCCGGTCCGCCGTCATCCGCTCGAGCGCGGCGTCGTCGAGGAGCGGGTATCCCGTGCCGTCGGGCGCGCCGCCCGTCCGGTAGTCGTCGACCGTGAACGAGCGCAGCCGGTGCGGCCGGTTGCGGGCCTCCCAGCGGTCGGCGACCTTCTCCGCGACGAACTCGGCCCCGGCCTCGACGAGCCGGAAGGCGACGACCTTGAGCACCTTCTTCGCGAGCGCCCCGACGACGCCGCGGTGCGTCGTGGCCGCCGCGGGCGCGGAGACGACGCGCGGCACCCGATAGGTCCGGCGGTCGGCGCCGCGCATCCGGACCTGCTCGGTGTCGGTCGGCACCTCCTCGGGCAGGTGCCATGTGAGCGTGCCGTCCTCGGCGGTGTAGAGCATCAGCTGCGCCAGGCCGCTGCCCGGCCCGGGCACCTCGACGACGAGGTCGGTCCCGCCGCCGCGGCTGCGGCTGCCGCCGTCGCCGCCGAGCTCCGCCGCGTCGGAGACGACGACGCTGAGCTGCTCCTCGAAGCCGGTCGCGGAGAGCGCGTCGAGGAAGGCGGCGGCGGTGTCCTCCTCCGCGCGGAACGTACCGTCGCCGGGGCGGAGCACCTCCACCTGCCCGGCGAGGCCGGGGGCGGTGACGACGACGTCGTCGACGAGGGTCGAGCTGTCGGGGGCGAGCTGCTCAGGCATGGTCGTCTCCCTGCGAGGTCCGGGTCTGCTCGGTCCGGGTCTGCTCGGTCCGGGTCTGCTCGGTCCGGGTCAGGTGCATCCGGGGGTGGCCGAAGAGCTGGAACGCGACGAGGGTGGCGTCGACCCCCGGGGCGCGGGCCCGGACGGCCTCCTCGGTGTAGTCCGCGCGGATCCGGCGCAGCACCTCGGCGACGGAGGGCGCCCCGGGGCCGAGGGTCTGCGCGTAGAACCGGGCCGCGACGGTGCTCGCCGTCGTGTCGTCGACGTTCCACAGCGGGGCGACGACCCCGCCGGCACCGGCCTTGGTGAACGCGGCGGCGAGCCCCCCGTACGTGCCGAAGACCGCGTCGTCCCCCGCGGCGGTCTGGCAGGCGTTGAGGTAAACGAAGGCGCGACGGGGCAGCTCGTACGCGGCGACGACGGTGTCGGACACGATCTCCGGGACGCGCCGCTCGGTCCCGGCGCGGGCGTCCCGTTCGGTCCGCAGGAGGACGAGGCCGGTCTGCAGGCCCTGCGCGTCGTACTTGCCGTGGAGCGCGACGTGCACGAGGTCGACCGGGGGGACGCCGCCGAGGACGTCGAGGAACGCGTCGACCGTGGGGTCGACGACGGTCGCGTCGGCGCCGAAGAGGGCCGCGAGGTCGCGCACCTCCTGCTCGGCCTCGGGCAGGAGCGGCCAGGCCGTGACCCCCTCGTAGTGCGCCGTGACGAGCGCGACCGGGCCGATCTCGAGCCCCGCGGTCGTGCCCGGCGTCGGCGGGGGCGGCGGCTCGTCGGAGAGCAGCCAGCGGCTGATCGCGACGTGCGCGCCGAGGAAGGGTGACGCCGTCCCGACGTGCGAGGGCCAGCCGTCCGGGTCGACCGCGAGCTCCCAGGGGTAGTACGGGTCGTCGCTGTAGAGCAGCACGGTCGCCGGGCGCTCGGGGGTGCTCCGGGCGGCGACCCGGCGCAGCGCCTCTCGGACCGGCGGCGGGACGGACCGGAAGACGTTCTGTCCCGCGCCGCGCAGCTCGGTGTAGACCAGGCGCGGTGTGCCGCCGGTCGCGACCTTGACCCGGATCGCCTGGCCGAGCTGCTCGGGCCGGTCGCCGAGGACGCGCTCCCCGACGACGACCTCGTCGACCGGCGCCTCGGTGTCGGGGACGTCGGCGTGCCGGCTGTGCGCCGTGAAGAGGAAGCGGCGCCGGCCGCCGTCGTCGGGGGCGGACCGGATGACGAGGTAGAGGTCCGGCGGGTCCGGGTCGGCGCCGGCGGGGCCCACCGGGACGGGTGCGGGGACGAGCGCGGGCGCCGGCGCGGGGGCCGGCGCCGCGGACGGGCCCGCGAGCCCGGCGAACGTGGCGGCGGCGGGCACCGGTGCCGGCTGCGGGCCGGCGGCGAGGGGCTCCGGGCGGACGACGACGACCCGCGTCACCATCCCGACGAGCCCGCCGCCGCGGTGGTACGACACCCACAGCGCGCGGGGTCCGAGCCCGTCGCCGAGCGCGACGAGCCGGAACGACACCTCCGGCCAGGAGTCGGCGGTCGTGCGGTGCAGCTCCGCGCCGGCCTCGGCCGCGCCGACGAGGGCGAAGGCCCTCGGGTCGAAGCCGAGCGTCACCCGGAACGGGACGTCGAGCTCGGGAACGTCGACGGGGGCCTGGACGACGACGTCCGGGTCGGCATCGGCGCGAAACCCGACGGCGACGACGAACAGCTCGCCCGGCGCGACCTCGGCGGGGGCGTCGAGCCGCGGGTAGGCGACGTCGGGCGCGTCGGCCGTCTGCGCGGGGACGGGCGCGGGGGCCGGCGCGGGCGCCGGGGCGTGCGCCGCGGAACCGGCGGACGGCTCGCGCGCCTCCAGGCCGTCGTCGGCCGCCGACAGGGGCGGAACGCCGTGGTGCGGGTGCGGCGGGGGCGGGACCGCCTTCGTCGCCGCGGCCTTCGCCGCGCTCCGCGTCGTCGTGGCGGTCTTGCGCGCCGTGGTCGGGGCCTGGCGGAGCGACGGGCGGGGGGCCGCCGGGCGGGCCGACAGGGTCGGCAGCCGGTCGCGCAGGCGGCGCCACAACGACCCGCCCATAGGTGGGGACGACGGCGCGGGGGACGGCAGCGCGATCGTCGGGGGTGCGGCCGCGGCCTGCGGCGCAGCAGCGGCCGGCGGGGGTGCCGCCGCGCGGGACGGGTTCTCCTCGCCGCGGTGCAGGTGCCACTGCGGCCCGTCCGGCCGGGACGGCGCGTCGACGGGGACGAACGGGTCCGGGGGGTCCGCGAACAGCCGGGCGGCGAACTCGTGCTCGGGGTCGCCCTCGTCGGCCGCGATGAGGCGTAGCGCGTCGATCGCCGAGGGGATCGGGAACCGGGCGAGCAGGGCGAGCAGGTCGGGCCGGTCGGGGGCGCCGGGCGGGGCGAAGGCGACGACCACGAGCCGCTCGCCGAAGACCTCCCACTGCCGGGCGGTGAGCCGGCGCGCGAGGCTCGCGATCATGACCGCCCGCAGCCGCTCGTCGCCCCCGGCGAGCCGACCGAGCTCGGTGTCGACCGCGCGGTCCTCCATGGCGTGGCCCTCCGCCCGTCGTCCCCCCCGGACAGAGGGCACGGACCGTCCGTCCCGGACGACTGTCGTGCCGCGAACGCTACGCCGTCCGGGTGCCACCCGGCCCCGGACCTCGGGTCAGAGCTTCGTGACGGGTGCGTACCGCAGGAGCAGGCGCTTGACTCCCTGGTCGCGGAAGTCGACGTGCGCGACGGTCCGCTCCCCCGCGCCCTCGATCTCGACGACGGTGCCGAGACCGAAGCTGTCGTGCGTGACCCGGTCGCCCCTGACCAGGTGGACGATCTCGCGGTTGCCGGGAGACCGCACACCCGGTCGCTGGGCGAGCCGCGCGACGGCCGGCGTCGACGACGGCCGTACGAGCGTGGAGTCCGAGCGCCGCCAGTCGAGCAGCTCGCCGGGGATCTCCTCGAGGAACCGGCTCGCCGGGTTGTAGCTCGGCTGTCCCCACGCGCTGCGCACCGCCGCCCGGGAGACGTAGAGCCGCTCGCGGGCCCGGGTGATCCCCACGTACGCGAGGCGCCGCTCCTCGGCGAGCTCCGCGTTGTCGCCGAGCGAGCGCATGTGCGGGAACGTGCCGTCCTCGAGCCCGGTGAGGAACACGACGGGGAACTCCAGGCCCTTCGCGGTGTGCAGCGTCATCAGGGTGACCACGCCGGCGT
>DAIOGQ010000182.1:0-8122 GCA_036745175.1 Kineosporiaceae bacterium
GCGCGACAGGCAGGTCGTGCGGCCGTACGGCGACACGACCGGCGACGGCATGGTGCAGCTGTCGTTCACCCTGCCCGTGCCGCACTCCAAGCGTGCCGAGGGCGCGGCGGCGCAGCTCGCGAAGAAGATGGGCATCGACCCAGCGCTCGTCGTGCACGCCAAGGCGATGGGGCCGGACTTCACCTTCTTCGTCGTCTACGGCCCGGTCCACCACCTCGTCGACCTGTCGGCGGTCGAGGTCGTCGAGCGCGAGTACCCGCTGCTGTCGGCGAAGGAGGTCAACGCCGCGGTGCGCACCCGGCTGCGCCGCAAGCTCGTCGTCGTCGGCGCGTGCATCGGCACCGACGCGCACACGGTCGGCATCGACGCGATCCTCAACATCAAGGGCTTCGCCGGGGAGAAGGGGCTGGAGTACTACCGCGAGCTGCGCGTGGTGAACCTCGGCGCCCAGGTGCTCGTGCCCGACCTCGTCGAGCGGGCCCGGGCAGAGAAGGCCGATGCCGTCCTGGTCTCCCAGGTGGTCACCCAACGGGACGCGCACCTGCACAACAGCCGCGAGATGTCCGCCGCCTTCCGCGAGGCGTACCCGGCCGGACGGCGTCCGCTCCTCGTCGTCGGCGGGCCCCGGTTCGACGAGGGCGCGACGGGTGACCTCGGGGTCGACAAGGTCTTCGGGCGGGGGACGACCCCCGCCGACGTCGCGTCCTACCTCGTCCACGCACTGCTGCCCGCCCCGTCGGAGCGGCACGAGAGGACCGCGTCATGACGGACGCCACGAACGACCTTCGCGTCGGGCTCACCGTCGTCCATCGCCGCTACGTGCCGTACTCGCACGCCCACTACGCCGGCAACCTCGTCGACGGGGCCTACTCCCTGGCGGCCTTCGGCGACGTCGCGACCGAGGTGTGCATCCGCACGGACGGCGACGAGGGCCTCTTCGCGTCGTACTCCGACGTCCAGTTCCGCGCCCCGGTCCGGGCCGGCGACGTCCTCGAGGTGTCTGCGACGGTGACCCGGGTCGGGCGCCGCAGCCGGCAGATCGCGTTCGAGGCGCGCGTCGTGTGCCGCGGCCGCCCGGAGCGGTCGGCGTCAGCGGCCGAGGTGCTCGACCCGCCCGTCGTCGCGACGACCGCGGTGGGCACCGTCGTCGTCCCGGGACCGTGAGCAGGCCCGGCAGCGCGGCGCGACACGCCGTCCGCAGGTCGGGACGGGCAGGCCCGCGCAGGCCCCCGACCCAACCCCGCTGACCTGCGGCGACGTGCATCGCCGCAGCTCAGGGCCGGGTTGACAGCCGCGGACGGGGGACTAGGTTGCTGCCGCAGGCCGTCCACCCACGACGACGGCCGCCCCCCGCTGATGACCACGGTGCGGGCCAGGGGTCGGCCGAGGGGCCCCAACGGCCAGGTCCCGCGACGTCGCATCGCGGCCGGCGGCCGCACGGTGGGCACCCGGTCGGGCCCGCGCCACCCCGTAGACAACGGGGCCGCCCTCGCACCCGACGAGGTCGACCTCGGACCGAAGGGCGGCGCGGGCCCGGCCGACCTCCGGCGGCGGCGGTCGGGCGACGTCCCCGGGCGGCCCGGCCGGGCATCGGCGACGTCTCGCCCCGATCCTCCCGACTGCCGCCGGGAAGCCCCGCCGTCTAGGCTGCGCTGGTGAGCGAATCCGTCGTGGCCGCCCCGGGGTCGCCCCCGCCGCAGGCCCGCGGAGCGGCTCGCCCCGAGGTGGCCCGGGGGCCGGCTCCGGCTCCCCGAACGACCCTCCCGACGCCGATGCGGGGCCTCGCCCCCGTGCTCGCCGCCGTCGCGGGCGGCTGCCTGACCCTCGCGTTCCCCAGCACCGGCTGGTGGCCGCTGGCCCCGGTCGGTGTCGCGCTGCTGGCGGTCGCCGCTCGTGGCGCCTCGGCCCGCCGAGGCGCCGGCCTCGGCCTCCTGACCGGCCTCGCGTTCTTCCTGCCGCACCTGCACTGGTCGGGGATCTATGTCGGCGCGCTGCCGTGGGTCGCCCTGGCGACGCTCCAGGCGTCGTTCGTCGCGCTGCTCGGCGCCCTGCTGCCGCTCGTGTGGCAGGTCCGCGGCGGGCGCGCCGGCACGGTGGTCGCCGTCGCCGGCCTCTGGGTCGGGCAGGAGGCGCTGCGCGGCCGCATGCCGTTCGGTGGCTTCCCGTGGGGCCGGCTCGCCTTCTCGCAGGCAGACTCGCCGGCCCTCGGCTGGGCCGCCGTCGGCGGCGCGCCGCTGCTGTCCGCGGTGGTCGCGGCGGCCGGCGGAGCGCTCGCGGTCGCCGTCGTCGTCCTCGCCGAGCGCGGCGTCCCGCTGTCGCGGTGCGGCCCGGCCGCGGCCGCGGCCGTCGCTGCGGCGCTCCTGCTGCCGGCTCTCGGGCTCGCCGTCCGGACCCCGACGGACGCGCCGCGGTCGGCGCAGATCGCCGCCGTGCAGGGCAACGTGCCCCGGGCCGGGCTGGACTTCAACGCCGAACGCCGTGCCGTCCTCGACAACCACGCGGCCGCGACCATCGGGCTCGGCGCACGGGCCGACGCCGGCCGCGCACCGCGACCGGACGTCGTCCTGTGGCCCGAGAACGCCAGCGACATCGACCCGCTGCGCAACCCTGACGCGGCCGCGGTCATCCAGCGGGCGACGGACGCCGTCGGCGTCCCGGTCCTCGTCGGCGCCGTGCTCGCCGAGCCCGTCGACCACCTCTCGAACACCGGGATCCTCTGGGGGCCGACGGGTTCGGCCGCCGCCGGACCGGGCGCCCGCTACGTCAAGCAACACCCTGCGCCGTTCGGCGAGTACATCCCGGCGCGGTCGTTCTTCCGCACCGTCAGCGACAAGGTCGACCTCGTCCGGCGGGACTTCGTCGCCGGCACCGAGGTCGGCGTCCTCGACGCCGGCGCCGCCCGGCTCGGAGACGTCATCTGCTTCGAGGTCGCCTACGACGGCCTCGTCCGCGAGACGGTCCGGCAGGGTGCCGACCTGCTCGTCGTCCAGACGAACAACGCGACCTTCGGCTTCACCGACGAGTCGGTCCAGCAGCTCGCGATGTCCCGGGTCCGGGCGGTGGAGAACGGCCGGTCCGTCGTGCACATCTCGACGGTCGGCGTGAGCGCGCTCGTCGCGCCCGACGGCAGCCTCGACGCCCGGTCGGGTCACTTCACGCAGGAGGTCCTCGAGGCCCGCCTGCCGCTGCGTACCGACCTCACCCTCGCCACCCGGGCCGGTGTCTGGCCCGAGGTCGGACTGGCCCTGCTCGGGCTCGGGCTCGTCGCCGCCGCCGCACTGCGCGGGCGCGGCCGGCCGACGACGCCCCTGGCGCGGGAGGCCCGGTGAGCGCGGACAGTACCGCCCGGAGCGCCCGCGTCCTCGTCATCGTGCCGACGTACAACGAGCGGGAGAACCTGACCCGGATCCTCGAGCGGGTCCGCGCTGCGGTCCCGTCGGCGCACGTGCTCGTCGCGGACGACGCAAGCCCGGACGGCACCGGCCAGGTGGCCGAGTCGGTCGCGACCGGCGACGACCACGTCCACGTCCTGCACCGGCCCGGGAAGGCCGGCCTGGGGGCGGCATACCTCGACGGCTTCGGCTGGGGGCTTCGGCACGGTTTCGACGTCCTCGTCGAGATGGACGCCGACGGGTCGCACCTGCCCGAGCAGCTGCCCGACCTGCTCGCACGCGTCGACGCCGGGGCCGACCTCGTGCTCGGGTCGCGCTGGGTGCCCGGCGGCAGCGTCGTCAACTGGCCGCGGCACCGGGAGGTCCTCAGCCGCGGCGGCAACACCTACGCCCGGCTGGCCCTGGGGATCCCGCTGCGCGACGCGACCGGCGGCTTCCGGGCGTTCCGCCGCACCGCTCTGGAGACGCTCGCCCTCGAGGACGTCAGCTCCCAGGGCTACTGCTTCCAGGTCGACCTCGCCTGGCGTGCGGTCCAGGCCGGCCTGCGGGTCGAGGAGGTCCCGATCACCTTCGTCGAGCGGGAGGCGGGGTCGAGCAAGATGAGCCGCGCCATCGTCGCCGAGGCGCTGTGGCGGATCACCGAGTGGGGCGTCCGCCATCGGGTCCGGCAGGCCGTCGGGCTGGCCCGGCGCCGTCCGGCGGACGGCGCAGGCCGGACGACGCGGGATGCCGCCGTCCGCGGACGGGGGAGCGCGGGATGAACGGCCCCGGCGGGGACCCCGGCCGCGGGTCGCGTCGTCGACGCGGTCCGGGCGCGGGGCGGTGGCTGCTCGCCGGGCTGCTCCTGCTGCCCGTCGTCGAGATCGCCGTCGCCGTCGTCGTGGCACGCCGGATCGGCGCGGGCTGGACGGTCGTCGCCCTCGCCGCGCTGAGCCTCGTCGGCCTCGTCGTCCTGCGCCGCGCCGGGCGTGCCGCGTGGCGCTCGCTCGGCCCGCAGGTCGTCAGCGCCGGAGCGCAACCGCCGACCACCCCCGCGTCGAGGGCACGCGGCGCCGACCTAGCCCTCGAGCTCGCGGGGTCCGTGCTGCTCGTCCTGCCCGGGTTCGTCACCGCGCTCGTCGGCGCGCTGCTTGTCCTGCCGCCGAGCCGTCGCGTCCTGCGGCCGCTGCTCGGCGCCGGGGCGTCGCGGCTCGTCGCGGCGGCGATCCGCCGACAGCCCGGCCGCGTCGTCGTGGGCGAGGCGGTCGACGTCCGGGTCGTGGAGGTCCGCGACCTCGATGACGGGACGACCGATGCCGGGCCGGGGCAGCGGCCGGCGATCACCGGCGAGGTCGTCGAGCCGCCCCGGGACGCCCCACCGGCATGACGTCGGCGTCGCCGGCACGACGAAGGCCCCGACGCGTCCTGCGTCGGGGCCCTTCGTCGTCCTGCGCGCGTGCTGTCGTTCCTGGCTACGTGCTACGCGCTGGCCCGGTCAGGCGCTGCGGCGCTGCCGAGGCCGCTGCCGCTGGGTCAGGGCGCCGCTGCGGAGCAGCTCCAGCCGCTCGGCGAGCAGCTCCTCGAGCTCGGCCGTCGTCCGGCGCTCCATGAGCATGTCCCAGTGGGTCCGGGTCGGCTTGCTCGGCTTGGCCTGCGGGATCTCGGCGTCCTCGCGCAGCGCCATCGAACCGCAGCGGCACTCCCACAGTGCGGGCACGTCGGCCTCGACGGACATCGGGACCACCACCGTGTGACCGTTGGGGCAGGTGTAGCGGATGTCCTGCCGCGCTGCAGGCTGGACTCCGGTGTCGCTCTCGAGGCTCTGGGCACCCAGTCGGGTCCCACGCATGCTCCGGTCGCTCATCTGGGTCAACCTCCGGCGCGTCGGGCGGCGGGCCGAAGCCCGCCCAGTCATGGGGAAGAACGCCCTGTAGCGGTCCCATGTTCCACGCGATACCTGGGAGAACGCTGTGAGTTCGCACTCACGGCGCGATGCGGGTCGAGGTGACGTCCGGCCTCAGACGACGGCCGGCACCGCGTTGCCCGCGTCGAGGATCCCGCGCCGGACGTCGACGCGCGCGAGGAGGACACCGCCGACGAGGAAGAAGACGACGAGCGCGGCGATCGCGAGCCGGTAGGAGTCGGTGGCCTGCTGGACGAGTCCGAACAGGAGCGTCCCGAACCAGCTCGTCCCGCGCTCGGCCGCCTGGTAGAGGCTGAAGTACTCCGCCTCGCGACCCTTCGGCACGAGCAGGCTGTAGAGCGAGCGGGACAGCGCCTGGGTGCCGCCGAGGACGAGCCCGATGAGGACGGCGAGGGCGAGGAACAGGCCGAACCGCTGCTCGGGGAGGAAGTAGCCGATCCCCACGACGACGCACCACAGGACGAGTCCGGCCAGGATCGTGCGCCACGAACCGATCCGGGCGGCGATGCGGCCGAACGCGAGCGCACCGAAGAAGCCGACGAACTGGACGACGAGGATCGTCACGACGAGCTGCGAGGAGTCGAAGCCCAGCTCCTCCTGGCCGAAGATGCTCGACGCCACGATGACGGTCTGGATGCCGTCGTTGAAGAACAGGTACGCGACCAGGAACGTCAGCGTGTGCGGGTAGCCGCGCAGGTGGCGCAGCGTCGCGCCGAGCTGGACGAACGACTGCCGCACGAGCGTGCCGTCCCCGGCCGGCTCGAGGTCCGTCGGCGGTCGGTCCCGCAGTCCCTTGTAGGGGATCCAGGTGAACAGCGCCCACCAGATCCCGGCCGACAGCAGGCTGACCCGGACAGCGGTCGTGGTCTCGACGCCGAGGTTCTCGGCGAAGGTGAGCAGCCCGAGGTTGACCGCGAGGAGGAGGCCGCCGCCGAGGTAGCCGAGGGCCCAGCCCCGGCTCGAGACGCCGTCCCGTTCGTCGGGCGTGGCGATCTCGCAGAGGATCGCGTCGTAGACGACGAGGGAGCAGCCGAGCGACAGGCTCGCGACGACCTGGAGGAGGACCCCGAGCTGCCAGTTGTCGCCGGCGACGAAGACCATCGACGCCGCGGCGAGGGCGCCGAGCCAGGCGAAGCGCGCCATGATCGTCCGCTTGTGGCCGGACCGGTCGACGACCGCCCCCACGACGGGCAGGACGAGCGCGGAGACGATCGTCGCGAACGTCACGGTGTAGAGGGCGAGCGAGCCGGGACTCACGGGGATGAACCCGAGCACGGACAGGTCGGTGCCGCACCGGGCGTCGCTCGGCAGGTCCGGGCAGGCGGCCTTCTTCGCGACGACCGTGAGGTACGGCCCGAAGAGGACCGTCGCCGTCGTGGTCACGTAGGCGCTGTTGGCCCAGTCGTAGAAGTACCAGGAGCGCTGCTCGTGCCGCCGCTCTGCGGCCGAAGGGGCCTCGGGAGCTCTGGGCTGCGTCGACACGCGGGTCGTCCCCTCTCTCGCGCGGCGGACGCCGCGGTGCAGATCATGCCGCCTGCCAGGGTCGTCCGGCGGGCAAGACGCCGGGTCGCACGAACCGCCGTCGGCGTCATCATCGGACGCGCCCCGGGCGGCGGGGGTGAGCAGGCGTGCTCACCATGGTGCGTGTCGGCGCGACCGGCCGGTCAGCCCGCGAACTCCCAGTGCCACGGCTCGGGCCGCGACCCGGCCGGCTCGGCCCACGCAGGGTGGAACCAGCCGAACTGCGGGGCGTTGACGAGCAGCCAGTCGTGCGGCGGCGTCCCGAAGTCCTGGACGCCGCCGCACAGGTCGGTGGCGGTGCCCCAGCCGTGGTTGCTCGTGCCCGGGACGGCGGCGAGGTTCGGCTTGGTGGCGTAGAGCTGCACCTGGGTGTCGTAGTCGCGGTAGGAGTCGGTGACGCAGATCGGCTCGCCGAAGCGCTGGGCGTACGCCTGGCTCAGCCGGTTGAAGGCGTAGGCGGCGTCCGCGCGGAGGAAGTGGTTCGACGTTCCCCACAGCGGGCAGAGCACGACGAGCGGGATCTGCCCGTTCTCGTAGGCGGACACGTCCCCGCCACGGCAGTCGCCGGTCTGTCCGGTGACGAGGTTCGCGCCGGCCGCGGTGCGACTGCGGCTCTGCGCGATCGAGCGGGCCCGGGCGAGGTTCTCGGCCCTGGTCTCCGCCTCCGCAGCGGCGTCCTGGGCCGTCACGAGCAGGTCCTCGAGCGCGTCCACCTCGGTCTGCTGTGCGGTCACGGCCGCGTCCGCGGCGTCCCGGGCGCGGCCGGCGGCGTCGCTCGCCGAGCGTGCCTGGACGCGGGCCGCCTCGGCTGCGGTGACTGCCAGGGTCTGGGCCTGGACGGCGGCCGCGTAGTCCTCGACGGCGCGCCCCTTGCTGTCGCCGACGCGGCGCAGGTAGGTCAGCGCGCGTCCGAGGTCGTCCGTCGAGCCGCCGTCGAGGATCGTGCCAAGAGCCGGGTTGACCCCGAGCTGGCCCTCGCCGTAGGCCTCGCGGGCCCAGCGGCCCAGGACGGCCTTCTGGGCGGCGAGGGTCAGCTGGGCCTGCAGCAGCAGCTGGTCCTGGCGGTCGGCGTCGAGCTGCGCGGTTCGGGCGGCGAGGAGCGCGGACGTGTACTGCTCGAGAGCGAGCGCAGCGGCGCGGGACGCGCGGTCGAGCTCGGCGCGCGCCTGCGCGACGTCGTCCGCGCGCTTCTCGACCTCGCGCAGCAGCGCGGCCGCCCGGCGCTGCTCGGCGGTGACCTGCTCGCGGGCGCGCTGCTGCTCGGCGCCGCCGGGGGCGTTGGACGGTGTCGGCGAGGGGGTCTCGG
>DAIOGQ010000183.1:0-8120 GCA_036745175.1 Kineosporiaceae bacterium
CGGCTCCGCCGGGGCGCTGTCGCCTGCCCACTCACCTTTGAGTTTCATCTCAGATCTGACGGCAGAGCAAACACGTCGGACGGCGATGCTCGCTTCGGACGACGGGGGTGGGCGCGCTCGGTGGGACAGCCTCAGGGGGCGTTCGCTGCGAGATGCGCGACGAGGGCGTCCTCGAAGGCCGGCCAGCGGTCCGCGAGGGCGAACCGTACGTGCAGCAGGACGCCGGCGGCCGACGGCGGCCCGACGTAGGGGTCCGCCGGGGCGACCGCCCACGCGAGGAGCTCGGTGACGGCGAGCCCGGCCTGGAGGCGTTGCCACAGCAGGTCGTGCTCCTGCGGCGGCGCTCCCGGACGCCCCCGGCCGTGCGCCGCGGCCCCGCGCAGTCCGGGCGGGCTGTACGCGTCCCACAACGCGTCGACGGCCGAGGCGATCCGCGCGTGCGCCGCGACGGACTCGGTGCGCACCATCGGGTCGGCCTCGACCCGGACGCCTCGCGGTCGCCGCGCCACATCGTCCGCGGCGGGCCGGCCGGCGAGCGCGAGCCCGCGGAGCAGTCGGGCCTCCGCGACAGCCTGGGCGAGGACCGCACCGAGCACCGGGTCGTCGGCCACACCCGTGAGGTGGAGCGCCCCGCGGACGGCCCCCTGGAGGGTCGTCAGGAGCAGGTCGGCGGCAGGTCCGGTCGGGTCCGCGGCGGCCAGCGCACCGACGGCGGCGACCCCGGGGTGCAGGCCGGCCGGGGCGGCGGCGGCGTCGTCCGGCACGGCGGCCGCCTCCGCGAGCAGGTGCTCGCCCTGCCACCAGGCGTCGTCGAGCGGCAGGCCGGTCCGGCGCAGCAGCAGGTCGACCGCGAGCACGTCGACCCTCTCGTAGGCCTGCGCCCGGGCGGCTGCCGCGAGGTCGGCGAGGTCGGCCCCGAGGGCGTCGGGCGCCTCGCCGGTGCGCTCCTCGACGAGGGTCGGCTCGAACGTCACGAGGACTCGGCCGTCGGCGGCGTAGGAGAACCGGTCGGCATGGACGCCGCGGAAGAGCGAGTGCACGCTCGCCCGGTCCGACAGCACGCGGAGCACCTCAGGCCTGGACCCCTCGAAGCCGTTCGGCTCGACGACGACGACCGCGGACTGGCCACCGTCGCCGCCACGCGCCAGCGAGAGGCGGAGCCGGGCCGGACCGTCGACGTCCCAGAACGGCTCCGCGTCCCGGTCCCAGGGAACGAGCCGCTCCGGGTCGGCGCCGAGCCGCCGCGCGACGTCGAGGAGCCGGTCGAGGTCGCCGTCGTCGCGCGCGCCCGCGAAGTCGTCCGGCAGCGGGTCGCGCAGGGGGTCGGCGTCTGCCTGGACGACCGTCACGCAGAACCAGTCGCCGAGACCGCCACCGCCACCGCCACCGCCGGCGTGGGCGGGGCGGTGCAGCACGGAGCCGTGCGCCGGCGTCATTCCGGCGGGGTCAGAAGACCGTGATGGTGACGGTGGAGCCCCTTGGCGCCGGGGTCCCGGGCAGCGGGTTCTGGATGGCGACCCGTTCCCGGAAGGTGACCGTGCTCTGGACCTCGACGACGAAACCCTTGTCCTCGAGCTTCTCGATCGCCTTGTCCTTCCTGTCGCCGATCACGTTCGGCACCTCGACGTTCTCGGCGCCCTGCGAGATGACGATCGTCACGGTCCCGCCCGCGGCGAGCTTCTGGCCGCCACCCGGGTCCTGGGCGACGACGGACCCGGCCGGGACCTGGCCGTCGAACCGCTGCTCAGAGCTGACCTCGGGGGCGAAGCCCGCGTCCCGGAGCGCCTGCTCGGCGTCCGACTGCGGCCGGCCGCGGACGTCCGGGACGTCGAGCGGCTCGTCTCCCCGGCTGACGACGAGCCCGATCGCCGCCCCCTTGGGCCGCTGGGCGCCGGCGGCCGGCTCCGTCCTGATCACCTTGTCTTGCGGGACGTCGTTGTCGTACTCCTCGGTGACCTTGCCGATCCGGAAGCCCTGGCGGGTGAGGACGTCCTCGGCGTCCGCGCGGGGGCTGCCGGCGACGTCCTGCACCGCGAACAGCTTCGGCCCGCGCGACACGAACAGCGCCACGGTGCCGCCCTTGCGGACCGTCGCTCCCGCTGCGGGGTCGCTGCGGATGACGAGGCCCTTCTTCACCGTGTCGCTGAACTCAGGGGTCGGCCTGCCGGTCAGCTCGGCGGCGGTGAGCCTCTTCAGCGCCTCGGCCTGGGTGAGCGTGGCGGTGGCCGGGACCGGAACCCGGGCACCGGGGCCGGCGATGAACCAGTACGCACCGGCGACGAGGACGAGCGCGGTCGTGAGGACCAGCGCCATGACGACCGTGCCGCGGCGTCGGCGGCGCTCGGCGAGCCGGGCGAGAGCCGCGTCGTCCATCGGGACCGCACCCGCGGGCTCGTTCACCGGCAGGGCGCTCGGCAGGAGACGGCTCCGCGGCCGGGTCATCCCGTTGGCGGCGACCCGGGTCGGGGCGTCCGGACCGGCGAAAGCACCGTTCCCCGGCAGGCTCGCGCCCGCGCCGTTCGCGCCCGCGCCGAGCCCGGGGAGGGCCTGTGTCCGGTTCTCCACCAGGTGCCGGTCGACGGCCTGGGTCGCGCCGAGGTCCGCACGGGCGTCGGCGAAGGGGTCGTCGTCGAGCAGGTCGTCGTGCAGGCCTGCTGCGCCTGCGCCGATCGGGGCGACGTCAGCGCGGAGGTCCAGCTGCTCGGGCGTGACGAGGCGCTTGGCCGCGCGGAGCATCGTCAGGAGCGTGCCGGCGTCCCCGGGCCGCTCGTCGGGCTCGCGGGCGGTCGCCGCGAGGACGACGTCGTCGAGTGCCGCGGGCACGGTCGGGGCGACCTCGGACGGAACGGGGACGTCCTCGTGGACGTGCCGGTAGGCGACCTGGGCCGGGATCTCGCCGACGAACGGCTGCCGGCCGGTGAGCATCTCGAAGAGCATGACGCCGGCGGCGTAGACGTCGCTCCGCTCGTCGGCGACGCCCCGTGCGACGAGCTCGGGCGCGAGGTAGGCGACTGTCCCGAGGAGCACGCCGGTCGTCGCGGTCGTCGAGGTGGCGGCCCGGGCGAGCCCGAAGTCGGCGACCTTGACCCGACCGTCGTCGGTGAGGATGACGTTCTCGGGCTTGATGTCGCGGTGCACGATCCCGGCCCGGTGCGCCGCCGCGAGCGCGTCGAGGACCGGGTCCATGACCCGGAGCGCCTCCTTCGGTGTCAGGGCCCCACGCTCGACGAGCACGTGCCGCAGGGTGCGTCCCGGCAGGTACTCCATCGCGAGGAACAGCAGGTCGCCGTCCTGGCCCTGGTCGAAGACACCGACGACGTTCGGGTGGGAGAGCCGCGCCGCCGAGCGCGCCTCCCGGACGAACCGGGCGGCGAAGCCCTGGTCGCCGGCGAGGTGCGCATGAAGCACCTTGAGGGCCACGTCGCGGTCGAGGCGGCGGTCGACGGCGTGGTACACGGTCGCCATTCCGCCGCGGTCGATCCGGGAGACCACGAGGTAGCGATCGTCCAGGAGCCGCCCGACGAGGGGGTCGGCCAGGGTCGCGTCCACGCAGGGAGTCTACGTTCGCCCGGGCGTCGTCCGGGTGAACGCCGCATCAGGCACCCCCGAGGGGGACGGAGCTCGGCGTGACGGCGGCGTACCGGCAGTCTCTCGCGAGTGCGCGAGCGGTCACCGAGCGTGCCTATGCGAACCGGGTCTGCAGTCGCTGGACGTTCGCGACGTAGCGCCGGGTGTCCGGGAACATCCCGTGCCGGTTCACCGACGACAGGCCCTGGTAGTAGCCCGCGATGGCCGAGCGCTCGTCGTCCGCGGCCTTGCGCAGGGCAGCGAGGATCGCCACGCCCGCCGTCACGTTGTCCTTCGGGTCGAGCAGGTCGAGCCGGCGGCCGACGAGCCGGGAGGCCCAGACCCCGGACGACGGGATGACCTGCATCGTGCCGATCGCGTTCGCCGGCGAGACCGCACGCTGGTTGAAGCCGGACTCCTGGTAGGCGACGGCGAGCGCGAGCGACGGTGGGACGCCGTACCGGCGGGCGGTCGTCGAGACCGTGCGGCGCATCGTCGCCCGGGAGGGGACCGCGCGTCGGGCGAGGACCGCACGGTTCGCGGCGGCGGCCCGGGCGACGGCGTCCGGGTAGGTCCGGCCGGCGAAGGAGTTCGGGACGGCCGGCGGCCCGGGGACGAGCAGGCGCTGCCCCGGCCGGATGATCGAGCGCAGGTGCAGGTGGTTGAGCGCGAGCAGCTCGCGCAGGGCGACCTTCTCCTGCAGCGCGATCGCCGACAGGGTGTCGCCGGCCTTGACCCGGCGGACGTGCGTGGCCGGGGTGCTGGTCCGCGTGGCGGGTCTGCGCACGCCCGGCAGGACGAGCTTGCGCCCGGGGTGGATCAGGGCGTCGGCCCGCAACCGGTTGGCCTTGATGATCGCGGCGACGGTGATCCTGTAGCGCAGCGCGATGGCGCTCACCGTGTCGCCGGCCCTGACGACGTGCACGACGGGCCGAGGACGCCTCGTCGCCGGGGTCCTCCGCTGCGCCGGGGCGGGTCGGACACCGGGAAGCACGAGGCGC
Organism: Kineosporiaceae bacterium; assembly: GCA_036745175.1. Classification (GTDB taxonomy): domain Bacteria; phylum Actinomycetota; class Actinomycetes; order Actinomycetales; family Kineosporiaceae; genus R-H-3. Next base: position 4,569 of record DAIOGQ010000183.1, read on the forward strand.
TGGCCCGGTCGGATGATGTCCGTCGCGCGCAGGTGGTTGGCGCGGGTCAGCGCGGCGAGGCGGATCCGCGCGCGATGCGCGATGTCGCTCAGCGTGTCCCCGGAGCGCACGACGTACGTGACGACGGGCGGCGACGTCTTCCTCGCGGCTGCCGCGACGAGCACGGACGTCGCGTGCGAGCCGGACTGCGGGACCGCACCGCGGGCGGCCGCGGCTGACGGGGCCGGGGTCTGGCTCGCCGAGCGGGGGCCGGCCGGCTTCGGCGCCGACCCGGCGGGCGAGGGCACGGCCGAGGCCCCTGTCGCACTGCTGCCGACGACGGCGGCAGCGAGGAGCGGGATGCCGGCCGAGCGCAGCGTCAGGGCGGTCCTGGCGTCCTTCGACGGCCGGTCCGCGGGGGAGACCGCCAGCCGGACGCGCTGGAGGAGCACGTCCAGCCCGGTGAGCTCGGTGTCGCCGCCGGCCGTGGCGTCGCCGCCGGGGGACTGGCCGGGGTCGGCGCGGGCGGCGGTGGCCCGGGTTGCGGTGGCCCAGGCGGCGGTGGACTCCGGCGCCGGGCGTGCCTCGGGGTGCTGCTGTGCTGTCGCTGCGGGGCGCGCGGGCGGCCCCGGACGGCGTTGTCTGCTCATGTCCGCCGATCCCGTCACGTCCTGTGACTGATGTGGTCGGTGTTGCGCGTGCGACGCTAGCGGAGCGACTCGCTGTGATCGGGGACGCGCGCCGTTCCTCCGGTGTGTCCTCGATCCGTGGCGTCTCAGGCGGCCCGGGCACGCCCGGCGGCACTGGCATGTCAGGCGGCGGTGGCGTGGCAGGCTTGGAACGTGACCGACCTCGACCAAGACCGCACCGGCGGCACCGGCGCTCCCGGCGCCGACGACCCGGCCGGCCTCGATGCCCTCGTGGACGCCTGGCTGCCCCTGCCGGACGTCGCCGAACGGATCGGCCTCGATGTGGGCAAGGTCCGCCGGCTCCTGCAGGACCGGCTGCTCATCGCCGTCCGCCGCGGTGAGCGCAGGATCCTCAGCGTCCCGGAGGCGTTCCTCGTCGACGCAGACGCGGGCCAGGAGCCGCTGCCCGAGCTCAAGGGCACGCTCACGGTGCTCGCCGACTCCGGCTACACCGACGAGGAGGCCCTGCGCTGGCTCTTCACGCCGGACAACACTCTGCCCGGCACACCGGTCGACGCCCTCCGCGCGGGCCGCAAGACCGAGGTCCGGCGGCGGGCGCAGGCCCTCGCGTTCTGACCTGCCGCCCGCAGGCCCGTGACACGGGTGGTCAGGCGACCTCGACCCAGCGGTCCTCGTCGCGCCGGGTCGCCCGGGCCCGGCGCAGCGCGGGGAGCGCGACCTTGAGCCGCTCGGACAACGGCACCGAGACTCGCTGGGTGAGCACCTGGTAGTGCGCGGCCTCGACGGCGTCGAGGATCCCGCCGTAGAGGGTGAACGCCGTCCGCACGCAGTCCCGGCTCGTGGGGTGGAGCATCGAGATCCCGGGCTCGGCGAACGCGTAGAGCCTGCGGGTGCGCTCGATCTCGAACTTGACCAGCTCTCGGACCGGAGCGGTCACGACGCCGGCGGCGAGCATCCGGCGGCTGACCCCGAAGACGTCGAGGTCCTCCTGGGGCAGGTAGACCCGGCCGCGCCGGAGGTCCTCGCCGACGTCGCGGACGAAGTTCGACATCTGGAACGCCTCGCCGAGCGCCCGTGCCCGCGCGCCGGCCTCCGGCGCGACCGGCTCGAGGATGGGCAGCATCTGCAGTCCGATGACAGCCGCCGAGCCGTACATGTAGCGCTCGAGGTCGGCGTACGTCGCGTAGCCGGTGACGGTGATGTCCATCCGCATCGCCTCGAGGAACGCCTCGACGTGTGCGCGGGGCAGCTGCCAGCGCCGCATCGTGTGGAGCATCGCCGCACCGACGGGGTTCGTCGCCGCGCCCTGCGAGAGAGCGTCGAGGAACGTCGTGCCCCAGTCCAGGAGCGCCTGCGGGTCCGGTGCGGTGAGGGAGTCGACGAACTCGTCCGCGTAGCGCGCGAAGCCGTAGAGCGCCCACACGTACGGCCGCTTCGCCGGCGGGAGCAGCATGGTCGCGAGGTAGTAGGTCTTCCCGTGCTCGGCGTGCAGCCGGCGGCACTCCTCGAAGGCCATGCGCAGCGCGGGGTCGGTGATGCCTGCGGCGTCGAGACAGCGTGCGGTGCTGCGGTTCACGTGGTGCATCCTGCCGGAAAGCACCGGCCGCGGCACAACCCGGGGCCCGGGCTCATCGCCACGCGCGCGAGCGGTACGAGCGGTCCGGACCGAGCACCCGCTCCGCCGCGAGCCGTCCCGACACGAGCACCATCGGGACGCCGACCCCGGGCTGGGTGCCCGAGCCGGTGAACACCACGTTCTCGCCCCAGAGGTTGCCGGGCCGGAAGGGGCCGGTCTGGGCGAAGGAGTGCGCGGCCGCGAACGGTGCGCCGCGCTCCATGCCGCGGGCCTGCCAGTCCAGCGGGGTCGTCACCTGCTCGACCTCGATCGAGTCCCCGAACCCGGGGTAGCCGCGGGCCTCGAGCGTCCGCACGACGTGCTCGCGGTAGTGCGGTGCGATCCGCTTCCAGTCGATCGGGGCGTCGAGGTTCGGGGTCGGGAAGAGCACGTAGTAGATGTGCTTGCCGGCCGGCGCGAGCGAGGGGTCGGACCGGGTCGGGTTCGTCACGAGGACCGACGGGTCGCTCATGAGCCGTCCGCCGAGGAGCTCGTCGAAGATCTCGCGCCAGGCGTGGCCGAAGTGGATGTTGTGGTGGGTGATGTCGTCGTACTGCGCCGTCGATCCGGCGAGGAGCAGGTAGCACGACGGCGAGTAGGCCATCTTGTTCGTCCGCGGGTGCTCTCTCCCGAGCAGCTCGCGGTAGGCGACGGGCAGGTCGGGGTTGAGGACGACGACGTCGCAGCCGATCCGCTCGCCGGCAGCGGTGTGCACGGCGACCGCGCGGCCGCCGTGCTGCTCGACCGTGGTCGCTGCCGTCGAGTACCGGATGTCGACGCCGTGCTTCTCGGCCGCTGCGGCCATCGCCTGCGGGACGGCGTGCATCCCGCCGGCGGGGAAGAAGACCCCGGCGACGGAGTCCATGTAGGCGATGACGGCGTAGATCGCCAGGGCGTCGTACGGCGACAGGCCGGCATACATCGCCTGGAACGAGTAGAGCCGCTGGGTGCGCGGGTCCTTGAGGTACTGCTCGACCTTCGGGGCGAGCCGGCGGAAGCCGCCGACGGCGACGAGCCGGGCGAGGTTGGTCGACAGCAGGTCGAGCGGGGAGTCGATGTTGCGGTCGATGAAGTCGCGCATCTCGTAGCGGTAGAGCTTGGACACGAAGTCGACGTAGCGGTGGAAGCCCGCTGCCTCGTCGGGCCCGACGACCTGCTCGATCTCGGCGGCCATCGCGTCGACGTCGGCATGCACGTCGAGCCGCGAGCCGTCGGCGAACGTCGCGCGGTAGAGCGGCGCCACGGGGCGCAGCTCGAGCCAGTCCTCCATCCGCTCGCCGAGCGCGTCGAAGCAGTCGGCGATGAGGT
>DAIOGQ010000184.1:0-8117 GCA_036745175.1 Kineosporiaceae bacterium
ACAAGACCTTCTGCATCCCGCACGGCGGCGGCGGCCCGGGGGTCGGCCCGGTCGGCGTCAGGGCACACCTCGCGCCGTTCCTGCCGAACCACCCGCTGGACGAGGGCGCCGGACCGGCCACCGGGATCGGGCCGGTCTCGGCCGCGCCGTTCGGCTCGGCGGGGATCCTGCCCATCTCGTGGGCCTACATCCGGCTCATGGGCCCGGACGGCCTGACCCGGGCGACCGCGACCGCGATCCTCGCGGCGAACTACGTCGCGGCCCGGCTCCGCGAGCACTACCCGGTGCTCTACTCCGGCCGCGGCGGGCTCGTCGCGCACGAGTGCATCCTGGACCTGCGCGCGATCACGAAGGCGACCGGGGTGAGCGTCGACGACGTCGCGAAGCGGCTCGTCGACTACGGCTTCCACGCGCCGACGATGTCCTTCCCCGTCGCCGGGACGCTCATGGTCGAGCCGACCGAGAGCGAGGACCTCGCCGAGCTCGACCGGTTCTGCGACGCCATGGTCGCGATCCGCGGCGAGATCGACCGCGTGGCGGCCGGCGACTGGCCGGCCGACGACAACCCGCTGGCCAACGCGCCGCACACCGCGGCGAGCCTCGTCGAGGACTGGGCGCACCCGTACTCGCGCGGCGAGGCCGTCTACCCGGGCGGGGTCGACCCGCGGTCGAAGTACTGGCCGCCCGTGCGCCGGATCGACGGGGCGTACGGCGACCGGCACCTCGTCTGCTCGTGCCCGCCGCCGGAGGCGTTCGAGGGCTGACGCCGATCTGGACCGTGGCGGTGCGCGACGATCACGACGCGGCGACCTCGAGTCGCAACCGGGAGCCGGTCCGGCCCTTGACGACCTCCAGCCGAGCAGGCATCCGGTCGCGAAGGTCGGCGACGTGGCTCACGAGCCCGACGACGCGGCCGCCCGAGCGCAGGGCGTCGAGGACGTCCATCACCTCCTCGAGCGTGTCCTCGTCGAGGCTGCCGAACCCCTCGTCGACGAACAGCGTCTCGATCGTCGTGCCGCCGGCCTCGGCGGAGACGACGTCGGCCAGGCCGAGGGCGAGCGCGAGCGAGGTGTAGAACGCCTCGCCGCCCGACAGCGACGCGGTGTCCCGGTGTCGGCCCGTCCACTCGTCGACGACCTGGAGCCCCAGCCCGGTCCGGCGCACGCCCTTCTCGGTGGCGTCGCTGTGGACGAGCCCGAACCGGCCGCCGGACATCTGCGCCAGGCGCAGGCTGGCCGCCTCGGCGACCTGCTCGAGCCGCGCCGCGAGCACGAAGGCGGACAGCGGCATCCGGCGCGAGTTGTCCCCGCCGGTGCCGTCGAGGCATCGGCTGAGTCCGTCGAGCACGGCGAAGCGCCGGACGATCGGCCCGCACGCCGCAAGGTGGGTCTCGACGTCGGTCGTGATCCCGTCGAGGGCGCGGACCGCCTCCTCGGCGAGCGTGACGGACCGGGCCGCCGCGGCCTCGTCGGCGCGGGCCTGCTCGAGCCGGGTCGCGGCCGCCGCCGGCCGCGGTTCGGCCGCGCCGGCCGCCGCGACGATCACGGGGTCGGCGAGCCGCGACGTCACGGCCGCGAGCTCGTCGTCGTGGCTGCGCAGTGCCTCGACGCCGGCGGCGACGTCCGAGGCGGGCAGCAGGGCCTCCACGCACGCGTCGACGTCCTCGAAGCCCGCCGCGCGGGCCGCCTTGCGGGCCGCCTTCGTGGCCCGCTCGTGGGCCCGGGCCGCCTCGGCCAGCAGCCGTCGGTGGTCGAGCACGGTCTGTGCGGCGTCCGCCCATGCCTGGAGCCGGTTGCGGCGGACGGCGACGCTCGGGTCCTCGCCGCGGGCCCGGTCCACCCGCTCGCGCAGCCCGGCGGCCCGCTCCTCGAGCCGGGAGACGGTGGCGTCCGCCTCCTCCTGACGGCGCGCGGCCGCGGCGACGGCGGCGGTCAGCTCGTCGAGGACGGCCACGAGCCGCGCCTCCTGCGCGGTCAGGGCGTCCACCTCGCGCTCGGCAGCCTCGCAGGACTCCCGGTGCGCCCGGGCCGCTGCGGCGTCGGCCCGCGCCGCCGCCGGCGAACGGTCTGCGGCCTCGGCGACCGCGGTCGCGACGGCCTCCCGCACCCGGGCGAGGTGGGCCGCGGCGCTCTCCTTGACGGCGTCGGCCGCCTCGAAGGCCGCGTGCAGCCGCTGCTCGGTGTCGGCGGTGACCGGCACCGGACCACCGGGGGCGGCGGTCGCACGGGCCGGGTGCTCGCGGCCGCCGCACACCGGGCAGGGCGCGTCCTCGGTGAGCTCGGCGGCGAGCTCGGCGGCGATGCCGTCGAGCCGGGCCCTGCGCCCGTCGAGCCAGGCGCGCATCGCTACGTTCGCCGCCGTCTCGGCAGCCGTCGCGCGAGCGGTGAGGTCGGCGGCCAGGACGGTGAGCCGGTCCCGCTCGTCGACGGCGATGACGACGGCCTGCGCTGCGCTCTCCGCCTGCACGGCCGCGGCGCGCCCGCCGGCCCGGGCGCCGACCTCGGCGAGCCGCACCCGCGCGGTCTCCAGCGACGTCTGGCTCCTGGCCTGCCGGGTCGTCAGCCGCTCGTGGTCCGCCCGCGCCTGGACGGCCGCCCGCCGGTGCGCGGCCGCATGGGCGTCGAGCGTCACGAGGGCCGCCGCGTCGTCCGCGACCGCCGCGAGCTCCCCGACGCGTTGCCGGGCCGCGTCGACGGCCCGGCGCAGGGCGGCGTCGCCGAGGTCGGCCACCTCGACGACGACGGGCGCGCCGGCCGGGGCGGCGGCCGGCAAAGCGTCGGTGGGCACCGGACCGATGCGTCCGACGACAGCGGCGAGGGCGGCGCCGGCCTCCTCGCGGGACCGGGCGGTCTCCTCGAGCCCGCTGACGAGCGCCGCGACCGGCTGGGCCTGCTCCGCGGCACGGAGCCGGATCCGGAGCCGCTCGGCCTCGGCGGTCGTCGCGCGGAGCCTCTCGCGGGCGGCGGCATACCGGGCGTGCCCGGACCGCAGCCCGGCCAGGGTGACCGCCTCGGCGTGCTCGCGCGCGGCAGCCTCGAGGCGAGCCTGGACGGCGCCGCGGTCGGTGAGCGCCCGCTCCGCGGCGTGGGCGGCTGCGCCGCGCAACGCCGCGAGCCGGGACCGCACCGACGCGTCGTCGACGACCGTGGCAGCAGGCTGTTCGGCCCGGTCGTCGGCCCGGTCTTGGACGGCGTCCTCGGCGAGCGCGTCGCGGGCGTCCGCCGCCCCGACGCCGAGCGGCTCGACGGCCTGCTCGGCGCGGGCCAGCAGCAGCCGGGTGCGCTCGGCCGCGGCGTCGACGTGCTGGCGCTGGGCGGCCCGGCGCTCACGGACCCAGGTCGCCACCGTGGCGTACCGGTCGGTGCCGAACAGCTTCTCCAGCAACGCCTTCCGCTCGTCGCCGTCGGCGCGCAGGAACGCCGCGAACTCGCCCTGCGGGAGGAGCACGAGCTTGGTGAACTGGTCGGGCCCGAGCCCGAGGACGCCCTCGAGCAGGTGCGCCGCCTCGTCGACCCGCGCGGTGCGCACCTCCCACTCGCCGTCGACGAGCTCGCGGACGGCGACGCGGGCCTGCTGGGTCGTCGTCCCGGTGCCCCGCCGCTTCGGCCGCTCCCAGCCGGGCGACCGGGTCACCTCGAACCGTCGGCCGCCCGAGGAGAACTCGACGCACACCTCGGGGGCCGTCGTCGCGTCGGCGTGGTCGCTGCGCAGCCGAAGCGTCGTCCGCCGGGCGCCGGGCACCTGGCCGTACAGCGCGAAGCAGACCGCGTCGAGGACGCTCGTCTTGCCCGCGCCCGTGGGGCCGTGGAGCAGGAACAGCCCGCCCTCGGAGAGCGCGTCGAAGTCGACCTGCTCCTCGGCGGCGAACGGGCCGAAGGCGGTGACGCGCAACGAGTGCAGCTTCATCCGGCCTCCTCGAAGAGGGCGGTCTGCTCGCCCGCCCCAGCCGGCTCCGGGCGCCGCCGGCGCGCCGCCGGGGCCGGGTCCACCGCTGCCGGTCCCACCGATACGGGAGGGACGTCGGCCGGCACCCCCAGCGGCAGCTCGCCCGGCGTCGTAGCCGCCCGGTCCGTCGCCGGCCGCCGCACGACGTCGTGCGAACGGTCCGCCGCGGCCTCCCGGCGGTCCGCCCGCAGCGCCGCGGCGCCGCGCCGTTCGGCGTCGTCGAGCCGTAGGGACTCCACCGCGGCCCGCAGGACGCGGACCTCCTCGTCCGTCGCCGTCCGCCCTCGGACGTGCTCGACGAAGCCGCAGCAGACGTCGAGGTCGTCGCGGCCGGCGACCCGCTCCGTGTAGGACAGCTCGCCGGGCCCGGCGTCGCCGTCAGGCTCGAACCGCAGCTCGAGGGAGTGCGGGAACCGGGTGCGCAGCCGCTGCATGGCCTCGGCCGGGCGCTGCGGGTCGGTGAGGGTCACCCGGCACCAGGCGCGCTCGTCCGCGGCGAGCGCCGGGTCGGTCAGCAGGTCGCCGATGCGCCCGCGGAGCAAGGCCAGCGGCCGGGGGACCGGTGCCTCGACCGCCTCGACGGCCGCGACGCCGTCGCGGCCCAGGTCCACGAGCCACGAGCCCTTCGTCTGGGCGTGCTCGGAGAAGCTGTACGCCAGCGGCGAGCCGCTGTAGCGGACCGTCTCACCGATCCGCTGCCGGCCGTGCAGGTGCCCCAGGGCGGTGTAGTCCGCGCCGTCGAAGACGCCGCTCGGCACCGAGGCGACCCCGCCGACGCTGATGTCCCGCTCGCTGTCGCTGGCCTGCCCACCGACGACGAACGCATGGGCGGAGACGACGCACCGGGTCCCGGCCGGCCGGGTCACGAGGTCGGCCCGGACCCGCTCCATGGCTGCCGCGAGGACCGTCTGGTGGCAGGCTGCCCCAGCCGGCACCCCGAGCGGGCCGGCCGCGAGCACGGGCTCGAGGTAGGGCAGCGGGTAGAGCGCCACGGACCCGTGGGCGTCCTCGAGGAGCACGGGCTCGCCGCAGCGCCGCGGGTCGGTGCGGACGTGGACCCGGGCTGCCTCGAGGATGCGCGCGGCGAAGCCGAGACGCCGGGCCGAGTCGTGGTTGCCGCTCGCCAGCACGACCGTCGCACCGGTCGCCGCCAGCCGGGCCAGGGTCTCGTCGAGCAGCGCGACGACGTCGACCCCCGGGATCGCCCGGTCGTACACGTCGCCGGCGACGAGCACCACGTCCACCTTCTCCGCCCGGACCACCTCGACGAGGTGGTCGACGAACGCCGCCTGGGCGTCCAGCATCCCCACCCGGTGGAAGGACCGCCCGAGATGCCAGTCGGAGGTGTGGAGGAGCCGCACGTCGGTGACTGTAGGCACAGGTCCCGACAAGCCGGGCGAGGCGCGCCCGGATCGGCCGGATCGCGGGGACTTCGCTCTGGCCAGGACGACGGTGCTGTGCTTCAGTCGAGCGCATGGGCGACGAGGTGAGCGGCACCGGGTTCACCCGGGAAGAGCGTCAGCGGTACCGCGAGAAGGTCCAGCTCTGCCTGGACGTGTTCGAGCGCATGCTCGCGACGACGCAGTTCGACGCCGAGCAGCCGATGACCGGTCTCGAGGTCGAGCTCAACCTCGTCGACGCGCAGTACCAGCCGTTCCTCGGGAACATGGCCGTCCTGGAGGAGATCGCCGACCCGGCGTTCCAGACCGAGCTCGGCGCGTACAACATCGAGCTCAACGTCCCGCCGCGCTCGCTCGCGGGCGACGCGCAGCTGCGACTCGAGAGTGACCTGCGGGCCTCGCTCAACGCCGCGGAGGAGAAGGCGAACCGCCGCGGCGGCCACATCGTCATGGTCGGGATCCTGCCGACGCTGATGGCCGAGCACCTGGCGGGCGAGTCCTGGATGAGCCCGTCGGCGCGCTACGCGGCGCTGGAGAACTCGATCTTCGCGGCCCGCGGCGAGGACATCCACCTCGACATCAGCGGCCCCGAGCGGCTCGCGACCTACGCGGCGACTCTCGCGCCGGAGTCGGCGTGCACGAGCGTGCAGTTCCATCTCCAGGTCGCACCGGTCGACTTCGCCCGCAACTGGAACGCCGCTCAGGTCATCGCCGGCCCGCAGCTGGCGATGGGGGCGAACTCGCCCTACTTCTTCGGCCGCGAGCTGTGGCGCGAGACCCGGATCGAGCTGTTCACCCAGTCGACGGACACCCGGCCCCAGGAGCTGCGCAACCAGGGCGTCCGGCCCAGGGTGTGGTTCGGCGAACGCTGGATCACGTCGATCTTCGACCTCTTCGAGGAGAACGTCCGGTACTTCCCCGCGCTGCTGCCCGAGGTGAGCGACGAGGACCCCGTGAGCGTCCTCGAGGCCGGCCGTGCACCGCGGCTGCAGGAGCTGCGGCTGCACAACGGGACGATCTACCGCTGGAACCGGCCGGTCTACGACGTCGTGGACGGCATCCCGCACGTCCGGGTCGAGAACCGGGTGCTCCCGGCCGGGCCGACCGTCGTCGACATCCTCGCCAACGGCGCCTTCTACTACGGCGCGCTGCGCGTCCTCGCCGAGGACGACCGACCGGTCTGGACGAAGCTCACCTTCCCCACCGCGGAGGAGAACTTCCACGAGTGCGCCCGCCGCGGCCTCGACGCGACGGTCTACTGGCCGAGCCTCGGGGACGTCACCGTCGACGAGCTCGTCCTGCGCCGGCTGCTGCCGATGGCGTACGAGGGGCTGGACCGCTGGGGCGTCGCGCCGGAGGTCCGGGACCGGTACCTCGGCATCATCGAGGACCGCGCCAAGACCGGCCGCAACGGCGCGACCTGGCAGACCGAGACCGTGCACGCTCTGGAGGCGCGCGGCCAGGACCGTGCGGAGGCCCTGCGGCAGATGCTCGCGCTCTACGTCGAGGGCATGCACGCCAACGAGCCGGTGCACACCTGGCCGGTGCCCTGACGTCGTCCGGCACCCGTCGTCCGGCACCCGTCGTCCGGCACCCGTCGTCCGGCACCCGTCGTCCGAGACCTGTCGTTCGCCTCGAATGTCCGGGTCGGACGTGCTCCCGCCGCCCACCTGGCGGGAACACCTCCCTGCCGGCCCCTGACATGACGACGCGCGCCTGCGAGGCTGTGCCCGCGACCCCGTCCGGGGTCACCGGACGCCGGGTCGGACCGGACGTCCGGGCGGCGATCGTGAGGAGGCAGTGGTGGCCGAGGTGCCCCAGCACAAGGTGGTGCTCGACGAGTCGGAGATGCCGACCCGCTGGTACAACATCATCCCTGACCTGCCCGCACCGCCGCCCCCGCCGCTGCACCCGGGCACGATGCAGCCGGTCGGCCCCGACGACCTGCTGCCGCTGTTCCCGATGGACCTCATCCTCCAGGAGGTCACGGGGGAGCGGTACGTGGACATCCCCGAGGAGGTCCAGGACGTCTACCGGCTCTGGCGGCCCTCGCCGCTGTACCGGGCGCACCGGCTCGAGAAGGCGCTCGGCACCCCGGCGAAGATCTACTACAAGTACGAGGGCGTCTCGCCGGCCGGGTCGCACAAGCCGAACACCGCCGTGCCGCAGGCGTACTACAACGCCCGGGCCGGAGTGAAGAAGCTGACGACCGAGACCGGCGCCGGCCAGTGGGGGACAGCGCTGGCGTTCGCCTGCGCGCAGTACGGGATCGAGTGCGAGGTCTGGCAGGTCGGCGCCAGCTACGACCAGAAGCCCTACCGACGGATCATGATCGAGACGTTCGGTGCCACCGTGCACCGGTCGCCGTCCGACCTGACGAACGCCGGCCGCGCGATCCTCGCGGAGACACCGGAGCATCCGGGCTCGCTCGGCATCGCGATCAGCGAGGCCGTCGAGGTCGCGGCGACGCACGAGGACGTCCGGTACGCGCTCGGCAGCGTGCTCAACCACGTGCTGCTGCACCAGACGATCATCGGCGAGGAGGCGCTGCTCCAGTTCGCGAAGATCGGCGTCACGCCCGACGTCATCGTCGGCTGCACCGGCGGCGGGTCGAACTTCGGCGGCCTGACGTTCCCGTTCCTGCGGGAGAAGCTCGCCGGCAGGATGTCCCCGACGATCCGCGCCGTCGAGCCGGCCTCGTGCCCGTCGCTGACCCGGGGCGTGTACGCCTACGACTTCGGCGACACCGCGGGCCTGACCCCGCTGATGAAG
>DAIOGQ010000185.1:0-8095 GCA_036745175.1 Kineosporiaceae bacterium
GCGGCGACGATCTGGTCGAGGAAGTCGGGGACCTCGGGGACGCCGAGGTCGGCGATCTGCTTCTTGAGCATCTTCGTCGCCATCCCGGTCATGGCCGGGGCCAGCGCCTGCGGCAGGTGCCGGTCGCTGCCCGGCAGGTGCATCGCGGCGTTGCCGGCCGGGCTGAACTGCAGGTCGTGCATCCGGGACTTCATGATCATGTCGAAGCCCCAGAAGGTGAAGAACAGATGTGTCTCGACACCCTCACCGAGCGCGGCGTTGCCGAGGATGAGGCCGGGGTAGGCCATGTCGAGGTTGCCTTTGGAGCAGATGACGGCGAGCTTGCGGTCGGTGTCGCCCTCGTCGAACGAGGGGACGATCGGGGCGGTCTGTTCGGTCACTGTGGTGTCGGTGGCAGTCATGGCGAGGGCTCCTGTAGGTCAGACGCAGCCGTGCGGCTTGGGCAGGCCGGCGATGTACGACATCTTCTTGCCGGGCTTCTTCGGGAACAGGACGAACTGCTCCTTGACCGGGACGCCGCCGACCTGCTGGACGCGGCGGGTCGTCGCGGTCTCGCCCTGCGCCCTGAAGTCCTCCCGCAGGAAGCGGATGACCTTCCAGTGCGCCTCGGTGAGCTCGATCCCGATCTGCGCCGCGAGCGCTTCCGCGAGGGACTCGTCCCACTCGTCGTACTCGGTGAGGAACCCTTCCTCGTTGACGTGGACGGCCTTGCCGTTGAGGGTCGTGACGGGCATCGAACTCAGTCCTTCTCTGGGTGAGGTGTACCGGTCGGGCGGTCGCCCGTCGGGCCGGTCGGTCGGACGGCGGGCGGGGGAACGCTCCCCAGCGCGCCGAGCAGGTCGAGCGCTCTGGCGAGCCCCCGGCGCACCTGCGGGTCCCGCAGCCTGCGGAGCAGGGCGAGGGTGGACGGCGTCGGGTCGTGCCGGGTGTCGTTGAGGGTGACCACGAAGCGGTCGACGGCGCCGGCCCCGTACCGGGCTGCGGTGAAGTAGCCGCGGCTCTCGGCGGCGGCCAGCGCGGTCGACAGGCTGTCCACGCCGGGGCCGGCCAGCGAGGTGACCTCGTGCGTCAGGTCGCCGAGGCTGACGAGCTGCGCCAGCAGCGACTCGAGTGCAGGCATGGCCCGGGCGGCCGTCCTGGCCAGCCGGACGGCGTCGTCGATCGTGACGTCGCGGCTCAGGTCGTCGAGCTCGTCAGAGGCGAGCGTCATCGCGCCCTGGAGGACGGGGGTGAGCTCGTGGACCAGGTCACGCAGGCGTTCGCGCTCGGCGCGCTCGGCGTGCAGCGTCTCGCTGATGTCCGTCAGCTGGTTGCTCAGCAGGTCGAGTCGGTCCTGGACGGGAACATCGGTCGACGTCGTCATCACACGTCCTCCTGCTGCTGCTTGCCGGCCATCGACATCAGCGCGGGGACGGGCAGCTCCTTGCCGGGCAGCAGGACGTTCCAGTAGATCCACCGGAACAGGAGCTTCCCCCAGTGGTTCATCTCGGTCTCCTTCAGCAGGCTGAAGGGCCCGACGCCGGGCAGCGGGTACTTGCCGGGCAGTGGCTCGGTCTCGTAGTTGAAGTCGATGAGCAGGCCCTTGCCGTGGCCGGTCTCGATGAAGCAGTTCGCGTGCCCGTCGAACATCCCGGTCATCGGCAGGCCGGCCACGTGGCGCAGGAAGTTCTCCGGGAACAGGTCCATCGAGAAGTGCGCCACCGAGCCGGCCTTGGAGGCGGGGATGTCGCTCGCGTCACCGATCGCGAAGATGTTGTCGTGCGCCTTCGACAGCAGGGTGTGCTTGTCGACCGGGACGTAGTTCAGCTCGTCGCCGAGACCGGACCGGGCCACGTAGTCGGCGCCCATGTTGACCGGGACGGTGACGAGCAGGTCGAACGGGATCTCCCGTTCGTCGTAGGAGACGAGGGTCTTGGTGTCCGGGTCGATCCGCTCGAGCATGAAGTCGGCCTCGAGCGCGACCTTCCGCTCGTCGAGCATGTCGCCGAGGTACTTGCTGGAGACGGGCTTGGTGAAGGCGCCCTCGAGCGGGGTGACGTAGGTGATCTCGACCTGGTCCCGCAGGCCGTGCTCGGTGAAGTAGGCGTCGGCGAGGAAGGTGAACTCCAGAGGCGCCACCGGGCACTTGATCGGCATCTCGACGACCTGGACGACGAGACGCCCGCCGGGCCAGGTCTTGAGCGTCTCGGCCAGCGCGACCGCGCCCTCGTAGGTGTAGAACTCGTGGATGCTCTTGCGCCACTCGTCGTCGGCCATGCCGGGCGTCTCGTGCGGGCGAGGGGTCGTGCCGGTGGCGATGATGAGGAAGTCGTAGGGCAGGTCCGTGCCGTCGACGAGCAGGACGCGGTTCTCCTCCGGCAGGACGCGGTCGATCTCGCCGGTCACCAGGTCGACCCCGGTCGGGACGAAACGCTTGGTGGGCTTGGAGACCTCGTCGGGCCGGTAGATGCCGAACGGGATGAACAGGTAGCCCGGCTGGTAGTAGTGGGTGTCCGCGGCGTCGACGACGGTGATCGTCCACTCCTCGCGCGGCAGCCTGGGACGCAGCTTGTTGACGGCCATCGTCCCGGCGGTCCCGGCTCCCAGTACGAGAAGGCGCTTCATCGTTGGCTCCCTGTGTCGGCGGTGCGAAGATCGGTCGGGCGGGGGTCGCGGGAGGTGACTCGCGAGAGGGCCGCGGCGACCCTGGGCAAGGCGGTCAGGACGCGGCGGCGGCTGTCGTCGTCCAGGTGGTAGAGGCCGGCCGTCCGGCTCCCGGGCGCGGCGATGCCGCCGACGAGGACCATGGCGACCAACGACGTCCCGGACCGCACGAACGCCCGCGCGCACTCGAACCCCAGCGCGCCCTCGGCGAACCGGGGCTCGAAGTCCGTGTCGTCGGCGAGCTGCTGCCACTCGGCGACGCATGCGTCGATCAGGTCGGGGTCGTCCGACCGCTCGGCGAACCACGGGCACGGGTTGGCCACTCCGGTGATCGGCTGCCCGTCCATGTCGGTGACGACCATCATGACCCCGAGCAGGTCGGCGGCGATCTGCGCGACCGAGGCCGCGACGTCCGGCTGCGGCGCCGCCACGGCCGAGCCCGTGGGGACCGACCGCGCGCGTCTCGGCGCGGCATCGACCCGCAGGACGTCGTCGATGAGGTCGGCGGGGAACCGCCACTGGCGACCCACCTTGACGGCGGGCAGCCGGCCGTCCTCGGCCATCCGGTACACCGTGGAGCGGTCGACCCCGAGCTTGCTCTGCACCTGCCGCGCACTCAGCAGCGGCGGTTGGGGCTGCAGGTGCGACTGGTGCATGTCCTGCACATTACGACCGCTTCTGCGACACCGGCCGGGCCGAACGTCACCCCCGGGGCCGGTCGAGCGGTCCGACCGTGGATGCTGTGCCGTAGGTCCTCACCCGGGCCGACGAGCAGCCCGGCTATGGTACCGGTAGGGGTATAGACCGCCGGGGCATGGAGAGAGCGAGTCATGTCGAGCGAGCCGCAGGTGGTGCAGCCGGAGGCCGGAGCGACCGGCGACGGGGCCCCGGACGGCGCCGGGAGCCGTGCGTTGCTGGCCCGGATCGCCCGCTCCGTCATCGGTGAGGACCAGGTGCTGCCCGGGCCGTACGGCCCCCGTCGCATCACGTACGCCGACTACACGGCGTCCGGCCGGGCCCTGACGTTCATCGAGGACTTCATCCGTGACGAGGTCCTGCCCCGGTACGCCAACACCCACACCGAGGCCAGCGGCACCGGCCTGCAGACGACCCGGCTGCGTGAGGACGCCCGGCGCATCGTCCGCGACGGCGTCGGCGGTGACGAGACCACGGCGGTCGTCTTCTGCGGCTCCGGCAGCACCGCCGCGATCGACAAGCTCGTCGGCATCCTCAACCTGCGGATCCCCGCCGACCTCGACGACCGGTTCCAGCTGTCGGCGCACATCCCCGCGGCCGAGCGGCCGGTCGTGCTCATCGGCCCGTTCGAGCACCACAGCAACGAGCTCGCGTGGCGCGAGAGCATCGCGGACGTCGTGACCGTCCCGGCCGACGCCGACGGTCACGTCGACCTCGCGGCGCTCGACGCCGAGCTGCGGCGGCACGCGGACCGGCCGCTGACGATCGGCTCGTTCTCGGCCGCCAGCAACGTCACCGGGATCCTCACCGACACCGACGCGGTGTCGGCACTGCTCCACCGGCACGGCGCTCTCGCCTTCTGGGACTTCGCCGCGGCCGCGCCGTACGTCGACATCCGGATGGTGCCCGACGTGGCAGGCGGCGCGGACCCGCTCACCTCCATGGACGCGGTCTTCCTCAGCCCGCACAAGCTCGTCGGCGGCCCCGGTACCCCGGGCGTGCTCGCCGTCCGGCGTGACCTCGTCCGCAACCGGGTGCCGGTCGTCCCGGGCGGCGGGACCGTGGAGTACGTCAACCCGGACGAGCACGTCTACATCACCGATGTCGAGCATCGCGAGGAGGGCGGCACCCCGGCCATCGTCGAGTCGATCCGGGCCGGTCTGGTGTTCCAGCTCAAGCACGCCGTCGGCGTCGAGGTGATCAGGGCCCGGGAGGCGGCCCTGCTGCACCGGGCGATGCGACGCTGGCGCGCCAACCCGGCGATCGGCGTCCTCGGCAACCCGGACGCGGAGCGGCTGTCGATCGTGTCGTTCGTCGTCCGCAGGCTCGACGCGGCCGGCCGGCCCGGCCGGTACGTGCACCACAACTTCGTCGTCGCGCTGCTCAACGACCTGTTCGGCATCCAGGCCCGCGGCGGGTGCTCGTGCGCCGGCCCCTACGGCCACCGGCTGCTCGGCATCGACCTGGCCCGGTCCCACGCGTTCCAGCGCGAGATCCACCGTGGCTGCGAGGGCATCAAGCCCGGCTGGGTGCGGGTGAACCTCAACTACTTCGTCACCGACGTCGTCGCCGACTACATCGTGGCCGCGGTCGACCTCGTCGCCCGCGAGGGCTGGAAGCTGCTGCCCGACTACCGGTTCGACCCGCGGACCGGGCTCTGGAGGCACCGCCACGGCCCCGTCGAGCCGCTGCTGCGTCTGGACCAGGTCCGGTACGACGACGCCGGCCGGATGACCTACCCCTGCCACGACGACCGCGCTCCGGAGTCCGTTCTCGGCGTCTACCTCGACGAGGCCCGTGCGCTGCTCGACGCCGCCGACGCGCGGCGGCCGCCGACGACCGACGCGACCGTCGACGGCCCGCCGCCCGCGGCGTGCCCCACACCCGAGTTCCACGACCTGCTGTGGTTCGACCTGCCGCAGGAGTGCCTGTCGTGAACCGGCTCGCCGGCCGGGCCGTGGACGTCCTGCCGGACTGGGGGCGGACGCTCGTCGTCGTCGCGCACCCGGACGACGAGTCGTTCGGGCTCGGTGCCGTCCTGTCGACGTTCGTCCAGGACCGCGGGAGCCTGGTCGACGTCCTCTGCTTCACGCACGGTGAGGCGTCGACGCTGCACGGCGTAGCGGGCGACCTGCGCGAGGTGCGGGCCGGTGAGCTCGCCGAGGCCGCACGGCGGCTCGGTCTGGCCCATGTCACGCTCCTCGACGAGCCGGACGGCGCGCTCGGCGTGGCGGGCACGGAGCGGCTCGTGACGGCGGTGCTGCGCGAGACCGACAGCCACGGAGCCGACGGGCTCGTCGTCTTCGACGACGACGGCGTCACGGGCCACCCCGACCACGTCGCCGCGACCAGGGCTGCCGTCACCGCTGCGCAGGGCGCCGGTCTCCCGGTCCTCGCCTGGGCGTTGCCGGCCGAGGTGTCGTCGATGCTGCGCGCGGAGTTCGGTGCACCGTTCGGCGGACGACCCGAGGACCAGATCGACCTCGTCGTCCAGGTGGACCGGACGGCCCAGCTCGACGCCGTCGCCGCGCACCCGAGCCAGGCCGTGCCCGGCGCCGTCCTGTGGCGACGGCTGGACCTCCTCGGCCCGGTGGAGCACCTGCGGTGGCTGCGTCCGCCGGCCTGAGTCCGGCCAGGGCCACGGCGGCAGGGTGGTCAGCCGCCGAACGCGGCGAGGTGATGCTGCGACGCAGCGGACAACCGCTGGTAGAGCGTCGTCACGTCCGGTGCGTCGAGCCCGGTCATCGCCTTCTCCAGGTCCGCGACGTCCGTCGTCTCGATCGTCCGGCCGACTGCGAGCGCTGCGTCGAGGGAGCCCCTGCCTCGTGCGACCAGCGTGTCGTAGCTGTCCTGCACGGAGGCCGTGGTGAACTCCCCGACCGCCGTGCCCGTGGTCGGGTCGTCGACCGCGTAGCGGGTCATGAGAACGCGGACCGCGTCGAGATGGCGGCCCTCGGCGGACGCGACCCTGGTGAACCGTGCGTCCCCGGTGGTCGTCGCCAACGCGATGTAGACGTCGTGCGCAAGCTTCTCCTCCTCGGCCATGGCCGCCAGGGACGTGCGCTGGTCGGGCGTGAGGGTGCCGCTCGCGGGCAGGTTCCGGGCCGGGTCGCCCAGCATGCCGCCGGCCACGGACCCACCGGTCGGGCCCCCGTTACGCATCCCGTGGCCGGCCCCGCCGAGGCGGCCGGGCCCCCGGCCGTCGCGGAACCCGTTGCCGGCATCCGTGCCGACCATATGGCACGTGCTCGTCGCGGCGACCCGGTTGCCGGGCCGGCCGTCCGGGCCGTTCGCTGCGAGCACGGGGGTCGCGAGCAGGAGGACGCCCGCGCCCCCGGCGGCGGCGGCCGTCACGAGTGCGGTTCTGGTGCGTGTGCGGTTCATGGTCTCCTCCTCGATCCCAGTGCCCGGTCGGGCGGCGAGGGTCGCGGTCCGGCGCCGGGCGCTGGTCCCAGCCTCCTGCGCCGCGGTGGAACGCCGGTGCAGCCGCCGTGGAGGCGATGTGGAGACCGGCCCTGGGTCCCGGTCCGGCGACCGGGGAGGAGCCGACGATGAGTCCCATGGGGACCGTGCTCGTCGTGGAGGACGACCGCGACATCCGCGACGTCGTCCGCCGCTACCTCGAGCGGGCCGGGCACGCGGTGCTGTCGACGGGGTCCGGGATGGAGGCGTTGCGACTGCTCGGCGACGCCGCGGTAGACCTCGTGGTCCTCGACCTCGGGCTGCCCGACGTCGACGGGCTGGAGATCCTGCGCGAGGCCCGCACCGGACGCCGCACCCCGGTCGTCGTCCTGACCGCCCGCAGCGCCGTGGACGACCGCATCCGCGGCCTCATGGCGGGAGCCGACGACTACGTCACCAAGCCGTTCAGCCCGACCGAGCTGGTGCTGCGCGTCGGCGCGGTCCTGTCGCGGGTGGCCGGCCCGGTCGCGGACGACGGCACGGTCGGCTTCGGCGAGGGACGTCTGCGCATCGACGGGGCTCGGCGCGAGGCCACGCTCGACGGGCGCCCTCTCGGCCTCACCGCGACCGAGTGGGGCATCCTCACCACCCTCGCCTCCGTCCCCGGCCGTCCGTTCTCCCGCTACGAGCTCGTCAACCGGGTCCGCGGCTACGAGTTCGCCGGGTACGAGCGCAGCATCGACTCCCATGTCAAGAACCTGCGGCACAAGCTCGGCGCCGACCCGACGTCCGTCGTCGAGACGGTCGTCGGGGTCGGGTACCGGCTCGCCCTGCGCCGGGACGTGCCGGGCCGGGACACGCGGGGCCGGGACACGCGGGGCCGGGTCGTGCGGGGCGCCGCGCCGCAGACCGGGGAGGCCCGATGACCACCCGGCGCACCGCCCTCGGGCCGCTCGGCCGGCGGCTGCTCGCCTCCTTCGTGCTCGTCGCCCTGGCCGCGGTCGCGCTCGTCGCGGCCGCGGGTCTGGTCGGCAGCTCCCTGGGTCTGTCGCGCAGCACCGCCGCCTCCCGGTCCGACGTCACCGGTCGCGTGGCCGCCGCCGCGGCCGCCGCCTATGCCGCCGTGGGAACCTGGTCGGACGCCGATCTCACGGGCGCCGTGACCTCGGCCGCCGCCGCCGACGCCCGCCTGGTCGTCCTCGACGCCGACGGCCGGCCGGTCGTGTCCTCTGCCGCGGGCCGACATGGCACCGGGACGGGCAACGGGGCCGGCGCAGGCAACGGGATGGGCATGACCGGCCGCGGAATGTCCACGACCGCGGGCGCCCGGGCCGTCCAGGTCACGTCGCCGGTC
>DAIOGQ010000186.1:0-8073 GCA_036745175.1 Kineosporiaceae bacterium
CGGGACGGCGCGGACGCGGTCGTCGAGGTGGCCGACGACGGCCCCGGCATCCCGGCCGCGGCCCGCGCGGCGGTCTTCGACCGGTTCTTCCACCGGCACCCGAAGGGCGAGGAGCCCGGCACAGGGCTCGGTCTCGCGCTCGTCCACGCCGTCGCGACCGCCCATGGCGGCCGGGTCACCGTCGGCACCGCGCCCGAGGGCGGCGCCCTCCTGTCGCTCCGCATCCCGCTCACCGCGCTGCCGGCACTGCCGGCACTGCCGTCCGTGCCCTCCGCGAGCCTGCGCGCCTGAGCCTGCACCCGGCGCCACCGCGTCACGAGGGTCCCGCGCGACCACCGCGCGGGGCCCTTTCGGCGTCACGCTCCGTCGTGGACCGCCGGCTGACGCAGGCCACAACCCGGTGACCGTCACGTGACGTGAGCGTCATCAACGGCCAAAGGTCCCGATCGCACGTCAAGGTTCCCCTAAGTCCGCGCCTCGAGCGGGCCCAGGCCGTACGTCTGGCGGCCGCCGCGAGGAAGGACCCTCACATGGGCGTGCTCGGGACTGGCCGGCTCCGGCTCCTGGCGACGGGTGTCGTCGCGGCACTCGTGGCGACGGCGCTCGCCTCCGTGGGCGTCTCGTCGTCCGCGCAGGCGGCGGGGTCGGGGAGCATCACGCTGAACGTCCTCCCCGCACCGGCGCCGGGCGCCCCCGCGGTGCCGGCGGACAAGCTGCCGACGACGTACCGCTGGCTCATCAACCGCGAGGACGTCGGCGACCCGGCCTCCGACCCGACGACCGCGGCCGGCAAGGCCAACCTCGCGCTATGCCTCCCGCCGTCGAACAACGGGATCTGGCCGCCCGCGCCGGACACCATCGCGAGCTACGCGGCCGACGCACCGGAGTCGTGCCCGTGGCCGTCGATCCGGAACACGCCCGGCTACGTGCCGATCCTCACCCAGGGCGACCAGAGCGATCTCGCCACCGGCACCCCGCTCGCCGGGATCCCCGACGGCAAGTACCTCATCTCCGTGCTCGCCAACGGCTACAAGATCGGCGGCGCGCACTTCACGGTGGCCGGCGACGCCCAGGCGGTCACGGTGAAGCTCGACCCGAACCCGACGCCGCTCGGCACGATCCGGATCCACGTCTTCAACGACTACGCGCCCGTCGACTCGGTCTACGAGGCCGGCGCCGAGGACCCGGTCACGAGCGACACCACGGGCATGTCCGGCTTCGAGGCTCACCTCGCCGACGTCCTCGGACCGGTGACGACCGACTGGTACAACAACCCGCTCTGCACCGCGTACCTCGCGGACGGCAACGGCAAGCCCGTCCTCGACCTCGAGGGTGCGCCGGTCGTCGACACGACGAAGCCGGCCCGGTGCGTCAGCGACCGCAACGGCGACATCGTCATCCCGAACATGGGCCCGAACCGGTATGCCTCCACGGTCGTCGCGCCAGCGCTGCCCAACGGGAACCGCTGGATCCAGACCACGACGCTCGAGGGCAGCCAGGACCACGACATCTGGATCATGGAGAACAACTCCGGCTTCGACACCGAGGTCACCGTCGGCGGCGAGGCCGTGCCGTGGGTGCACTTCGGGTTCGCCAAGAAGCCGACGCAGAACTTCGGCGGCTCCCCCGGATCCGCGACGGTCAAGGGCCAGGTCATGGCCGGCCTGTCGTACATCGGCGGCCAGGGCGGCCAGACGCTGCCCGGTGAGCCGGGCACGACCGGTGCCGCCTTCAAGGGCCCGGTCGACCGGCCGTGGATCACCCTGTCCGACCTCGGCGCCGGCGACCAGGAGGTCTACATGGTCCGCGGCAACGCGGACGGCACCTTCTCGATCCCGAACGTCCCGGTCGGCTCCTACCAGCTGACGATGTGGGACGAGCCGATCGACTACCTGCTCTTCAGCATGGCCGTCACCGTCAAGGGCTCCGAGACGGTCGACGTGGGCCAGCAGATCATCCTCGGCTGGTTCACCGACGTCGACGGGTACGTCTTCGTCGACAGCAACGGGAACGGCCGCAAGGACGCCGGCGAGGCCGGCGTCCCGCGCACCACCGTCACCGTGCGGGAGCGGGTCAACTCGCTGATGGACCAGGGGCAGGCCGTCGCGACGACCGACGCCAACGGCCGGTACCACCTCGCCCGGGTCTACCCGCTGACGAAGTGGCTCGTCCTCGAACACTTCAACAGCCGCTACGAGGGCACCGGGGTCACGGTGCAGGGCTACAACGACGCCGAGCCGCAGACCTTCCTCGGCGCGGGCGTCGACATGAACTTCCTGCCGGTCATCGGCCTCGGCGGGCACGTCGACTGGGGCGTCCAGCCCTATGCCGAGGGCACGAACGGCGGCATCGCCGGCACGGTCTCCTACGACGTGACGCGCAACGAGTTCGACCCGTCGGTGTCGGCGGCCGAGGACTACCAGCCGAGCATCCCCGGGATCGGCGTGAACCTCTACGCGTCGGTCGCCTGCGACCCGGCTGCCTACACCCCGCAGGCCGGGGACGTGTCCACCTGCACCGCGGACGGGTTCGTCGCCGAGGCGGACGGCGCCCTGCGGCACGGCCCGAAGCTCGCGGACACCTACACCACGGAGACCTGGCAGCCGCCGCACGGCTGCACGGCGAAGGACTGGCGCGGTCAGCCGCTGTCCCCGCCGCAGCAGTACGCCCTGCCGGCGTTCGGCAACACGATCGACACCGGTGGCACCGACGCGGGCAAGCTCTGCGTCGAGGCGCCGATGATGGGCTTCCAGGCCCGCCCGGAGGACGCCACGCCGGGTGCCTGGGGCCAGCAGGTCAACGGGAACTACGGGTTCGGCGAGAGCCTGCTCAACCAGTTCCCGCCGGGTGACCCTCAGAACCCGGCGCCGAACCACGACCTGGAGCTGTACGCGCCCCTCGCCGACAACGGCTACGACCCGCAGCCGCTCGTCCCCGGCGACTACATCGTCGGCCTCGACGTCCCGAACGACTACCGCGGCAAGCCGCTCTACACGCCGACCCGCGAGGAGGACGTCAACGTCTTCGACGGCGACACCCACCTGCCGCAGAACAGCTTCCCGCTCCCCAACGGCAGTGCGTACGACGGCCAGAACGCGCCGACCGGGGCGCAGCAGAACCAGAACGGCGGCGAGCCGCCGGCCCAGGGCAACGGCTTCGTGGTGCCGTGCGCCGGTCCTGTGCACGTCGTCGACGTCAAGGGCGTCGACGGCACCGACGAGAGCGGTGCGACCGTGCCCGACGGCCCCTCCGCGGTCGACAACCCGAACTTCGCCGCCGGCGGCGGCAGCCCCTACGAGGGCAAGGCCAAGCCGCTGTGCGGGGACAAGCTCGTGACCCTGCGCGACCAGCAGGCCGTCGCCCCGACGTTCTTCCTCTTCACCGAGGTGCCCCAGCCGACGCACTTCTGGGGCCTGACGATCAACGACCTCGGGCTCACGCTCGACAAGCGGTCGGCGGCGTACGGCGAGGCCCAGGGCATCCCGGGCGTCCCGACCGGCATCTACGACTGGAAGGGCGCGCTCGTCGACACCGTGTCGAGCGACTACAACGGCTACTACGAGGCGATCGAGCCGTCGACGGGGACGTACAACTGCCCGCTGCCGGCCGGGCCCTGCCCGGGCATGTACTACTTCGTCGGCAACGACCCGGGCACGCTCGCCCACCCGAACCCCAACTACAACCCGCGGTTCCGCACGATCGGCACGAACTTCCAGGCCTGGCCCGGACTGTTCACCGTGACCGACACCGCGCCCACGCAGGTCGCGAGCGCGATCCTCACCCCCGGCGCGTCGGCGGCGGTCCAGCCGAACTGCAACGTCGCGACCGACGCGCCGGACCTGTTCTCGGTGGACAAGCCGTGGGTCCGGCTCGCCGGCACCGCCGCGGCCAGGACGGTCACAGTCAAGGGCGTCAACTTCGGCAGCACCGCCGGCACGGTCCAGCTGACGAACCAGGCCGGCGGGACGACGACCGCGCAGAACGTCGTCTGGGGCGACCGGCAGATCTCGTTCCAGGTGAACGGCGGCGCCGCCCCCGGGGTGTACACCCTCCAGATCCGTCGCTCGAACCTCCAGACGACGCGCAACGACATCACCGTCCACCTCGTCGGCGGCACCGCGACGACGGGCTACCTCCCGACGGTCCTCGAGGTCAACGGGACCTCGCCGCTCAACGCGAACCCCACGGCGGGCAACCCGCGCGTCCTGCGGTTCACGTCGATCCAGGCGGCGGTCAACGCCTCCTCCGGCCCGAGCAACGCCTACAAGGCCAATGGCTCGACGCCGCTCGTCGTCGTCTACCCGAACACCCAGCCGACGACCTGGCCCAATCCCCACCGGGCGTACTACGAGAACGTCATCCTCAACACCCGGGCCAAGCTCCAGGGCACCGGCCCCGGCGGGTTCCAGGGCACGACGTTCGTGCCGGGTTCGGAGATCAACGGGCTGAACTTCGACCCGGACAACACCTCCTGGTACACGACCCTGACGAGTCGCCCGTACTCGGGCATCCCTGAGGTGGCCGACGGCGCCACGGTCACGGTCGTCGCACAGGACAACGACTTCAACCCCACCGTCAGCGCTGCCCGCCGACCGGTCACCCGCCCGTCCATCGACGGCTTCACGATCACCGGCGGCACGCAGCAGGGCGCGCCGGGCACCGCGAACGCGGTGACCGGGGCGGTGAGCACGACCCTCGGCGCGCCGGGGGCCCGGATCACCCAGGGCGGCGGCATCTACGTCCACGCCTACGCCCGGACCCTGCAGGTCACCGACAACGTCATCGCCGGGAACGGCGGCAGCTACGGCGGCGGCATCCGGGTCGGGACGCCGTACGTCGGCACCGACGACAACCAGAACGACGACGTCGTCATCGCCCGCAACACGATCCGGGACAACGGGGGCACGAACCTCGCCGGCGGCATCGGCCTGTTCTCCGGCGCCGACAACTACGTCGTCGACTCCAACGTCCTGTGCGGCAACTTCTCCGCCGAGTACGGCGGCGCGCTGACCCAGTACGGACGCAGCGGCGGCACGGGCACGGTCAGCAACAACGACGTCTACTACAACACCTCGTACGACGAGGGCGGCGGCGTCATGCTCGCCGGCGAGCTGCCGGCGGACCCGAACGCCCTCTCGACGGGGACCGGTCCGGTCAACGTCACCGGGAACGACCTGTCGCTCAACGTCGCGAACGACGACGGCGGCGGCCTGCGCCTGCTCCAGGTGGGCAACTTCCCGGTCCGGGTCGAGAACAACATCGTCGCGGACAACGTCTCCGCCCACGAGGGCGGCGGCGTGGCCCTCGACGACGCCCCGGCGGTCGTGTTCAGCAACAACACCGTCATGAAGAACGTCACGACCGCGACCGCGGTCACGAGCGACGGCAGCCCGGCCCCCGCCGGTCTGGCGACCGGCCGCAACAGCGACCTCCTCCAGGCGACCCTAGGCGCGGGCGCGGCGGTGTTCAGCAACCCGGTCATGCGGGGCAACGTGTTCTGGGACAACCGGGCCGGCCGGTTCGAGTCCGCGACCGGGCTCGTGCGCGGCATCGGCGCCCCGGACGAGCCGGCACCGGCACCGGTCAACACCTGGGACATGGGGGTCGCGGACGGCAGCGGCCTGCTGTCGCCGAGGTACTCGGTCCTTCAGGTGCCGACGAACCCGGACCCGGGCGTGACACCCGGGACGCTGACGGACCCGACGAACCGGTTCACCGACCCGAAGGTCCGCAACGCCTCGACGATCGGGGTCAACGTGCTCGCGCTGCGCACGAACCCCGCGTTCCGGCAGGCGCTCATCGTCACGCCGAACCTGCCGCTGACGAAGGCGTACGACTACCACCTGCTCGATGCGACGTCCCCGGCGATCAAGCGGGTGCCGTGGCAGCTGTTCCCGCCGCTGACGTTCCCCGGACCGGCCGGGACGGCGGGGGCGGCGCTCAGCTACACGGCGCCGACGACGGACATCGACGGCCAGGCCCGGACCCCGCTGTTCCCGCTGTCGGTGCCGTCCGTCGGCTTCGACGCCGGCGCGGACGAGCTCTCGTGACCACGGCACGCCGTCCGCACCGCACCGGCCGGGCCCTCGCGGCCCGGCCGGGCGGGCCCGCCCAGACCACGCCACCCACGAGGAGAGCACAGTGAGCGACGACAGCGTCAAGGCGAGCCTCGACCGCCGGAGCCTGCTCAAGGGCGGGCTGGGGATCCTGGGGGCGGGAGCCGTCGGCGGTGCGATCCTCGCGCCGCTCTCGGCGGGGGCCGTGCTCGGACCGGTCCGCGGGGCCTCCCCCGCGGTGAACCCCGGTCCGCCCAAGCAGGTCCACCTCGCGGCGACCGACGGCTGGGCTTCGATGCCCGCCGGCGGCGGCAGCCGGGCGCCGTTCTGGCCCGACTCGCTGGCTCCGAGCCCGTTCGACACCTACGTCTTCGGCTTCCGCGACGTCTCGCCGCTGTTCGGCCCCGACGGCGAGATCCTCGGCTCCGCGGCGCAGGCGGCCCTCGACGCGCTCAAGGGCAAGGCGCAGATCTCGGCCCCGCTGATGGCCTTCGACCAGAACGACGAGATCCACGTGTCGCTGACGAACCTCGGGCTGCAGATGCGACCGGACCTCGTCGACGGCCACACCATGCACTGGCACGGCTTCAACAACGCGATCCCGCTGTTCGACGGCGTCCCCGAGCTGTCGATCGCCGTGCCGATCGGACGCACGTTCGTCTACGAGTACCGACCCCGCGAGGCGGGCACGTACATGTACCACTGCCACTTCGAGGACGTCGAGCACGTCCAGATGGGCATGACCGGCATCCTGTTCGTCCGGCCGGAGCAGAACGGCGACACCGGGCTCTACCCGTCGGGCCGCTACGCCTACAACGACGGGGACGGCTCGACCGGGTACGACCGCGAGTTCGCGTTCATCCTCACCGAGTTGTGGCCGGAGGCGCACTACCGCGACGCCCACATCCAGGTGACCGACTGGACCGACTTCAACCCGGCCTTCTGGCTCATGAACGGACGCGCCTACCCCGACACGACGAAAGCCGCGAGCGGCTGGGACCCCGGTACCAACGACCTCGAGGTACCTGCCGAGGCGCGCCTGCAGTACCAGCCGCAGAACGCGCTCCTGCGGGCCAACGCCGGGGAACGGGTGCTCATCCGGCTGTCGAACCTCGGCTACCAGCACCACACGATGACCCTCGACGGCATCGGCATGACGGTGGTCGCCAAGGACGCCGCGCTGCTGCGCGGCCGGGACGGCACGGACCTGTCCTACGTGACGAACTCCGTCGAGGTCGGCCCCGGCGAGAGCCGCGACGTCATCGTCACGGCGCCGGCGAAGGTGGGCACCGGCGACTACGACAGCTACCGGTTCTACGACCGCTCCTACGCCCAGCTCAACAACAACGGCAAGCCCGAACCCGGCGGCATGCTCACCGAGCTCCGCGTCTACGGCGGCTCGCTGAGCACCCAGCCCCTCGACCAGCCCAACACGTGACCGCGCGAGGAGAGACACCATGCGAGTGACCCGACTGCTCAGGGCGTCGCGCACCGCCGTGCTCGCCGCGGCCGTCGGCGCGGTCGTCGCACTCTTCGGCGCTGTCCCGACGCCGGCCACGGCGGCGAGCGAGGGCGCCGAGTGCCTGACGAGCTCCGGCAGCACCCCGACGTTCACCCTCACGGCGACGTCCGGGTACATCCAGACCCCCGACGGCAACACGATCTACACGTGGGGCTACGCCGGCCCGGCCGGCGCGTTCCAGCTGCCCGGCCCGACGCTGTGCGTCGACGAGGGCGACACCGTGACCGTCGTGCTGCAGAACAAGCTCAAGTACGCGACGTCCGTCGTCTTCCCCGGCCAGACCGGGGTGACGGCGGACGGCGCGCCGGCGACGCCCACGTTCAGCACCGGCACGGCCGGCGGCTCGCTCGTGCAGCCGGTCGCCGGCCGGCCGACCACGACGTCGCCGATCCCCTCGGTGACGTACACCTTCACCGCCGGGGCGCCGGGCACCAACCTCTACGAGAGCGGGACCGACCAGCGGCTCCAGGTCCAGATGGGCCTGTACGGCGCGCT
>DAIOGQ010000187.1:0-8056 GCA_036745175.1 Kineosporiaceae bacterium
GAGGTCGCGGCTGCCGAGGCCGAGGTCCGCGCGGCGGGCGGTACCGCCCACGGCAGTGTCTGCGACGTCGGGGACGGCGACGCGCTCGCGGCCTGGGTGGCGACCGCCGCCGACCGGCTCGGCGGCATCGACATCGTCGTCTCCAACGTCAGTGCGCTCGCCATCCCGGACACCGACGAGAGCTGGGAGGCGTCGCTGCGCGTCGACCTGCTCGGCACCGTGCGGCTCGTCAAGGCCTCGATGCCCTTCCTCGAGCAGAGCGCGGCGGCCGCGATCGTCACGGTGTCGAGCGTCTCCGGCCGGGAGGTCGACTTCGCCTCCGGCCCGTACGGCACCGTGAAGTCGGCGATCATCGCCTACACCGCCGGGCTGGCGTTCCAGAACGCCGGCCGCGGGATCCGGGCCAACTCCGTGTCACCGGGCAACACGTTCTTCGAGGGCGGGGTCTGGGACCAGATCAGGTCCGGCAACCGCGAGCTCTACGACCGCGCCCTCGCGCTCAACCCGACGGGGCGGATGGGGACACCGCAGGAGATGGCCGCCGCGGTCGTCTTCCTCGCCAGCCCCGTCTCGAGCTTCACGACCGGGACGAACCTCGTCGTCGACGGGGCCTTGACCCGCGGCGTCCAGTTCTGACAGCGGGACGACGTCCCACCGCGTGACGGCGGGTGCCCACGGCCTCGGCCTGTCCTGATCCGCTGCGTCGTGACCCCGCTGCGTCGTGACCCCGCTGCGTCACGAGACGCCGAAGTCGACCACACACGGTGACTGCGTGATCTCTTCATGTGGTGGAGCGCGAGGAAGTCCGACGCCTCGACCGGCCGATTGTCCGACGCTGGGGCCTATGCCCGCTTGCTTGATCGCGGAGAGTGGTTGAGACTGTTCTCTTCGTGATCACAGGGGTCATGGAGGGATCGGGAGGGTCTCAATGGCAGTGGCCACCGCCGTGCAGCCGACAGGTGCCGAGCGGGTCGTGCTCCCCGACGAGCTGTTCTTCTCCACGACGGACCGGCGCGGCGTCATCCGTTCCGGGAACTCGGTCTTCTCGCGGATCTCGCGCTACCCGATCGAGGAGCTCGTCGGCAGCCCGCACAGCATCGTGCGCCACCCGGACATGCCGGCCGGTGCCTTCCGCATCATGTGGGACCGGCTCCTCGCCGGGCTGCCGGTCGCCGCGTACGTGGAGAACCTCGCGAAGGACGGCAGCACCTACTGGGTGTTCGCGACGGTCACCCCGGTCGGGGACGGGTTCCTCTCGGTCAGGACGGCGCCGTGCAGCCCGCTGTTCCGCGCGGCCCGCAAGCTGTGCGCCGCCGTCCGCGAGGAGGAGCGCGAGCTCGCCCGGCGCGACGGCCTCGGGCGCGCCGAGGTCGCCGACGCCGGCGCCCTCGGCCTCGAGCTGCGGCTGGCCGACCTCGGCTTCGCCTCGTACGACGAGTTCATGCTCGAGGCCCTGCCGGCCGAGGTCGCGGCCCGCGAGGACCTCGTCCGGGCCCGGTTCGCGCGGCCGGGCGCCACCGGTCCGGCCGCCGACGTGCTGAGCGGCGCCTCCGCGCTCGACCGGCACCTCGGCGACGTCGTGAGCCGGCTGGCCGCCTACCGCACGCTCGCCACCGCCCTCGGCGAGTCCGCCGCGGGCGTGCTGCGGATGGCCCGGGGGCTGTCCCGGTCGGCGCTCGCCGCCCAGACCGCGTCCGCGGGCGTCGCCGAGCAGGCGCCGGTGCTGCGCAACGTCGCGACCGTGATGGCCGCGCCGATGAACGAGGCCGTCACGGCCCTGGAGACGCTCGCCCCGCGGCTCGAGGCGCTGCGCGAGGACGTCGCGGCGCTGCGCCAGCGGATCGCGCTCGCCCAGCTCCACGTCGACATGGTCGCGGCGTTCGCGAGCGAGGTCGTCGACGGTGCCGCTCCGACGTCCGCGCTCGCCGACGTCCCGCTGCTGTGCGACGCGCTGCACGACGGCGTCCAGGACGTCGCGAACGCCTCGTCGCAGGTCAACAGCGACCTGCTCGCGGTCGGCCGCCAGGTCGAGGTCGCCGGCGGGCTCGTCGACGACTTCCGGAAGTTCCTCGGGCAGTGGCGCATCCTCGTGCTGCGGCGCCGGCTCGGCGGCGCGCTGCGCGACCACGTCGGCCCGATCGACGAGCAGCTCGGCGCCGCCTGGGACCAGCTCGGTCACCTGCGCGACCTCGGTGCCCGCTGCCGCGAGGCCGTCGTCCCCGTGGACACCGACGCTCTCGAGACGTCGCTCGCCGGGATCCGGGCCGCCGCCGCCCGGGTCTGAGCCCGGTCCGGGCCCGGTCCGAGCCTGCGCCGCGACCGGGCAGGCCGGCCCGCCGTCGGGCGTCCTCGCGGGCGGGGCGGATATCGTCCGTGGATGAGCGACCCCGGCGCGCCGTACCCGCCCCAGCCGTGGGGTCTGACCGGCTCCATCCACACGTCGGTGTGGCTCGTGCCGGTCGGCGAGATCGCCCCGCTCCTCGATCCCGTGCTGCCTGCGGGGTTCCGGCCGCTCGTCGTCCGTGGCCGGGCCGTCGTCGGGGCGGCGTTCGCCCACTACGCGCCGGGCGGGGTCCTCGCCTACGACGAGCTGCTCCTCGCGGTCGTCGTCCGTCGCGGCCTGGGCCTGGCCGTGACGATCCCCGCGATCTGGGTGACGAGCGACGCCTCGCTGCGCGGCGGCCGCGAGCTGTGGGCGATCCCCAAGCACCGCGCCCGGTTCGAGCGGTCGCCGACCGGAGGCGCGGCGGCCCTCGACGCGTCGGCGACCCCCGACGTGCTCGACCCGGGTCCGTGGCCGCTGTCCGGTGAGCTCGCCTCGGTCGCCTACCGTCGTCACGTGCTCGTGCCCGGGTTCCACCGCCTGCCGTTGCGGACGGCGCAGCGCCTCGAGGGCCGGGACGTCGTCACGGGCGTCCAGAGCGTCGCCCGGCTCGGGATCGGGTCGGCGCGCTGGTCGTTCGCGGCGCAGGGACCGTTCGCCGTGCTCGCGGGTCGCCGCCCGCTGCTCTCGGCCGAGCTGGCCCGGATGCTCGTCGCGTTCGGCACGACGGGCCGGGAGGGTCCGTCGGGCGACGCCGTGGGCGCCGGCTGACGACGGTCCCGGGCGCGCGCGGCGCTGCGACGGGCAGGATGGGTGCATGAGCACGCCGCCCGGGCCCGCCGAGCGCGACGACGACACCGTCGCCCTGACCCAGCAGGACCGCGACGCCGCCGTGTCGGCGCTCGAGGTCCACCGGTCCACGGGCCGGATCGACGACGTCGGCTTCGAGGAGCGCGGCGTGCGCGCCGGGCGGGCGTCCAACCGCGGCGAGCTGCGGCTGCTCTTCCTCGACCTGCCCGAGCCGCATCCGGTGCTCGGCGCCCCGGCGTGGGGGTCCGCGCCGGTGCCGTCCGCCGCACCGCCCTCCCCGGCGCCGGCGGCGCCGGTCCCGTACGGCGGGGCGACGGGGCAGGGCGTTGCGGCGCCGCCGGAGCGCAGCCGCGGGCTCATCCCGCAGCCGTACGCGGGCATGGTCACCGCGCTCGCGCCGTTCGTCGCCCTCGTGCTGTTCTTCCGCACGGGCTCGTGGCTGTGGTTCCTCATGATCCCGGTCGTCGCGATCATCGCCAACGGCCCCAAGGGCAAGCAGCCCTGACACCGCGCCGGGTGCTCAGGCGGGTGGCGGCGCCTCGGCGCGCGGCTGCGCCGTGGCCGGCGAGAGGTAGAGGACGGCGACCGCCCCGATGAGCAGGAGCGTCCCGGCGGCACCGGCCGGGGTCGCCGGCTCGTCGAGGACCACGACGGCGAGGACCACCGCGGTCGCGGGCTCCAGCAGCGTGAGGACCATCGCGACCGACCCCGGCGTCGTCCGCAGCCCGCGGTAGAAGAGCCCGTAGGCGAGCGCGGTCGTCACCAGACCCAGCCAGGCGAGGCCGCCAAGGGTGCGCGGGTCGAGCGGGACGCCGACCCCGGTGGCGAGCGCGAACGGTGTCATGACGGCCAGCGCCACGGCGCTCGTCGCCGCGGTGATGACGAAGGAGCCGAGCCGCCGCGCCAGGGGTCCGCTGAGGATCGCCGACGCCGTGTACGCCAGCCCGGACACGAGCGAGGCCACGACGCCGGCCACCGGTCGTGGGGCCGCGCCCGCGTCGACCCCGCTCGCCGTCGAGACGAGCGCGAGCCCGGCGACGGCGCAGCCGACGGTGACGAGGGTCCGGGCGCCCGGCGCACGCCGCTCCAGGTGCGCTTCCCACGCCGTCGCCGCGACCGGCGCGATGCCGAGCGTCACGAGCGTCGCGACCGCCACCCCGGCGTCCCGGACGCCGACGAAGTAGCTCAGCTGGAAGACCGCGAAGCAGACCCCGACGAGGAGCAGGCGCCACGGCCGCCGTCCCTCGGCGCGCAGCGCGTGCAGCCCGGGCCGGCCGACGACGACCGCGAGGACGGTCGTGGCGAGCACGAGGCGCCAGAAGGCGATGACGACCGTCGGCAGGTCGGCATCCTGCAGCAGCCGGACGACGAGGCCGAGGGTGCCCCAGAGGGTTCCGGCGGCGCTCAGGGCGAGCATCCCTCGCCGGTCGCGCATGAGCGGAGGCTAGCGTGGCGGCCGGCACGTCCCGGGCGTGCGCGGCCGACGGCCGAGGGCAACCGGGCGGCCGCGCGAGGCGTCCTGCGGGGAGAGCGGACCTGGCAGGGTGGGTCGCGGCCGGACGGCGGACGTGAGGGGTCGGAACGGGTGAACGGGTCGAAGAGGACGACGATCGTGCTCGGGACGGTCGGCGCGGTGCTCGTCGCGTCCGGGGTCGGTGCCGGGATCGCCCTGCGCGGCAGCGGCGGCGACGCCCGGACGACCGCGACCGCGGCGTCCGCCACCCCGACGCCGACCTCGACGCCCGCCCCGTCGCTCGTGGCGGGGGCCGCCGACCCCGACGCACGGGTCGCGGCGCGGCTGGTCGCGACGGCCTTCCTCGACGCGTGGGAGCGCGGCGACTGGGCGACGATGCAGGCCCAGCTCGACAACGACGGCGGCGACATGGCCCGCGTGTACGGCGGCATGGCCGGGCGGCTGAAGGTCGACCAGGTCGTCGCCCGGCCGCTCGAGCCGACGCTGGACGGCCTGTCCGTGCCGTTCCAGGCGACCCTCACCCTCGCCGGGCTCGGCGAGGTCTCGTGGTCGACCGCGCTGAAGATCACCCGGACCGAGGCCGGCGTCTCCACGGTGCACTTCACCGCGACCGCGGTGCATCCCGACCTCGCGGTCGGGCAGCGACTCGACCTCGTCGCGTCGGCGGGCAGCCGGGGCGAGGTCCTCGACCGCGAGGGCCGCTCGCTCGCGAAGAGCCCTGACCTCGTGGCGAACGTCGTCGGCTCGTTCGACCCGGCGACCGGCATGGCGACCGGGCTCGAGCGGGTCCTCGCCGAGCGGCTCGGCGGGGACGACCCGAGCACGGTCGCGATCGTCGACGCGCAGACGAAGGCGATCGCCCGGACCGTCAAGGCGTTCCCCGTCGAGGCCCCGGCCGACGGCGTGCGGACCACGCTCGATCTCGACGTCCAGAAGGCCGCCACGAAGGCGCTCGCCGGCACCCGGGCCAAGGCCGCGCTGGTGGCGATCGACGTGCC
Organism: Kineosporiaceae bacterium; assembly: GCA_036745175.1. Classification (GTDB taxonomy): domain Bacteria; phylum Actinomycetota; class Actinomycetes; order Actinomycetales; family Kineosporiaceae; genus R-H-3. The sequence continues at coordinate 5,606 of DAIOGQ010000187.1, forward strand.
CACCGGCGAGGTCCGCGCCGTCGCGAACCGGCCGTACACCGGCATCCCGCCGGCCCTCTCGGGCACGTACCCGCCCGGGTCGACCTTCAAGATCATCACTGCGCTCGCCGCCCTGCGCAACGGCTCGACGCCGTCGACGAGCGTGACCTGCCCGACGACGATCACGGCCTACGGCAAGGTGTTCCGCAACCACGAGCGCGCCCCGAACCGCTCGATGTCGCTGACCGAGGCCTTCGCCGACAGCTGCAACACCGCCTTCATCGGGCTCGCCCGGTCGCTGCCGGCCGACGCGCTCGCCGCGACCGCCGAGGACCTCGGCTTCAACACCGTGACCCAGCCCCTCGACGTCGCGAGCTTCGGCGGTCGCTACCCCGAGCCGAAGGACGGCGCCGAGCTCGCCGCGAGCGCCATCGGGCAGGGCCGGGTGCAGGCGAGCCCGCTGCAGATGGCCGGCGTCGCTGCCGCGGTCGCGAGCGGCACCTGGCGCCAGCCGCACGTGCTGCCGTGCCCGGACTGCCGCTCCACCGCCCTGCCCGAGGCCGTGAAGATCCGGCCGATGATGCGCGCCGTCGTCACGTCGGGCACCGGCACGGCAGCGGCCGGGGTGCCCGGCGGCGCGGTGTACGGCAAGACCGGGACGGCCGAGTTCGGCCCGGCCGAGGCGCTGCGCAACCACGCGTGGTTCGTCGGCTGGCAGGGCAGGACGGCGTTCGCGGTCTTCGTCGAGGTCGGCTCGTCCGGCGGCGAGACGGCGGCACCGGTCGCCGCGCGCTTCCTGCGCACGCTCGCGGCGTCCTGACGGTCGCGGGACCGGGCCGGACCGACCTGACGCTCAGCGCTGGTAGCAGCGGACCCAGTCGACCTTGAGCCGGGTCGGGAACCGGGTCTGCGGCGTAGGGTTGCCGGGCCACGAGCCGCCGACCGCGACGTTGAGGATGAGGTAGGCGTCGTTGTCCAGCGCCCACACCTCGCCCTCGGCGAGCCGGGCGCGCTCGACGCGGCTGTACTCGACGCCGTCGAACGTGAAGGCGGCGTGGTCGGGCGTCCACTCGACGCCGTACACGTGGAAACCCTCGTCGAGCCTGCTGCGGACCCGCCAGTCCCGCCCGATGCCGGACCGGTAGCTCGGGCCGGGACCGTGGATCCGTGAGCGGACCGTCCGCGGAACCTCGTCGACGGACTCCATCACGTCGACCTCGCCGCAGTCCGGCCAGCCGGTGGCACAGATGCCGTTGAGCCAGAACGCGGGCCAGATCCCGCGGCCGGCGGGCAGCCGGAGCCGGGCCTCGAACCGGCCGTAGCGTGGGGTGAAGGACCGACGGGTCGTGATCCGGGCGCTCGTGTACCGCCGGGACCGGCCGGTCTGCTGGACGCGCGCGACGATCTCGAGCGCACCGCGGCCGTCGAGCCGCGCGTTCTGGGTGGAGTCGGTGTATCGCTGCAGCTCGTCGTTGCCCCAGCCGCCGTCCCCGGTGTCGTGGGTCCAGCGGGCCGGGTCCGGCGGCGTGCCTGCGGGGCCCTCGAACTCGTCGCTCCAGACGAGGCGCCAGGACCGGGCCGTGGCACTACCGCTGGGGCTCCCGGGCCCCGTCCCCCCGGCCGGGGGGACGGACGGTGCCCCCGCGCCGTCCTGACCGGACGACCCGCAGCCGGCGAGTGACGTGGCCGCGAGCAGCGTGGCCACGAGCGGGGCTGCCGGCGCCCGCAGCCGTCCGACGCGTCCCCCGGTGCCCATCCGGCCACGGTAACCGCCGGGACGACCCGGACGGTCCCGGCCGGAGGGGGACGACCCGGGTGGAGGATGCCGCCATGGACGCTTCGTACCCGGCGGCCGCGCACTGGGCCGCGGCGCTGGCCGGCTGGGGGATCCCGCCGGCGATCCTCGACCAGGCCCCGCAGTCGCCGTGGATCCATCCGGTCGCCCTCTTCGTCGCGCCGCAGGACGAGCCCGACACCCCGTCGCACCGGCGGGCCCGCGAGGCGCTGCCGCCGTCCGGGTCGGTGCTCGACGTCGGCTGCGGCGGCGGCCGGGCGGCCTTCGCCGTCGCGCCACCGGCGGTCCGGGTCGTCGGGGTCGACCACCAGCAGGGGATGCTCGACAGCTTCGCCGAGGCGGCCGCCTCCCGCGGGCTCGACCACGTCGAGGTTCTCGGCGACTGGCCGGACGTCGCCGACGTCACCCCGGGGGCCGATGTCGTCGTCTGCCACCACGTCGCCTACAACGTGTCCGCGCTGGCCCCGTTCGCGCTCGCGCTGACCGCGAAGGCGCGTCGCCGCGTCGTGCTCGAGCTGCCGGTGCGGCACCCGCTGGCCCGGATGGCGCCGCTGTGGCGGCGGTTCTGGGACCTCGAGCGGCCGCCGGGGCCGAGTGCGGACGACGCCGCGCGCGTGCTCCGCGAGGCCGGCCTCGACGTCCGGGTGGCCGAGTGGGACGACCCGGCGCCGCCCCGC
>DAIOGQ010000188.1:0-8039 GCA_036745175.1 Kineosporiaceae bacterium
TCATCGGGACGACGCACATCGACTGCCTCGAGGCGTTCGAGAAGGACGACGAGACGAAGGCCATCGTCATGATCGGCGAGATCGGCGGCGATGCAGAGGAGCGCGCCGCGGCCTACATCCAGGAGCACGTCACGAAGCCGGTCGTCGGGTACGTCGCGGGCTTCACCGCCCCCGAGGGGAAGACGATGGGCCACGCGGGCGCCATCGTCTCGGGCTCCTCGGGCACGGCGCAGGCGAAGCAGGAGGCGCTCGAGGCCGCCGGCGTCAAGGTCGGCAAGACGCCGAGCGAGGCTGCCCGGCTGATGCGCGAGGTCATGGCCGCACTCGGCTGACCGCACCTCGGTTCCTCGCCCCGGCCGCGCCCTAGCCGCTGATGCTCGCGCTCGGTACCGTTCGTGGCCTCGTGCAGGGCCGTTCCCGGTACCCGGCGTGAGCATGAGCGGTCCGCCTGGGTCGGAGGAGGATGGGTGCCGGTTCCTCGTACCCCCGCCCTCACCGGGACGGCGCCGGCCCACGTCGAGATCGAGCGCTGGCTCGTCGCGGCGATCGGCCGTCGCGAGCTGTCGGCGGGGGACCGGCTGCCGACCGAGGCCGACCTCGCCGCCCGGATCGGCGTGAGCCGGATGACGCTGCGGCAGGCCCTCGGACGGCTGGAGGGGCGCGGGGTCATCCTGCGCCGTCCGGGCCGACGCGGCGGGACCTTCGTCGCCGAGCCGCGGATCGACGTCGACCTCACCGGCTGGGCCGGCTTCACCGCCGAGCTGCGCCGGGCGCACCTGCGGGCCGGCGCCCGCGTCGTCGTCGCCCGGACCGTCGCCGCCCCGCCCGACGTCGCGGCGGCGCTCTCGCTCGGCCGGGCCGAGGAGGTCCACGAGGTGGCGCGGGTCCGGTCGGCCCAACGCCGCCCGGTCGCCCTGGAACGCTCGTGGTTCCCCGCCGCCACGTTCCCCGGCCTGCTCGGGCACCGGCTCACCGGCTCGCTCTACGCGGTGCTGCAGCGCGACTTCGGCCACCACCCGCGGACGGCCGAGGAGTTCGTCGACCCCGTCGTCGCCGGCCCCGAGGAGTCCCGGCTGCTCGAGGTCGAGGAGGGCCGCCCGCTCCTGCGCGTGGAGCGGACGGCGTTCACCGCCGCGGGCATGGCCGTCGAGTTCGCCCGCGACCTGTTCCGGACCGACCGGGTGCGGCTGCACGTGCGCAGCGATCTCGGCCCGGCCTGACGCACCGAGCGCGCGGCGGGTATGACCTTCGGTCCGCCCGAGGCACCACGCGCGGTGAGACCGTGAGGCATGAGCGACATCCGGTTCGTCGACCTCTCCGAGCAACCGACAGCGGCGGTCCGCGAGCAGGTCCGCACGACCGAGCTACCGGACTTCTTCGGCCGCGCGTTCACCGCCGTCCTGCACGCCCTTCGAGCACAGGACGTGATGCCGTCCGGCCCGCCGTTCGCCCTCTACCACGGGATGCCCGCCGACACCGTCGACGTCGAAGCAGGCTTCCCGGTGCCGGCGCCCGTCGAGCCCGAGGGGGCGGTCGTTCGTGGTGTGCTGCCCGCGGGCCGCGCGGTCGAGGCCGTCCACGTCGGTCCTTACGACACCCTGCCGACCACCTACGGACAGGTGCTGCAGCGGATCGAGGAGGACGGCCGGCAGCCTTCGTCGACCATGTGGGAGTACTACCTCAGCGACCCCGAGACCGAACCGGACCCGTCGACCTGGCGGACCCGGGTCGTCTGGCCCGAAGCCTGAGCCGGCCCGAGCCCGGCCGGTCGCCGGCGTGCCGGGCTCGTCGATGCACGCAGCTCAGCCGTCGGCGCGGACCCGGGACGACGCCGGGTCGAACAGGACCGGCTCGGCGACGGTGCCGCCGACCCACTCGCCGAAGAGGTCGACCTCGACCCGGGTGCCCGGCGTCGCGGCGGCCGTGGGCAGGTAGCTGAACAGGATCGAGGCGCCGACGGTCCAGCCGTACCCGGCCGACGTGACCCGGCCCGCGACCTGGCCGGCGTGCGGCCCGTCGACGACCCGTACCGGCTCGCTGCCGACGGCGACGGCCCGCGGGTCGTCGAGGGTGACGCAGGCGAGCGACCGGGCCGGCCCGCCGGCCTCGCGCGCCGCCCGCAGCGCGGCCGCGCCGACGAAGCCGCCGGGCTTGTCGAGCTTGACGCAGAACGACAGCCCGGCCTCGTCGGGCGTCGTCTCGGGCGTCACGTCACCCGCCCAGACCCGGTACCCCTTCTCGAGCCGCAGCGAGTCGATCGCCCGGTAGCCGGCGGCGACGACGCCGACGTCGCGCCCGGCGTCCCACAGGGTGCGCCACAGCGCGGCACCGTACTCGGCCGAGGCGTAGAGCTCCCAGCCGAGCTCGCCGACGAAGGTCACCCGGACGGCGCGGACGGGCACGTCGCCGACGGTCGTCGTCCGCGAGGTCATGAAGCCGAAGTCCTTGTTGGACAACGCCATCGGCGTCAGCGGCGCGAGCACCTCGCGGGCCTTCGGGCCGTAGAGGCCGTAGCAGACGTACTGCCCGGTGACGTCGTCGACCCGGACGTCGAGCCGGCCGCCGGCGCCCGTGCCGGCGCGTGCCGCCGCGAGGTCGTCCGCCCGCCGGCGCAGCCACGACAGGTCGTGCAGCCCGAACGCCGTTCCGGTGACGACGAGGAAGTCCTCCTCGCCGGTCCGGGTGACCGTCACGTCCGCCTCGATGCCGCCGCGCGGCGTGAGCCACTGGGTGTACGTGACCGAGCCGACCGCGCGGGCGACCCGGTTGTCGCTCACGTGCTCGAGCAGCAGCGCGGCGTCCGCGCCGGTCACGGAGATCTTGGCGAAGGACGTCTCGTCGAACAACGCCGCCGCCGTCCGCGCGGCGTGGTGCTCGGCGGCGACCGCGGGCGACCACGACCGGCCCGCCCACGTGCGCGGCCGGACGGCCTCGACGCCGCCGTACGCCGCGGTCAGCAGGGCCGTGCCGGCATCGGCGTTCGCCTCGTACCAGTCGACCCGTTCCCAGCCCGCCTTCTCGCCGAGGTGCGCGCCGTGCGCGACGTGCCAGGGGTACGCGGGGGAGGTGCGCAGCGGGCGCCCCGCCGTCCGTTCCCGGTGCGGGTAGGCGATGTCGTAGTACGTCGCATAGGTCTCGACGGTCCGGGCCAGGGTGTGCGCCGGCGAGCCGTACGCCGGGCCGAACCGGCGGATGTCCATGTGCCACACGTCGAGGCTGGGCGACCCCTCGAGCACCCACTCGGCCATCACCTGCCCGATGCCACCGGCGCCGGCGATGCCGTGCGCGCAGAACCCGGCGGCGACGAAGAACCCGCCGACCTCGCTCTCGCCGAGGCAGAACTCGTTGTCCGGGGTGAACGCCTCCGGACCGTTGACGAGCTTGCGGACGCCGATGTCCGACATCGCCGGCACCCGGACCCGGCTGTTCTGCGCGATCTGTTCGAAGCGGTCCCAGTCCTCCGGCAGGAGGCGGCCGTTGAAGTCCGCCGGGACGTCGTCGAAGGACTGCGCCGACGCCGTCCACGGTGCGGGGTCGCGCTCGTAGCCGCCCATGAGCAGACCGTCGACCTCCTGGCGCCAGTAGACGAGCCAGTCCGGGTCGCGCAGCGTCGGCAGCGGTCGGTCCAACCGGCCCAGCCGGGCGGTGGGCAACGGCTCGGTGACGACGTACTGGTGGGCCATCGGGACCAGCGGCACCCGGACGCCGACCATCCGCGCGATCTGCGCCGCGAACATCCCGCCGCAGTCGACGACGACCTCGCAGTCGACGTCCCCGCGGTCGGTCCGCACCCGTGAGATCCGTTGCCGGCCACCGGGTCCGGCGACCGTGTCGATCCCCAGGACCCGGGTCCGGGTGCGGACCGCGACGCCACCGGCCCGGGCACCGGCGACGAGCGACAGGCACAGCTGCGACGGGTCGACGTACCCGTCCTCGGGCAGCCACGCAGCGCCGACGACGCCGGTCGGGTCCATGAGAGGGAACAGGTCCACGGCCTCCGCGACGCTGATCTCCTGCAGCCCCAGGCCGTACGTGCGCGCCCAGCTCACCTGGCGGCGGATCTCCTCGAGCCGCTCGGCGGACGACGCGAGCTTGAGGCCGCCGCTCGGCACCCAGCCGGGCGGGTGGTCGCCGGACTGCAGGCACGCGTAGAGGGCGGCGGAGTGCATGTTCATCCGGGTCAGGGTCGGGTCTGCCCGCAGGACCCCGACGAGCCCGGCGGAGTGGAACGTCGAGCCGCTCGTCAGGTCGGCGCGCTCGACGAGCAGGACGTCGCGCTCGCCCGCCTGCGCGAGGTGGTAGGCGACCGACGCGCCACCGACCCCGCCCCCGACGACGACGACGCGCGCGGAGGTCGGCAGCGCAGCGGGATCGGCCATGGCCGCAGGGTAGCCAGGCCTCGCCATTCAGGTATAGACCGAAACCTCAGGTCTAGACCCTAAGGGCGACCACCCCCTAGCATCCGGCCAGGCATCCGGCGAGGCAGGCGCCCGGCTGCCGTGGCCCGCACGTGGGGCCCCAGCGACAGGAGCTCGCGTGACCTCAGCGCAGCGCGACGTGCGGGGGCGTTCCGCGAGCACGCTCGCGGACGACCGCGCGGTCGAGCAGGTGCTCGACGCGGTGCCCTGTCTCGCCGCACGGACGGGGTGGCAACGGGTCGGCGGCGGCCTCACGAACGTCAACGCCCGCGTGCACCTGCCGGACGGCGACGTCATCGCGCGGATCGCCACGGACGACGCCGCGCTGCTCGCCATCGACCGCGAGGCGGAGCACCACAACAGCCTGGCGGCCGCGCGCAGCGGGGCCGCGCCCGCCGTCGTCGGCTACGCGGCGGAGGCCGGGGTCCTCGTCGTCCGCTGGGTGGAGGGCCGCACGTTCGGCGCCGGCGACGTCCGGGACCCCGCGAACCTGCCGCGGATCGCCGCGGTCTGCCGGCTCCTGCACGCCGGCCCGCGGTTCGCCGGCGACTTCGACATGTTCGCGGTCCAGCGCGGCTACCTCGACGTCGTCACCGAGCGGGGGTTCCGGCTGCCGCCGCGCTACCTCGACCTCATGCCCGCGTTCGCCGACGTGGCCCGCGCGCTCGCCGTCCGCCCGCTACCGACGGTGCCGTGCCACAACGACCTGCTCGCCGAGAACCTCGTCGACGACGGGGAGCGGCTCTGGCTCGTGGACTACGAGTACGCCGGCAACAACGAGGCCTGCTTCGAGCTCGGGAACGTGTGGAGCGAGTCGACGCTGCCGGTCGACGCCCTCGCCCCGCTCGTCGAGGCGTACTTCGGCACGGCGTCCCCGGCCCTCGTCGCCCGGGCCCGGCTCTTCGGTCTCGCGTCGAAGTACGGCTGGACGCTCTGGGCCTCCATCCAGGACGGCGCGAGCAGCGTCGACTTCGACTTCTGGACCTGGGGGATGGAGAAGTACGAGCGCGCGGTCGAGGAGTTCGACGGCCCCGACTTCGCCCGACTGCTCGAGGAGGCCGCCGCACCCGACTGACCACCGGCTCAGCCCGGCCGGGTCGCCGCACGGCGGCCCGAGTGACAGCTTCCCTTCCGCATCCCTGGAGGACCGCAGTGGCAGACCTCTCCAAGCTGGACGCCGACGAGCGTCGGCTCGCCGAACTCGGCTACAAGCAGGAGCTCAACCGCTCCTGGTCCGGATTCTCGAACTTCGCCATCTCGTTCTCGATCATCTCCATCCTCGCCGGCTGCTTCACGACCTTCTTCCAGGCCTGGAACAACGGTGGTCCGGTTGCGATCTCCTGGGGCTGGCCGGTCATCTCGCTGTTCATCCTGTTCATCGGGTTCTGCATGTCCGAGCTCGTCTCCGCCTACCCGACCTCCGGGGGCATCTACTGGTGGGCCAGCAAGCTCGGCGGGGTGAAGGCCGGCTACTACACGGGCTGGCTCAACCTGATCGGCCTGCTCGCGATCGTCGCGTCGGTCGCGTACGGCTGCGCGACGTTCTTCGACTTCGCGTTCTCGCGGTTCAGCCAGTCCTGGGCCGACGGGTACTCGCTCCGGCGGGTCTTCCTGATGTTCCTCGTCGTGCTCGTCCTCATCTCCCTGGTCAACATCTTCAGCAGCCATCTGCTCGCCATCATCAACAACGTGTCGGTCTGGTGGCACGTCGCCGGCTCCGCGATCGTCGTGCTCATCCTGTGGCTCATCCCTGACGCGCACGCGAGCACGGACTACGTCTTCACCGGCGAGGTGAACAACAGCGGTGGGCTGTTCGGAGGTGACGTCGGGGGGCTCGGCTTCCTCTTCTACATCCTGCCGCTCGGCTTCCTGCTCACCCAGTACACGATCACCGGCTACGACGCGTCCGCCCACCTCTCGGAGGAGACCCAGGGAGCAGCGGACTCCGCGGCCAAGGGCATCTGGCAGTCGATCTTCTACTCGGCGATCGGCGGCTACGTGCTGCTCCTGTCGTTCGTGTACGCCGTCCAGGACGGCGACGCGGTGACCGCAGGCGGGGGCGGTGTCCAGGTCGTCTTCGACCAGGCGCTGGGGACCAAGTGGTCCGGCGTCGTCCTGCTCATCGCGGCGAGCGGGCAGTTCTACTGCTCGACCGCATGCCTGACCTCGACGACCCGCATGCTGTTCGCCTTCAGCCGGGACGGCGCCGTCCCGGGGGCGAGGTACTGGTCGAAGCTGAACGCCAACAAGGTCCCGGTCAACGCCGTGATCCTCGCGGCGGTCGTCGCGGTGCTGCTCACGCTCCCTGCGCTCATCGAGATCAACATCGGCACCGCAGACGAGCCGATCATCGTGAGCTACGCGTTCTCCGCGGTCGTCTCGATCGGCGTCATCGGGCTGTACCTGGCCTTCGCGATCCCGATCTGGCAGCGCTGGCGGATGGGAGACGCGTTCGAGCAGGGGTCCTGGAACCTCGGCACGAAGTGGAAGTGGATGGCGCCCATCGCGGTCGCCGAGATCGCCATCACGTCGGTGTACTTCATCATGCCCTTCACACCCGCGGGCGCTCCCGGCTTCATGCGCGGCCTCCTCGGCGCGGCCGGCACCGACGAGACACCCTTCGACTGGAAGTTCGTCAACTACACGCCGATCGTCACCGGCGGCGCGCTGCTCGCGCTCTGGATCGGCTGGCACCTGTCGGCGAAGAAGTGGTTCACCGGTCCGAAGACGACGATCGACCTGCCCGCCGGGGTCACGTCGTCCGACGAGATCGCCCTCGAGCACGAGCACAAGGGGTACCTCACCGGGGAGCACGACCAGTAGGTCCCGGCCTCCGCGCGACGACACCTGCGCTCGACGGGGCACCGGACGGGCGGCGCCGCTCCCACCGGGGAGCGGCGCCGTCCGAGCGTCGTACCGGTGCCGTCCCCGGCGTCAGGGCGTGAACTGCTCCGCGACGTAGTACACGGGCCCGTCGGGCTCCTCGCTGTGCCGCAGCCACAGGAGCACCGTCTCGTTCTGGCCGAGGAGCTCGCCGGCCTTGGTGTAGAGCTGGTCGGTGCTGATCTCCTGGGTCCGGACGGACCCGCCGTCACCGAGGGCGAACTGGGAGTAGACGACGGCGTCGTCGGTGAGCGGGAAGCTGCGCAGCCGGCTGTTGGCGTTGACGATCGCGTAGTCGAGCGGCTCGAGGTCCGGGTTCTTCGCGTAGTACCGCTCGGCCGCGCTCCCGACGAGGAACTGGGCCCGGTCGACGCGCAGGGTCACCGTGCCGCCGGACCTGCCGATCCCGCGGAGCAGGCCGAAGTCCATCCCTTCGACGGCCGTCGGGTCGACGACGTACTCGGTGTCGTGCGGCGTCGGGGTCGCGGTCGCGGACTTCGTCGCGGCGGGTGTCTTCGCGGGCTTCGAGGTCGCGCTGCCCGTCGGGGAGGCCGTCGGGGACCCTGTCGCAGACCCGCTCGCCAGCGCAGTGACGCCGTCGGAGGACGGCCTCAGGAGGCCCCACAGCCCGCCGGCGAGGACCGCGACGAGCGCGGTGACGCCGAGCGTCGTCAGCACGACCCTCCTGCTGGGGCCGCCGCCCGGGCCGCCCGGGCCGCCCGGCCCGTAGCCTGCCCC
>DAIOGQ010000189.1:0-8035 GCA_036745175.1 Kineosporiaceae bacterium
GCACCCGGGTCGCCGTCCTCGGCGCCACCCAGGTGCCGGACTGGACGCTCGCGACGTGGCCCGCGTCGTCGGCGCGCCCCGGCGTCGCCGCAGCGGCGTCCCCGGCCCGCCTCGCGACCGCCGTCCGGGCGGCGCGCACGAAGGCCGACGTCGTCGTGGTGTACCTGCACTGGGGCACCGACTACACGACGTGCCCGAACGCGTTGCAGAAGCGGACGGCACGGGCCCTGGCCGACGCCGGGGCCGACGTCGTCGTCGGCACCCACGCGCACCGGGTGCAGGGCGCGGGCTGGCTGGGCTCCACGTACGTCGCCTACGGCCTGGGCAACTTCGTCTGGTGGCGGCGCAACTCCGTGGCCGACGCGACGTCGGGCGTGCTCACCCTGGACGTCGAGGGCCGGCGGGTCGCCGCTGCCCGCTGGGTCCCGATGCTCGTCGGCGCGGACGGGATCCCTCGCGAGCCCGACGCGGCGACCTCGCGGCGGATGCAGCGGGACTGGGTGGACGCGCGCGCCTGCACCGGGCTGTCCTCGAGACCGTCCTCGAGCTGACCCGACCCTGACCGCCCGACCGCCTGACGTCGACCGACCGGGCCCTCCGGCCGATGGTCGTGCTGTCGTCCCGGGGCAACCGGACAGATCGGGACAGATGCACACTCGCCCCGTTCCGGCGGGGCCAGAAGCACATCGATGTAACTATCCCTCTGTAATCAAGCAACCACATCGGGTAACGTCTGGCCACGGATCACTGAAGCGCGAGCGGGGAGGGTCGCGAATGCTGCCACACGTCGTCCCATCGGGAGTCGCGGTGCCGTCAGGGACTGCGCACCGGCTGGCGACGCCTGCCCGGCCGGTCGTGCTGTGGTCGGGCGGACATCGCGAACCGGTGCCGTCGAGCAGGAGCGGGCAACCGGTCGACGGCTCCGGTCGCCCAGGCCGCCGGTGGCGCGGTCTGCGGCCGTTCGGGCCGCGCGGCCGGCGCGACACGGGTCTGGCCGTCCTCGACGCGAGCAGCGACGCCGTCCTCGGGGTGGACGCCGGGGGTCGGACCGCTTTCGCCAACCTGGCCGCGACGTCCCTGTTCGGGGTGCCCGTCGACACCCTCGTCGGCCGGCCGAGCCACGACCTCGTGCCCGAGCTGGCCTCAGCGGTCGACGAGGCCCGGCGGCGGGCCCTTGCCGGCCTGCCGACCGACCCGCGCAGCGAGGGGCTCGACCTGTACGCCCGCACGGCGGCCGGCGAGGAGGTCCCCGTGACGGCCTGGCTGACCCCGGTGTCGCGGCCGCGCGGCGGCTTCGTCGTGGCGGCGACCCTGCACGACCTGCGGCCGCAGCACGAGGTCGACGACCTGTGCCTGCGTCTCGACGACGAGGCGCGGGGCGCCCGGGCCGTGGTGGACGCCGTCCTGCGGACGGCGAGCGACCGGGTCATCGTGCTCGCCGACGCCGACGGCTGCATCACCAAGGTCAACCGCGCCACCGAGAAGCTGCTCGGATATCGCTGCGACGAGCTCGTCGGCCGGCCGACGACCCGGCTCAGCGACGCCCGCGACATCGCGGAGGTCGCGCTGGAGCTCGGGGTGCCGGCCGGGGTCGACCCGCTCCTGGAGCTCGCGCGGTGGGGGCTGCCGAACCGCCAGGACTGGGACTACGTGACCAAGGAGGGTCGGCGGCGTCCGGTCTCGCTGACCGTGACGGCGATCGGCCAGCGCGAGACGCCGCAGGGCTTCGTCTGCGTCGCCAGCGACCGGACCGTCGAGTGGCAGCAGGTGCAGCCTCGCCGGCCGACCGGCGAGCGGCTCCTGCTCGACCTCGACGACGCCGCGACCCGCGTGCTGCGCTGGGGCGTCGGCCGCAGCCGCACCGGCGCCTGAGGGCCGTGCCTACACTCACGCCGTGACGACCGGGACCCGTTCGGACGCCAAGCCGTTGTGGCAGTGGGACGCGCACGAGGTCGTCGCCGCGACGACGTCCGGCGAGGTGAGCTGCGCGGAGGTCGCGCGGAGCGTCGTCGACCGGATCGAGGCGGCGAACCCGGCGGTCAACGCCGTGACGCTCGCGATGGGGGACAGCGCCGTCGCGGCCGCACGGGCGCTCGACGACGGCTTCGCCCGCGGCGAGCCGCCGGGCGCGCTGCACGGTGTCCCGGTGACGATCAAGGACAACGTCGACGTCGCGGGCCAGCGCACGCCCAACGGGCTGCCCGGCCTCGCCGACCTCGTCGCCGCCGGCGACTCCCCGGTGACGCGGAACTGGCTCGGGGCCGGCGCCGTGCTCGTCGGCCGGACGAACACCCCGGAGGTGTCGATGCGGCCGACGACGGACAACCCGCTGTACGGCCTGACGCTCAACCCCTGGGACGCCCGCGTCTCGGCGGGCGGGTCGTCCGGCGGTGCCGCCGTGAGCGCCGCCCTCGGCTTCGGCGCCCTCGCCCACGGCAACGACATCGGCGGGTCGGTCCGGATCCCCGCTCTGCACTGCGGCGTCCCGGGGATCAAGCCGTCGCAGGGCCGGGTGCCCGCCTTCCTGACCACCGCGGCGTACGAGCGGTCGACGGTCGCGGCGCTCATGTCGGTCCAGGGCGTCCTCGCACGGTCGGTCGCCGACGTCCGGCGGGGGCTGGCCGTGATGTCCCGCCGCGACGTGCGCGACCCGTGGTGGGTGCCCGCGCCGCTCGAGGGGCCGGTGGTCCCGCGGCGTGCCGCGGTGCTGCGCCGGGTCGAGGGCGAGGTGCCGACCGCGCCGGCGGTCCTCGCCTCGCTCGACCGGGCGGCCGCCGCGCTCGCCGCGGCCGGCTACGAGGTCGTCGAGGTCGACGAGGCCCGCACACCGGGGATGGCTCGGACCGCCCGGCTCGCCGTCCGGCTGCTCATGAACGACCTCGACCATCAGCTGACGCCGGTTCTCGACCGGCTCGGCAGCGCCGCGATGCGGCGGTACTGGGCGGCCCTGCGCTCGCTCGCCACGCCCTACCCGACGCCCGGCGACCACGTCGACGACCTCGCGGCACGGACGACTCTCGTGCGGGAGTGGCTGCTCTTCCTCGAGGAGCACCCGGTCCTCGTCCTGCCGCAGCTGCTCGGCGGCGTCCTCGAGGTCGGTGAGGACATCCGGTCCGACGACGACGTGCGGCGGGTGTGGCACAGCCTCGCACCGAGCATCGCCGTCAACCTGCTCGGCCTGCCCGCTGCGCTCGCCCCGACCGGGCTCGACGACGCGGGTGTCCCCTCCGGCGTCCAGCTCCTCGCGTCGAAGTACCGCGAGGACGTGTGCCTCGACGCCGCGCAGGCCGTCGAGGACGCCGTCGGCCGGCTCTCGCCGGTCCTCTGGTCGCGCGCAGGCTGACCCGGACCGTCCGGCGGCCCGCCGCCGGTCACGGCGCTCAGAGCCCGTCTCGGACCCGCCGCTGGGCGCCGTCGGGACGGCGCCGCCGGTCCGAGGCACACTCGAGGGGTCCGAAGCGTTGACCCCGTCGACGGCGGCCGTCGGCCGCGCGTCCGGTCGCTCGTGCGTCGCTCGCGCGCACGTCGGCCGGGCGGGTCCGGCCAGTACGCCGGGCGGGCGGGGATCGAGGGACGGAGGTGCGCGGGATGGCGGGTCGGCGTGCGGAGCTCGGCCGGCGCCTGCTCGAGCGCGGGCTCGACCTCGTCGGCGACCGGGCGCCGTGGCTGTCCGACCGCGCCTACCGCGCGGTCGCGACCCCCTTCCAGTGGCTCGACCCGGCCGGTGCCGCGGAGGCTGCCCACGCCCGGCTCGACGGCGTCCGGGACCGGATCGACGCGATGGCGCGCACCGGGCGGGTGCCTCGGGGCGAACCGTGGCGGCTGCGCCGCGACGTCGCGCGGACCCGGGACGACCTGTCGCGGATCTCGTCGCGCCTGTCGCCGGTGCAGGCCCGCCTCCTCGCACTGCGGGTCGCGCAGTACTCGCGGGCGCTCGACCCGTCGCCCCGACCGGCGGCCGGCCCCGGCCGGGCGCCGGCCGACAGCCTCGCCGGCCGGACCGCGCGGCGTCGCGTGCTCGTCCGCCGCGGCCGGGACGCCGCGGTGCTCACCGGGGCGGCGACCGCGGCCTGGGCGGGGCTGCTCCTGCCGGCGGCCGGCACCGCTGCCGTCGAGGGGGGCCTCGTCGCGGGCGCCGCGACCGGCGTCGGCATGGTCGCCGCCCGCTCGCGCCGGGCGCGCCGCGAACGGCTCGCCGCGCTGGCCCGGGCGCTCGCCACGGTCGACGCCACGACGACCCGGCCGGGCGGCCCGTCGGTGCCCGCCCTGGACCGCGCCCGGCGACTGCTCGTGCGCCGGGCGATCGGCTCCGGCCGGCTCGACGGGCGCGGGCTGGCACTGCTGCGCGCCAGCGACAGCCATCTCGACGACCTGCTCGTGCGCCTGCTCGACGACGACCTCGACGCCGACGTGGCGTTCCTCGTCCAGGCGACGGTGACCCGCTACCTGCCGGACACCCTCGACCCGTTCCTCGCGCTCGCCGACCCGAACGCGGTCGTCCGGGGCCGGCCCGCCGCCGTCGAGGTCGCCGACCAGCTCGCTTCGGTCGAGAAGGCGCTCGCCGAGGCGCGGAGCCGGCCGTCCCGGGAGCACCCGCAGACCCGGCTGCTGCTCCAGGGGGAGTTCCTGAGGTCCAAGTTCGGCGACGGCTGACCTCACACCCCTCGACGCACCTCTCGACGCACCTCTCGACGCGGTCCCCGACCTGCGGGGGACGCCACGACCCGGGCTACGTCCCGGGGACGGCCCGGCCGTACACGGCATGGGTCAGTGCGGCGACCGAGCGGTAGGGCTCGCGCCCCGCGACGGCCCGCTCGGCGGCGAGGAGCGCGTCGAGCCGGTCGCCGTCGGGTGCGGGCCCGTCGAGGTGGTCGCACAGGACGCGCACACCCCACCAGTGCTCACGCCGCAGGCCTCGTGCGCCGAGCGCGCTGTCGAGGTCCGCGAGCCGGTGCGCCCGGGCCCGGAGCCCGAGCCGGTTCTCGTAGCCGTCGGCGTCGACCGCGGCCGGGACGGCCGCCCAGTCACCGAGCAGCCCGGGGCGCAGGCCGAGGGCGTCCCCGTTGCGGACGACCAGCGAGAGGCGCCCGTCCGGACCGGTCATCCGGGCGAGCGCGTCGAGCAGGCCGGCGTCGTCGTCGAGGTACATGAGCACCCCGTGGCACAGGACGAGGTCGAAGCCGCCGCCGACGAGGGCCGGCGCGTCCTCGCCGGTCCCGGTGACCACGCGGACCCGGCCGCGAACCTCGTCCGGCTCGCCGCCGAGCGTCGCCACGAGAACCTCCAGCAGTGCCGGCGACGGGTCGAGGCAGATGACCTCGTGGCCGGCACGGGCGAGCCCGAGCGCCTGCGTGCCCTGACCGCAGCCGACGTCGATCGCGCGCAGCGCGGTCCGCCCGGTCGCCGCGACGACCTCCGCGACCTGGTCCGCGACGAGGTGCTGGCGCACGACGTCCCGGATCTGGCCCAGGCCGCGCAGCCACGGCTCGACGCCGCCGTCGAAGCCGCCGGCGTCCTCGCTCTCGGGACGGCGCTGCTGAGCCATCGCGGGACCGGCTCAGTCGCCGGTGCGCCGGTGCGTCAGGTAGGTCGCGCCCAGGTCGAGATCGCCGTGGCCGGCGTCGAGGGCTCGGGCGAGATGGTCGCGGACGGCGCGCAGGACGCCGACGTCGACGCCCGCGGTCGTCGCGGCGTCGACCACGAGCCCCGCGTCCTTGGCGGCGCCGGCGAGGGTGAAGGACGGCGTGAAGTCGCCGGCGAGCATCGAGCGAGCCTTGAGGCCGACGTACGGTGCGTCCATCGCGCCGCCCTTGACCGCCTCGAGGAAGAGGGCCGGGTCGAGGCCGAGCCCGTCGGCGAGCGCGAGGCACTCGGCGATCCCCTCGACGACGGTGACGACCCAGGCGTTCACGACGAGCTTGAGCCGCGACCCGGCGCCGGCCGGGCCGACCCACAGCGTCCGGGCGGCGATCGCGCCGAGCACGGGCGCGACGACGTCGCGGGCGTCGTCCGGCCCGGACCCGAGGACGACGAGTGCGCCGTCCTCGGCGGGCTTCTTCGTGCCGAGCACCGGTGCGTCGAGGTAGACGACGCCGAGCGTGGCCGCGAGGTCCGCGAGTCGCTGGGTGCCGTCGACCCCGACGGTGCTCGTCTGGAGCCAGACGGCGCCGGGACGAAGCCCGGGGGCGGCCTGCGCCATGACGTCCGCGACGCTCGGGGCGTCCCAGAGCATCGCGACGACGACGTCGGCCCCGCGGACGGCGTCCGCCGGGGAGCCGGCGATCCGGGCGCCCGCCGCTGCCAGTGGCTCGGCCTTGCTGCGGTCGCGGTTCCACACGGTCAGCGGAAGGCCGGCCGTCGCGATGTTCGTGGCCATGCCGGCGCCCATGATCCCGGTCCCGAGGAGGGCGACGGTCGGTCCGGACGAGGCGCCAGTGCTCATGGCCGCCACCCTAGGTCGCCCACCGTGTGCTCTTGACAGGATTCACTGTCAAAGGTCAGGGTTGGGGCATGTCCACCGACGTCGCCGTCCTCGACGACCCCGAGGTCGCCGCGGTCGCCCTCGAGCCGACCCGGGCCCGGTTGCTCGCCGCCCTGGCCGCCGAGCCCGCGTCCGCGGCGGGGGTCGCCGTCCGGCTCGGCCTGCCGAGGCAGCGGGTCGGGCACCACCTGCGCGCGCTGGAGGACAAGGGGCTCGTCGTCGAGGTCGGCCGCCGCCGGCACGGCGGCCTCACCGAGCGCGTGCTCACCGCGAGCGCGCGCGCGTACGTCGTCTCGCCCGCCGCGCTCGGTCCGGCGGCCGCCGATCCCGACGCGGTCGCCGACCGGCTCTCGGCCGGGTACCTGCTCGCCGTCGCGGGCCGGGCCGTCCGGGAGGTCGGCGGCCTCCTGCGCGGGGCCGGCGCGGCGGGCAAGCGGTTGCCGACGCTGTCCGTCGAGGCGGACGTCCGCTTCGCCTCCGCCGCCGACCGCGCCGCGTTCGCCACCGACCTGGCGGCGTGCGTGCGCGACCTCGCGGCCCGCTACCACGACGGGTCCGCCCCGCAGGGGCGCTGGTACCGGCTCGTCGCCCTCAGCCACCCACGACCGGCCGTCGCGGCCGAGGAGGAGGTCCGCCCGTCATGAGCCAGCCGATCCCGCCCCAGGAGGGCCGGGTCATCGACCTGTCCATCGAGGTCCCCGGCACCCCGGAGGAGGTCTGGGCCGCCGTCGCGACGGGACCGGGCATCACGGCCTGGTTCGTGCCGCACGCGGTCGAGGAGCGCGTCGGGGGCACCGCCGCGATGGACTTCGGCACGTTCGGCGTGGAGAAGGCGGAGGTCGCCGCCTGGGAGCCGCCGGACCGGGTGGTCTTCGTCGGAGGTCCGCAGGGGCGCGTCCTCGCCTACGAGTGGACCGTCACCGCGAAGGACGGCGGCACGTGCGTCGTCCGGCTCGTCAACAGCGGCTTCGGCCACGGCGAGGAGTGGGACGGCGACTACGACGGCATGAGCATGGGCTGGCGCCTGTTCCTGGAGAACCTGCGCCTGCACCGGACGTACTTCGCGGGCCGCCGCGCGGCGTCGATCGTGCCGATGGGCTCCGTCCCCGGGCCCCACGAGCGGGCGTGGACGGCGGTGTGCGAACGGATCGGCGTGGCCGCGGACCTGGACGCCGGCAGCGTGTTCGCGACGTCCGGGGACGGCGTCCCGGCGCTCCGCGGGCGGGTCGAGACCGTCCTGCGCGGGCCGAGGCTCACGGCGAACCTCGTCGTCCTCGACGCGCCGGTGCCGGGCACCGGCATCCTTGCGGCCGAGGGCGAGGGCGACGCGGTGATGCTGAGCTTCTACCAGTACCGCTACGGCCCGGACGTCGAGGCGCCGGCCGACGTCGCGGACGACTGGACGCCGTTCTTCGCCGAGCACTACCCGTTCCCGCGGCCCGAGGCGCAGGACGCCCCGCCGTCGCAGGAGCCCGCCGGCGACCGCGCCGGGTGAGCGTGGGGGACCGGCTCGTCCCTGCTGACACCATGGACGCGCCCGCGCGACCCCGCGCG
>DAIOGQ010000190.1:0-7945 GCA_036745175.1 Kineosporiaceae bacterium
CGGATGGCGGCTGGACCGGTCGGCCTGGGGGCTCGGGTACGCCAGCGAGGCCGCCCGGGCAGCGGTCGACTACGGCTTCGACCAAGTGGGTGTCGGTGAAATCGTGTCCATGACGTCGCCGGTCAACACCCGGTCGGTGGCCGTCATGAGGTTCCAGCGGTGCGACCGGGCCAGGTGCGGGTGCTCGAAGGTCGCGAGCGCGGCGTCGACCCGGGCCACCGCCCGGCCGAGGCTGCGCAGCGCCGCGGCGCCGTGCGGCGCGGACGACGCCCACGTACGGCCCGGCAGCCACGACAGCGCCCGGACGAGACGCGGCCCGATCTCGGTCTCGACGGGGATGCCCGCGCGACCACCCGGCGGCCGCAGCGCCTGCGGCACGAGCGCAGCGGCAGGCCCGGCCCCGAGGTGGTCCAGGGCGGCGGTCTCGAGCCCGACGCCGTCGACGTCGACCGGGGGGTGCACCTTGAGGACGAACCGGGCCGGCGCGAAGGCGACGACGGCCTCGCCGTCCGGACCGGTCGGGACGCCCTCGAAGAGCGCGTTGAGGGTGCGCTCGCCGGGCAGGACCCGGACGGTGCCCGTCACCCCCAGGGCCGCGGCCGCCTGACCGATGACCCGCTCGACGTCCCGCGCGACCTCCACGACGCGGAGCCTAGACGGACTCCACCACTCCTCCACACGAAGGCGACCCTGCGGCCACAGGGGCCCGGTTACCGTCGGGCCATGAGGCTGGACCTGCGCCCGCTCGACCCGGTGCGCTCCATCAAGGCCAAGCTCGGGCTGCTCGTCGCGACGAGCATCGTGGTCGGGGTCGTCATGACCTGGGTCGGCTTCGACTACCTCGGGTGGCGCGCGCGCTACAGCATGGCGCTCGCCGTCGGGGTCGCGCTCGTCGTCACGCAGGTGCTCGCGCACGGCATGACGTCACCGCTGCGGCAGATGACCGCGGCGGCGCGCGAGATGGCGGCCGGACGACCGGCCACCCCGGTCCGGACGACGAGCCGTGACGAGGTGGGCGAGCTCGCCCGGGCCTTCACCGCGATGTCCCGCGACCTCGCGACCGCGCAGGCGCAGCGCCGGGACCTGCTCGCCAACGTCGCCCACGAGCTGAAGACGCCGGTCGCCGCGCTGCGGGCCCAGCTCGAGAACCTCGTCGACGGCGTCCGGGCCCCCGAGCCGTCGGCGCTCGCCGAGGCCCTCGACCAGACCGAGCGGCTCGGTGCGCTCGTCGCGGACCTGCTCGACCTCGCCCGCGCCGAGGCCGGGATCACGCCGCTGCGCCGGTCCTCGGTCGTCGTCCGGGCGCTCGCGGACGACGTCGCGCAGGAGGTCGGCATCGCCCGGCCCGGGCAGCACGTCGTCGTCGACGTCCCCGAGAACCTCGTCGCCGACGCCGACCCCGCCCGGTTGCGCCAGGTGCTCGTCAACCTCGTCGACAACGCCGCCCGGCACGCCACCGACGGCGGCCGGGTCGACGTCCGGTGCCGTTCGGACGGCGCCGACGGCGTCGTCGTCGAGGTCACCGACGACGGCCCGGGGATCCCACGCGAGGAGTGGGACGCCGTCTTCGAGCGCTTCCGGCTCGGTGCGGCCGGCGCCGGTGGGATCGGCGGCGGTACCGGTCTCGGCCTCGCGATCGCCCGCTGGGCGGTCGTCCTGCACGGCGGCCGGATCGCCGTCGTCCCGTCCCCCCGCGGCTGCCGGATCCGGGCCGAGCTGCCCGCCGCCGCGCCGATCGCAGGCCCGACCCAGGCACCGGTGACGTCCCGTGGCTGAGCGCGCCCAGGTGTACGTCCCGCCGCCGGTCATCGGCCCGATGCCGCCGACGCTCGTGCAGCGCTACTGGCCCGCGCCGACCACACCGCCGACCCTGGGCGTCCTCGTCGCCGCGGCCGCCACCGGTCTGCTGCTCGCCGCGACGCTGTTCACCGACCGGCTCGGCCTGCAGTCCGGGCTCGTCGCCTCCGCGCTCACCGCCGTCGCCGTCCTCGCGACCCGCCGGGGCCGGGCCGCGGGGGACGCGCGCCGCCCGCGGGTCTCGTCCCGGACGGCGTTCACCGTGCTCGCGGTCGCCCTCGGCTGGGTCCCCGCGGTCCGGGACGGCACCCCGACGGTCGTCCTGAGCGTCCTCGGCGCGACGGGCCTGGCGGTGCTCGCGGCGGTCGACGGTCGCACCTGGCCGGCGGTGCTCCTCGCCTGGCCCCCGTCCGCCGTGGCCTGCGTCCGGTCCGCGCTCTGGGCCGGGACCCGGCTGCGGACGCTGCGGCGGCCCGCCGGGCTCGCCGGCTGGGTGCGCGGGGTGTCGGTCGCCGTCGTGTCGGTCTGGGTCTTCGCAGCCCTGCTCAGCCGGGCGGACGCCGCCTTCGCGGCCGTCCTCGACGCCCTCCTCCCGTCGATCGACCTGTCGTCCCTGCCCGAGCGCCTCGTCGTCCTCGTCATCGGCGCCGTGGCCGCGCTGACGCTCGCGTTCAGCGCGGTGGCGCCGCCGCGCTGGGAGGCCGTCCGGGTGCCGCACCGGGCCGGTCCCGCCGTCGAGTGGGCGCTGCCGCTCGGGCTCGTCGACGTCCTGCTCGCGCTCTTCGTCTGCATCCAGGCGGCGGCGCTCTTCGGCGGTCTGCCGCAGGGGATCTCGGACGGCGTCACGCCCGCCGAGCGGGCCCGCCAGGGCTTCGGCCAGCTGGTCGCGGTGACCGTGCTCGCCGTCGTCCTGCTCGCGTGGGCCGGCCGTCGTGCCGGCACCGACCGCTCGCGGCACCGGCGGCTGCTCGGCGTCCTCGGCGGCGGCCTCGTCGGACTCGTGCTCGTCGTCGTGGCGTCCGCGCTGCGCCGGATGGCCCTCTACGAGCAGGCGTTCGGCTGGACCGTGCTGCGGATCCACGTCGCGGCGTTCGAGGTGTGGCTCGCCGTCGTCCTCCTCCTGTGCGCCGGGGCGTGGGCGCTGCGCCGGACGGCGTTCGTCGCGCGCGGCGTCGTGCTCGCCGCCGGCGCCGGCCTGCTCGTGCTGAACCTCGCCGGCCCCGACGCGCTCGCGGCGGCCGCCAACGTCGACCGGTTCGCCCGCACGGGCAAGGTCGACACCGGCTACCTTGCCCGGCTGTCGGACGACGCCGTCCCGGCGCTCGACCGGCTGCCGGAGCCGCAGCGTCGCCAGGTGCTCGGCGACCGGTCCGTGAAGTCCGACCCCTGGTTCGCCGCGAACGTCGCGCGGCTGCGCGCCGCCGCGATCCTCGAGACGATCGTGCGGCCGGCGTCGCGGTCAGACGCCGCTGGACACCGGCTGCGCACGGGCCCTCGGGACCTCGACGTCGCGCAGCAGCCACGCGACGGCCTCCGCCGCCGTCCAGCCGTCGGCGTTCCCGCCGTGCAGCCAGTGCTCGCTGTCGAGCCGGCGGGCGCCTGCGAGGTCGGCGCCGAGCGTCGCGGTCGGCTGCCCGGCCGTCGCCCCGGTCGGGACCTCGAGCGTCCCGTCGCGCAACCGCTCGAGGAGCTGCTCGCGCAGCGATTCGCGCAGACCTGACTCGCGGGCGAGCGCGAAGAGCGTTCCGACCTGGACGCCGGCCGCCCCCGCCTCGAGCGCGGCGCGGACCCGCTGCGGCTCGCCGTACCCGCCGGCGAGCCAGAACGGCAGGCCGATCGCCGCGACCGGACCCTCGACGACGACGCCGTCGGGCCGGGCGGACCCCTCGCCGAGGTCCTGCGCGAGGACGTGCGAGGAGACGATCGCGAGGAAGGTCGGACGGCGCAGCGGCGGCAGCCCGTCGCGCGGGGCGAGCGTCGTCGGGTCGAGGGTGACCTGCGCGGCCGGACCGCCGGCGACGTCGACCGTCACGGTGCCCGCCCGGTGCTCGGCGAGCTCGTCGAGCTGGTGCGCGATCTCGCCCGGGATGCCCGCGCCGGCGAGGACGACGTCGACCCCGGCGAGCATCGCTCCGTAGACCACCGCCGGGGTCGCCGTCGAGAGCTTCACCAGGAGGTCGACCCCGACGAGGCCGCTGTGGCCCTCCTTGGCGAGCCAGACCTCGACGAAGCTGCCGACGACGGTCAGCTCGTCGCGGTGCGCGTCCGGCCGTACCCCGGGCCGGAGCACCGGGACGTACGGCTCCGCGTCGTGGCCCTCGGGGCGCAGGTAACGCTCGACGACGCGACGCGCCACGTCCGGGAGCGGGAAGTCCGCGACCGCGCGACGCACGTGGCCACCCGGGTCGCCGACCTGGAGCCGGCGGGCGAGCAGGACGTCGAGCCCGGTCCCGGCGACGACGCCCAGCTGCCCGGTCCGCGCGACCGCGTTGGCCAGCCGCCACGAGGTCACGCCGACGCCCGTGCCGCCGTGGATGCCGCCTTGGATGACGACAGGACGTCGTGCCAGGGGTGCGGGAGTCATCGTCGATAGCCTCGCGCGGACTCGGTGGCCGGCGGTGGACCTCCAGCGTCGCAGCGGGTCCGGTGAGCGCCCGGGGTCGTTCGTCCCGCGGGCGCCGGGCGGCGGCCTACGATCCGGACGTGACCTCGACGACGAGTGCTTCGCACGGGGCGAGCGCCGCGGTGTGGACGAACTGGGCGCGCACCGAGCGCGTCCGACCGGTGCGGCGGGCCAGGCCGCGGGATGCCGCCCAGGTGGCCGACGTCGTCCGGGCCGCCGTCCGCGACGGGCTGACGGTCAAGGCCGTCGGCGCGGGGCACTCGTTCACCGGCGCCGCAGCCGGTCACGGCGTGCTCGTCGAGACCGACGCGCTGGCAGGGATCCGGACGGCCGACCCGGCGACCGGGCTCGTCGAGGTCGACGCCGGCACCCGGTTGCACGAGCTGTCCCCGCTGCTCTGGGCGCACGGGCTCGCCCTGCCGAGCCTCGGCGACATCGACCGGCAGGCGATCGCCGGCGCCGTCCAGACCGGGACGCACGGGACGGGCCTGGCCTGGGGCTGCATCGCCTCTGCCGTCCGTGGCCTCGAGGTGGTGCTCGCCGACGGGACGCTGACCCGCTGCTCCCCGACCGAGCGGCCCGCGCTCTTCGAGGCCGCCCGGGTCGGCGTCGGCGCGTTCGGCGTCCTGACGTCGGTCACGCTGCAGTGCGTGCCGGCGTTCGGGATCGAGGCGAGGGAGGTGCCGGTGTCGCTCGAGGAGTTCCTCGAGACCGCCGAGGACCTCGCGGCGCAGCACGACCACCTCGAGTGCTTCTGGTTCCCGCACACCGGCCGCGTGCTCCGGCTGACGAAGGACCACGTGCCGCCGGAGTCCGGTCTGCGCCCGCAGCCGCGCTGGCGCGCGCTGCTCGACGACGAGCTGCTGCCCAACGTCGGCCTCGGCACGGTCTGCCGGGTCGGTGCCGCTCTGCCCCGCCGGATCCCGACCCTCAACCGCGCCGTCACGCGGCTCATGTCCGGGCGCGCGTGGTCTGACCGCTCGTACCGGGTCTTCGCCAACCCGCGCCGGATCCGGTTCCGCGAGATGGAGTACGGCCTGCCGGTCGGGGCGTGGCGCGACGCCTTCGCGGACCTGCGGCGCTGGCTCGACACGCCGGGCAACCAGGTGGGTTTCCCCGTCGAGGTCCGATTCACCGGCGGCGACGACCCGTGGCTGTCGATGTCGCACGGCCGCCGGACGGCGTACCTGTCGCTCCAGACGTACTGGCGGCAGCCGCACGCCCGGTTCTTCGCAGCCGCGGAGGAGATCTTCTCGGCGTACGCCGGCCGACCGCACTGGGGCAAGCTCCACGGCGTGCGCGCCGAGCGTCTCGCGCGGCTCTACCCGCGGTTCGCCGACGTCGTCCGGGTCCGCGACGAGGTCGACCCGGGGCGGGTCTTCGCCAACCCGTACACGCAGCAGGTGCTCGACGACCGGTGAGCGGTGCCGGGCCCTGCCCGTGGACCTGCCGGCACGGCAGGATGGGGCGGTGGCCGCTGAGGGAGCACCCGAGGACGAGGGCGTCGTCTTCCCCCTGCACGAGGGGCGGCGCTCGACGTCAGCCGTCGGGCGGGCCGTCGTCGCCGACGCCGTCCGCGCCTTCGACCCCGACCTCGCCGTCCACGTCGACGCGGCGTCGGACTGGCGGTCGGGCTACCTCGACCCCTTCCGGCACCTGACCCTGCTCGAGGGCGCGGCCCCCGTGGAGATCGCCACCGCCGGACTCGACGCGGTGCACGATCGGTTCGTCGTCGACCTGGCGGGCCGCGACGTGCCGCTCGACCTCGCGATGGCGACCGGGCTGACCGCCGAGCGGCGGGTGCCGTCGATCCACACGGTCGTCGTCGAGGGGACCGGCCCGGGCGGGGTGGACGGCGCCACACCGGACGGGCTCTCCGTGCCCTACGGCGGAGGGCGGCTGCGCGGCGCCGACCTGGACCGCAGGCTCGACAGGTGGCTTGCCGACGGGACTGCCGAACCGTCGTTCGCCGCCGCCGTCCGGGCCGTCTCGGTGCACCCCGAGTGGCTCGACGCCCGCGACCTCACGGTGGTCGTCCTCGGGGCCGGCGCCGAGATGGGCCCGGTCGTCTCGCTGCTGCGCTGGGGCGCCCACGTCGTCGCGGTCGACCTGCCGCGGCCGGCGCTGTGGCGCCGGCTCGTCGAGGTCGCCCGGTCCTCGCCGGGCCGGCTGTCGGTGCCTGTGTCGCGCTGGCTGCCCGCGGGCGCGAGCGACGACGACGTCGTCGAGGCCGCCGGGGTCGACCTGCTGACCCAGGCGCCGGCGGTCCTCGGCTGGCTCCTCGGGATCGAGGGGCCGTTCACGCTCGGGCACTACGTGTACGCCGACGGCGCGCAGCACACCCGGTCGTCGGTCGCCGTCGACGCCGTCATGGCGACGCTGGCCGCGCTGCGGGACGACGTCTCGTTCGCCTTCCTCGCGACGCCGACCGATGCGTTCCTCGTGCCCGAGGACGCCGTCCTGGACTCGCAGCGCCGGTACGCCGAGCGGACGGCGCTGCGCCGGCTGTCCCGGATCGGCTCGATGGGCCGGCTGTTCACGGCCAACTACGACGCGACGGTCGACCTGCCCGACGGGCGCCGGGTCGGGCTGAACGACTCGCTCGTCCCGCAGCAGGGGCCGAACTACGCGCTCGCCAAGCGCATCCAGCGCTGGCGCGCGGTCCGGGAGCGGGCCGCCGGCCGGCTCGTGTCGCTCAACGTCGCCCCGGCGACCAGGACGCGCTCGGTGATGCGCAACCGGGCGCTCGCGGCGGCCTACGCCGGTGCCCACCGGTTCGGCGTCGAGGTGTTCGACCCCTCGACGTCCAACACCCTCATGGCCGCGCTGCTGGTCCACGACCTGCGCAACCCGGACGCCGTCGCGAACCCTGCCGTCGACCTCGACCACCCGCTCGAGCTGCTCTGGCAGGGCGCCAACCACGGCGGCCTGTGGCGGACGGCGTGGAAGCCGCGTTCGGTGCTCGGGGTCGCGGTGGTGCTCGGGATGGTCCAGCGCGGCGCCTGACGCGGCGAGGCGAACGGTCGACGGCCGGGCCGACTCGGGAGGGAGTCGACCCGGCCGCCGGGCCCTGCTGCGGTGCTGCTGCTGCACCGCTGCATCGGTTCGTCAGTGCGCGATGGCCTTCTCGGCACCGGCGCCCGTGAGGGAGCGGACCTCCATCTCGGCGTACTTCGCGAGGTCGGTCTCCTCGCGGCTCGTCACGCTGCCGAGCCAGCCGAGGAAGAACGCGAGCGGGATGGAGACGATGCCCGGGTTCTCCAGCGGGAACCAGCTGAAGTCGACGTTGGTGTTCGTGATCATCGACAGGCCGGCGCCGGTGACCGGGTCGACCTTGCCGGAGACGACCGGCGAGAAGGCGATGAGGCCGATGGCCGACAGCAGTCCGCCGTAGATGCTCCAGACCGCCCCCCGTGTCGTGAAGCCCTTCCAGAACAGGGAGTACAGGATCGTCGGCAGGTTCGCCGACGCCGCCACCGCGAAGGCCAGGGCCACGAGGAAGGCGATGTTCTGGTCCTTGGCGTA
>DAIOGQ010000191.1:0-7907 GCA_036745175.1 Kineosporiaceae bacterium
TTGAAGCAGTCCCGGACCAGGCCCTCCGCGGCGCGGTCGAGGTCGGCGTCGTCGGCGACGTAGGCGCCGTTCTTGCCGCCCAGCTCGAGGCTGGCACCGATGAGCCGCTCCCCCGCCCGCCGGCCGACGACCCGGCCGGTCGCGGTCGAGCCGGTGAAGCAGATGTAGTCGACCGTGTCGACGAGCGCGCCGCCGACGGTCGGGCCGTCGCCGAGGACGACCTGGAGCACGCCGTCCGGCAGACCGGCCTCGGCGAGGAGCCGGGCGCCCCACAGCGCCGTGAGCGCCGTCTGGTTGTCGGGCTTGAGGACGACGGCGTTCCCGGCCAGGAGCGCGGGCAGGCAGTCGCCGACCGACAGCACGAGCGGGAAGTTCCACGGTGCGACGACGCCGACGACGCCGCGCGGGTGGTTGACCTGGCTCACCCGGGTCAGGCCCGGGATGATCCCGCGGTGCGTGAGGTCGGCGAGCAGGCGGGGACCGGTCCTGGCCAGCCAGCGGCAGCTCATGGCGACGTCCGCGACCTCCTCGTACGCCGCGAGGCGGGACTTGCCCGTCTCCAGCTGGACGATGTCGAGGATCTCGGACTGCCGCTGCAGGACGCGGTCGTGGAACGTCAGCAGGACGCGTGCCCGGTCGTGCGGCGTCCGCTCG
Organism: Kineosporiaceae bacterium; assembly: GCA_036745175.1. Taxonomy (GTDB): domain Bacteria; phylum Actinomycetota; class Actinomycetes; order Actinomycetales; family Kineosporiaceae; genus R-H-3. The sequence goes on from DAIOGQ010000191.1 coordinate 655, forward strand.
GCCCACGTGGCCTGCGCGGCGCGGGCGGCGGCCACGGCGCCGACGACGTCGCGCGGGGTGGACTGCGGCAGCTCGCCGAGCGGGGCCCCGGTCAGCGGCGTCCGGGTGGTCAGCCGCTCCGCGTCGTCGGCGACGACCGCGCGGGCGACGAGGCCGCGGACGGCACCCGGGTCGAGGGCCCAGGTCGCCGTGGGGTCGGACTCGGGATCGGCGAGGGCGCGCTCGGTGGCCATGCGTGCGAGCGTAAAGGCGCCCGGCGTCCGTGGCTACCCATGGGTAACCAGGCCCGAAGCCCGCGTCGGATCAGGGGCGCGGCTGGTGCGAGCGCGAGGGGTCGCGGCCGAGGAGCCGGGCGTGCAGGCCGACGGCGGCCGCGTCGACGACGTTCTCGGCGCCCTCGATCCACGACGCGAAGTCGAGCAGGTCGTCCGACGTCAGCGTGAGACCGTCGTGGACCTCGAGCGCCTCGGCGGGCACGTCGATCCGCTCGGCGACGACACCGCCGAGGGTGAGCAGGCGGACGACCTCGTCGCCGGCCGGCTTGCGGACCTGCGAGACGCAGGACGTGCAGTCGAACGCGTAGAAGGAGCGGCTGCGCACGGCGTGGACGACGAGCCTGACCTGGTCCTTCGTCAGCTCGACGTCGCCGCAGGTGGGGCAGGCGGCCTTGATGATCGTCATGGGATGACCCCCCGTTCAGGTGGTGTGTCCCGACCTGCTTCGGCACCGCGGGAGGATCCCTTTAGTCACGCCTCGCCCGGCCTAGGCGAGGGGCACGATCTCGGGGGCGCCGAGCCGGACGGCGTCCGCGGTCTCGTCGTCGGACTGCGTCTGCGAGGCGCGCTCGGCGGCGACCCGGGCCTCGTAGTGCTGGACCTCGCGGTCGACCTGGGACGGCGACCAGCCGAGGACCGAGCCCATGAGGCGGGCGGCGTGCGGGGCGGTGGTGACACCGCGGTCCCAGGTCTCGATGGAGATCCGGGTGCGGCGGGCCAGGACGTCGTCGAGGTGCCGGGCGCCCTCGTGCGACGCCGCGTAGACGACCTCGGCGCACAGGTAGTCGTCGGCCCCGGGCAGCGCCCTGGCGAGCCCGGCGTCGGCGGTGCAGAGCGCGATGACGTCGTCCGCCATCGAGCCGTAGCGGTGCAGGAGGTGCTCGACGCGGGCCACGTGCAGGCCGGCGCGGGCCGCCGTCCGGGCGCGGCCGTTCCAGGCGGCGCGGTAGCCCTCGGCGCCGAGCAGCGGGACCTCGTCGGTGCAGCACGCGGCCACCCGGAAGTCGAGCGCCCGGGCCACCTCGTCGATGGCGTCCTTGGCCATCACCCGGTACGTCGTGTACTTGCCGCCGGCGACGACGACGAGGCCCGGCGTCGGGTGCGCGATGACGTGCTCGCGGGACAGCTTCGACGTCGAGTCGCTCTCGCCGGACAGCAGCGGGCGCAGGCCGGCGTAGACACCCTCGACGTCCTCGCGGGTCAACGGCGTCGCGAGCACCGAGTTGACGTGCTCGAGCAGGTAGTCGATGTCGGTCGAGGACGCCGCCGGATGGGCCTTGTCGAGGTCCCAGTCGGTGTCCGTCGTGCCGACGATCCAGTGCCGGCCCCAGGGGATCACGAAGAGCACCGACTTCTCGGTGCGCAGGATCATCCCGGTCGTCGACTGGATCCGGTCGCGCGGGACGACCAGGTGGATGCCCTTGCTCGCGCGGACCTTGAACTGGCCGCGCTCGCCGACCATCGCCTGGGTCTCGTCGGTCCACACCCCGGTCGCGTTGACGACCTGCTCGGCGTGGATCTCGAACTCCTCGCCGTGCTCGAGGTCACGGACCCGGACGCCGACGACCCGCTCGCCCTCGCGGAGGAACCCGACGACCCTCGTACGGTTCGCGACCCGAGCGCCGTACGCGGCCGCCGTCCGGACGATGTTCATCGTGTGCCGGGCGTCGTCGAGCTGACCGTCGTAGTACTGGACGGCGCCGACCAGCGAGCTCTTCTTGAGGCTCGGTGCCGCCCGCAGGGCCTGGGTCCGGGTCAGGTGCCGGTGGAACGGCAGCCCGGCGCCGTGGCCGCCGGTGCGAGCCATCAGGTCGTACAGGGTGACCCCGGCGGCGACGTACGGCCGCTCCCAGCCGCGGTGGGTCAGCGGGTAGAGGAACTTCACCGGCTGCGCGAGGTGCGGCGCGAGCCGGGTCAGGATGAGCCCGCGCTCGCGCAACGCCTCGCGGACCAGGGCGAAGTCGAGCATCTCGAGGTAGCGCAGCCCGCCGTGGATGAGCTTGCTGCTGCGCGACGAGGTCCCGCTGGCCCAGTCGCGGGCCTCGACGAGCGCCACGGACAGGCCGCGCGTCGCGGCGTCCAGCGCCGTGCCCGCCCCCACGACTCCGCCGCCGACGACGAGCACGTCGAACGACGTGCTGCGCATCGCGTCGAGGCTGGCCTGGCGCTCGACGGGACCGAGCCGCCCGCGCCGGGACAGCGGCTCCACGTCGGGAGTCGCACTGCTCGGCGCCGCGGGTCCCAGGTTGCTCATGACCTCCACCCTAGGACGGCGCGGGGTCGGCCGCCCTGCTACACGTCCCGGTGCGGCCGGGTCGCGTGAGGTCACGGCCGCGGGATCGTCGCGCAGCGGCTGCTGCCCTCCGCCCGCCGTTCAGCCGGTCGCGAGCGTGCGCCGGTAGTCGGCGATGACACCGTCGATCTCGTGCGCCGCCTCGGTGAGCTCGGCGAGGTCGGCGTCGGTGTAGTGCCGCGGCTGGAACGTCAGCACGCAGTGGCCACCGACGACGTGGCCGGCCTCGCTGACCAGCGGCACGCCGAGGTAGCTGCGGACGCCGTCGATCGTCACGAGCGGGTTGTCCTTCTGGAGGTCGTCGCCCGAGGCGTCCTCGACGACGTACGGCCGGCCGGTGCCGACGAGCTGGGCGCAGAACGCCCACTCCGCCGGCGTCCCGCCGGTCTGCGCGATCCAGCCCTCGAGACCGGCGCTGCCGACGACGAGCTGGGCGGAGTCGAGGACGACCGTCACCAGGCCGACGTCGAGGCCGAGCCGGTGCCGGGTGCGTGCGGCGATCTCGTCGAGGCGTCGGCGCAGCTCGGGGTGGTCGAGGTCGATCGCGGCGACGTCGCGCAGCCGCTCGGGGTCGGTGAGGGCCGCCCGGGTGCGGGCCGTGACGTCCGTGGGGGTGCTGTTCGTCGGCATACCGTCCGTGCTCATGTCGACTCCTGCCTCATGATCCGTTGGGCCTCGGCGAGATGACGGAACGCCGTCAGGCGGATGGTCAGGGCACGTGCGGCGAGACCCAGCACGGGGTCGGGGTCGGCCGCCATGGCAGCGACGAGCGCCTCGACGGCGTCCTCGCCGGTGTCCCGGCCGGACAGCCGCGCCCGCGCGAGCAGCTGCGACCACACGACGTCCGCACGGTCGAGGCAGACGTGGTCGACGAGGGTTCGCGCCTCGGCGAGGTCCGGCCGGACCAGGCCGTACGCGTCGACGGCGGACGGGCCGGCAGCGGCCGGCTCGTGCCGGGGCCTGGGGTTGACGTGGACGGTCATGGCGGCTCCTCAGAACCGGAAGCGGGAGACGAGGGTCTGCAGGCTTGCGGCGTACTGCGCGACGTCGTCCGAGGCGTCCTTGCTCGCCCGGGCGCCCAGCGTCGTCGCCTCGCCGACCTCGGCGACCGCGGCGACGACCCGGATCACCTCGGTGCTGCCGGCCGCCGCGACGCCGAGCGAGCGGGACATGTCCGAGGTCGTGGCGGCCTGTTCCTCGACCGCCGCGGCGATGACGAGGCTGAACTCGTTGATCTGGCCGATCACCTCGCGGATCGCCCCCACCGCGGCCGCGGCGGCGCTGCTCGTCGTGCGCAGCGTCCCGATCCGTTCGGTGATGTCCCCGGTCGCCCGCGCGGTCTCCTGGGCGAGCTGCTTGACCTCGTCCGCGACGACGGCGAACCCCTTGCCGGCGGCACCGGCCCGGGCCGCCTCGATGGTCGCGTTGAGGGCGAGCAGGTTCGTCTGCTCGGCGATGCTCGTGATGAGCTTGACGACGCCGTCGATCTCCGCGCTCGCGGCGCCGAGGGCGGTGATGTGCTCGTCCGCGGTCTGGGCGGCGACGACCGACTCCTGCGCGACCTCGGCAGCCCGGGCGGCGTTCGCCGCGATCTCCGAGACGGACGAGGCCATCTCCGTCGATCCGGCCATGACGGACTGGACGCTCACGTCGACCTCGGAGGACGCGGCGCGCGCGGTCGCGGCACGGTCCGCGGCGTCCTGGGCGCCCGCGTGCAGGTCGCCGGACACCCGGGACAGCTCGCCGGCGGCGGCGCCGAGCGCACCGCCGGTCGTGGCGAGCTCGCCGAGCATCGCCCGCAGGGAGCCGATCGCCGTGTCGAGCCCGTCGGCCATGGCGCCGAACTCGTCGCGCCGGTCCAGGCCGCACGTGCCGGTGAGGTCGCCGGCGGCCAGCGACCGGGAGACCGCCGAGACCGTCCGCAACGGGCGGACGATGCTCTTCGCGATGAGCTGGCCGAAGCCGACGAGCAGGAGGACCGCGGTGAGGAGGACGACCCCGACGGACCAGGTCGCGGAGTCGCGAGCGGACTCGACGGCCGCCGTGGCCTGCCGCACCTGCGCGCCGAGCGCGTCCCCGATGCCCGGCATCTTCTCCTCGACGGCCGTGAACGACGTCCGGAAGTCCGCGGTGCTCGCGAGCGTCGCCCGGCCCCTGAGACCGTCGTCGATCGCCGCCTGGGCCTGGCGGAGGTAGTCGTCGACCAGCGGCGACACCGTCTCGGCCGCGGCCCGGACGTCCGCGGGCATGTCCGCCGCCTGGAACGTCGTCACGCCGTCCCGGAGGACCTTGGCGTGCGCGGTGAAGTCGGCCTCGGCCTCGCGGGCGGCCTCGCCGCCGCCGGCGATGATGACCTGCTGGACGTCGCCGCGGACGGCGTCGTGCGCCATGTCCGCCTCGAGCGAGAGCCGGGTGAGCTGCTGGAGCGACTGGAGGCGCTGCGCCTCGCCGGTCGCCGACCGCAGACCCTCGAGCCCGACGAGGCCGACGAGCGCGACGCAGACCAGCGCGAGCGCGAAGACGGTGCCGAGCTTGACGGCGATGCTCCGGTCGTCGAGCCAGCCGGTCAACCCTGCCCTGCCACGTGCCGCAGGCACCTGGCCGTCCCCCGCCGAGTGCGTGGCTGTCACCACGGGTGGTCTCCTGACTGCGCGCGCCGATGAACCTGCTTCGGAGCAGGTATCGGCGCGGCAGGTCACGACTTGACCCCGCAGGTCACCCCGACCGGCGATGCGAACGGTCCCGGCCTGGAGCGGCAGGAGATACGGGTCAGCTGGGCCGGTACGGCGAGACGACGACCTCGACGCGCTGGAACTCCTTGAGGTCGGAGTAGCCGGTCGTCGCCATCGACCGGCGCAGCGCGCCGACGAGGTTCGTCGTCCCGTCGGCGACCCGGCCCGGGCCGAGGAGGATCTCCTCGAGCGACCCGACGGTGCCCACGTGGACCCGTTCGCCGCGCGGGACGAGCGGGTGATGGGCCTCCGGGCCCCAGTGGAACCCCCGGCCCGGCGCCTCGACGGCGCGGGCGAGGGCCGCACCGAGCATGACGGCGTCCGCGCCGCAGGCGACCGCCTTGACGACCTCGCCGGACCGGCCCATCCCGCCGTCCGCGATGACGTGGACGTACCTGCCGCCGGACTCGTCCATGTAGTCCCGGCGGGCGGCCGCGACGTCCGCGATCGCCGTCGCCATCGGCGCGTGGATCCCCAGCGTCGTCCGGGTCGTGTGCGTCGCGCCGCCACCGAAGCCGACGAGGACGCCCGCCGCCCCGGTGCGCATGAGGTGCAGCGCCGCGGTGTACGTCGCGCAGCCGCCGACGACGACCGGCACGTCGAGCTCGTAGATGAACCGCTTGAGGTTGAGCGGCTCGGCGCGGCCGGAGACGTGCTCCGCGCTCACCGTCGTGCCGCGGATGACGAACAGGTCGACGCCCGCGTCGACGACGGCCTTCCACAGCTGCTGGGTGCGCTGCGGGGTGAGCGCCCCGGCGACGGTGACGCCGGCCTCGCGCATCTCCTTGACCCGCGCCGCGATCAGGTCCGGCTTGATCTCCTCGGCGTAGATCTGCTGCATCCGGGCCGTCGCGGCCGTCGGGTCGAGCGAGGCGATCTCGGCCAGCAGCGGCTCCGGCTGCTCGTAGCGGGTCCAGAGGCCCTCGAGGTCGAGGACGCCCAGACCGCCGAGCTGACCCAGCGCGACCGAGGTCGCGGGTGACATCACCGAGTCCATCGGGGCGGCGACCACGGGCAGCTCGAACCGGTAGGCGTCGATCTGCCAGGCGACCGAGACCTCCTCGGGGTCGCGGGTGCGCCGGCTCGGCACGATGGCGACGTCGTCGAAGGTGTAGGCGCGGCGGCCGCGCTTGCCGCGCCCGATCTCGATCTCGTTCACACCTGCAAGGCTAGCGGTGGCGGTCCGACCCGCCTCTCTGCGCCACAACGCAACCAGAACTCGGCCCTGGCGGCCCTCGGTGCGGCCAGACCCGGGTTGTGGTTGCGCTGTGGCCGCCCTGTGGACGACGGCCGACACCGCCGGCCCGGATCGGGAACCCTGCCCGTGTGCTGACTGCTCGTGAGGTGGTGCGCCGGCTCGGCGGCCGGGCCACCTACGCGGAGGTGACGCGGTACGCCACCCGGGCGTCCGTGCGCCGGGCGCTCGCCTCAGGCGACCTCCACAGGCCCCGCCGCGGCATCTATGCCCTGCCCGCGCTCCCGGCCGCCCGCACCGCGGCGGCCCGGCTCGGCGGCGTGCTGTCCCACACCTCGGCAGCCCGGGAGCTCGGCCTCGAGCTCGGCCACGCCGAGGACGCCGTGCACGTCACCGTGCCGCGCGGCGGTCGCGTCGTGCCGCAGCCCGGCGTCGTGGCGCACTGGAAGGCGCTCCCGGCCGAGGACGTCACGGGCGACGTCACGACCCCGCTGCGCACGGTCCTCGACTGCGCGACCGTCCTGCCGTTCCCGCAGGCGCTCGCCGTGGCCGACAGCGCTCTGCAGCTCAAGTACGTGGGTGCCGAGGAGCTCGTCACGGCCGCGCGCTCGCGGCGGGGACCCGGTCGGGCGGCGTGCCTGCGGGTCGCGACCTGGGCAGACCACCGGGCCGACAACGGTTTCGAGTCCGTGCTGCGCGGCACGCTCGTCGTGGCGGGCGTCACCGACCTCGTGCCGCAGGTCCCGGTGCGGCTCGGG
>DAIOGQ010000192.1:0-7877 GCA_036745175.1 Kineosporiaceae bacterium
TCTTCTTGAGCCGGTTGCGCTCGACGTCGGGCAGCTTGCGGGAGATGCCCGTCATGGAGCCGTCGGGCACGTAGACGAGGTAGCGGCCGGGCAGTGACACCTGGCTCGTGAGCCGGGCGCCCTTGTGGCCGATCGGGTCCTTCGTCACCTGGACGAGGACGCTCTCCCCCGACTTCAGGGCGTGCTCGATCCGGCGCGGCTGACCCTCCAGGCCCGCGGCGTCCCAGTTGACCTCGCCGGCGTACAGGACGGCGTTGCGGCCCTTGCCGATGTCGACGAAGGCCGCCTCCATGCTCGGGAGCACGTTCTGCACCCGGCCGAGGTAGACGTTGCCGACCATCGACGTCTGGGTGCGCCGCGCGACGTAGTGCTCCACGAGCACCCCGTCCTCGAGGACACCGATCTGGGTACGGCCCTCCCGCTCGCGCACGACCATGACCCGGTCGACGCTCTCGCGGCGGGCGAGGAACTCCGCCTCGGTGATGACCGGACGGCGCCGGCCGGCCTCGCGGCCCTCGCGGCGGCGCTGCTTCTTCGCCTCGAGGCGGGTGGAGCCGCGCAGCCCGGTGACGTCGCCGCTGCTGCTGCCGCCGCCGGAACGGCGGCTCTCCCGCACCCGGACCACGGTGTTCGGCGGGTCGTCGGGGTCGGTGTCCGCGCCGGAGGTTCCCCGGCGGCGCCGGCGGCGGCGCCGACGGCTGCCCGCGGCGGTCTCGGAGTCGTCGGGGTCGTCGCCGTCGGTCCCGGCGTCGCCGGTCTCGGCGGGCTCCTCGTCGCCGGTCTCCTCGCCGTCCTCGGCGTCCCCACGGGTGCGGCCACGGCGGCCGCGGCCACCCCGCCGACGGCGCCGGCGCGGCGCACCGTCGCCGTCCTCGTCGTCGTCGTCGCTGTCGTCGGCCTCGGCCGGCGCGGTGTCGGGGTCCGCGACCTCGGTGGCGGCCGCCTCGGCGACCGGCTCCTCCTGCGTGACGGCACGGCCGCGGGTGCGGCGGGTGCGACGGGCGGGCTCGGGCGCCTCGGCCTCGTCGGGCGTGGCGTCCGCGGGCGCCGAGTCACCCGTGGTCTCGTCGGTCGCCGGGTCGACGACGGGCGGGCCGGCGGGACGGGAGGCGGCGCGGCGGGTGCGCGGGGCCGCCGGTTCGGGAGCCTGGAACAACGGCATCGCGAAGACGGGCCGGGCGGCGGCCTCGTCGGCGTCCTCCTCGGCGTCCTCCTCGGCGGCCTCCGCCGCGGCGTCCGGCCCGGCGACCGCCTCGGCGGCGACCTGGGCGGGGTCGACGGCGACCTCGGCCGGGACCTCGATCCGGGCCGCCTCGGCGGCGGCCTTCGGGGCCCGGCGGCGCTTGCGGACCGCCGGGGCGGCCTCGGCCTCGACCGCAGGAGCCGGGGCATCCGCGGGCTCGGTAGCCGGCGCAGCCGGCTCGGCGACCGGGACGGCCTCCGCGGGCGCGTCGGCGACCTTCTTGCGGCTGGCCCGCTTGCGCGCGGGGCGCTTCTCGACGGGCGCCGGCGCGTCGGCGGCGGCCGCATCGTCGCCCGCGGCCGGAGCGCCGCCCTCCCCGGAGTCGGGCTCGGGTGCGACGGGCGGCCCGGCGGGCCGGGACGCGGCCCGACGTCGGGTCCGTGCCGCGGGAGCCGTCACCGGGGCGGCCGCGTCGGTGCCGGCGGTGCTGGTGGTCGTGCCGGTGGTGCTGAAGGTCGTGCTGGTGGGCTCGTCGTCGAGCGTCACGGGGTACTCCCGTTCCCCGGGTACCGAGCCACACCACCATCGGCACCGCACGGGGCGGTCGTCGCGTTCGTCGCGCCGGGTTCGGCGCGACGGAAGTCGTCACGTGCGCCTGGTGATCGCGCTGGCGTCAGTGCGGCGCGGCTCGGGTCAGGCGCCGGCGGCGTCCCGGTCGGCGGTCAGAGGATCGGCCACCGTGCCGTCCGCCTCGTCGAGCGGCCCCTGCGCCAGCCGCGTCATCCGTGGGGGTGACGGCGGCGCGAGGAGGGCCTGCGACCGGAGGGCGGCGAGGACGTCGTCGGGTCGGACAGCAGGTGTGGTGTGCCGTACGACCAGTCTGAGTATCGCACAGGGGACACCCACGACTTGAGCCCCGGCACGCGGGTCGCTCCCCGCGTCGTCCGTCGGACCGAGCGTCGCCTGCCCGGCGGTGGTGTCCGTGGCCGGCGGGTGCAGCGGCGGTGGGAGCGTGTCGACGACGACCAGCCGGACGACCGACGACCGCGCGTCGAAGGTCCGGATGCCGTTCTTCGTGAGCCGCTGCACCTCGATCCGGTCGGCCGCGAGGAAGACCTCGACGGCGGCGCGCGCCGCGTCGACCGTGACCCCGGGCAGCTCGAGGACCCAGTCGGACGCCTCGAGCCGGTCCGCGAGCGAGCCCGGGCCGGCCTCGACGACCTCGACGACGTCGAGGCCCACCGGGAGCGCGGCGTCGAGCGCGGTGCGGAGGGCCTGCGGCTCGCAGCGGCGGCTCAGCGCGATCTCGAGGTACTCGGCCTCGCTCGCCGCCCCCGTCGGCGCCGCGCCGGCGTAGGAGATCCGCGGGTGCGGGTTGAACCCGGCCGAGAAGGCGACCGGCACGCCGGACCGGCGGACGGCGCGCTCGAGGGCCCGCTGGAAGTCGCGGTGGCTCGTGAAGCGCAGCCGACCCCGCTTGGTGAAGCGCAGCCTCAGCCGCTGCACCGCGGGCGGTGGCGGCGGGCCGTCCGGGGACCGGGCCACGGCCGGGAGCCTACGGCGTGCGCGGCCGCGGGTCGCTCGGGGGTCGCGGTCAGACGACGGGTACGGCCTCGACGATGAGGTTGTTCTCGTAGCGGTGGGTCTGCGGGTCGAAGCGGCCGCCGCACGTGATGAGGACGAGCCGGTGCGCGCCGTCCTGAGCGAAGATCGCCGGGTCGTCGGCGAGGTCGGCCTGCCTGACCTGCCGGATCCCGGCGACCTCGTAGCGCTGGACCCGGTCCCCCTCGCGCAGCGTGACGACGAAGCCCTTCCGGACTTTCCTCAGGTCGGCGAGGATCCCGAGGCCGAACTGCGCGGAGTCGACGTGCCCGGCGATGACGACGCGTCCGAACGCCTCGCCGGCCTGGGCCCCGCCGGTCCACCAGCCCACCTCGTCCGGGTCGTCGGGGACGACGAGCGACCCGTCGTCGCGGACGCCCGCCGGGACGACCGGTGCCCGGTCGCCGTCCCAGAGCACGAGCGTGGCGGGCCGGAACGGGTCGCGTGCACCGTCGGCCCGCCCGGTCGCGGCCTCCTGCACGACCGGCTCCCGGGTGCCGCCCCGTGCGGGGCCGACCGGAGTCGTCGGGACGGCGGTGCCGGGCAGGATCACGGGGGCGGCGGTCAGGGCGCGGCCCGGCGGCGCCGAGGTGGCGGCCACGCTCGGCACAGCGACGACGAGGAGCCCGGTGAGGAGCATCCCCACGCCGTACCCCGCCACGGCCAGGAGGCCCGGGGTCGAGCCGCTCACCGGCGGCTCACCGCACGTGCCGGCTCACCGGGCGTGCCGGCTCCCGACGCCGGCCACGGCCGTGCGGGCGGCGCCGACGCGCGACGCGACGAGCAGGAACAGTCCCAGCAGGCCCACGAGGATCGACGTCCGGGTCGACAGCGGGCCGCCCCCGACGAGTGCGAGGGCCGCCTGGCCGCCGTCGCCGGTGTGCACGCTCGTCGGCGCCTTGGCGCCGACGACGGTCAGCGGCAGCTCCTGGACGAGCGCGTCGGCGGTGCCGGCGGTGGGGTCCCCGATCGCGAAGACCCGGGTCAGCGTGCCCTTCTTGAGGGTCAGCGACACCGGCTTGAGGATCGGGTCGCCGCCGGAGGTCGGGACGACGTCGACCGAGTACGTCTTCGCCGGGACGTCGAGGAACAGCGACTCGCCGTTGGCGACGTTGCGGAAGACGGCCTTGCCGTCGACGCGGATGTCCGCGGGCGGGGCCATCGCGACGTGGGCGACGACGAGGCGGGACTTGCCCGGGCCGACCGGCTTCTTGTCGTTCGTGAAGACGGTGGCCGTCGGTGTGCCCTCGGTGTCGGCCTTGGGGTGCGCGACGATGTCCGTGCTCGTCCCGGCCTTGATCGAGAACCGGCTCGACAGCAGCACCTTGCCGTCGCCGTCGCGCAGCTCGAGGCGGTGCGACCCCGCGCTCAGCCGCAGCGGGCCGACGATCGTCTTGGGTTTGGCGTCGGGGCAGACGTTCTTCCCGTCGACGAAGACGTCGACGGTCTGGCCGACGATCCCGTGGACGATGAAGGCCTCGCCGGTGGTGCCTGCGGCGCGCGCCGAGGAGGCCACGGCCGTCGAGACCCCGAACGCCAGAAGGATCACTGCGACCACTGCCAGCAACCGCCGACCCCGTGCGCCCGACATCAGTCCTCCAGAACCTCGCCCATCGTCACGTCACCCTAGCGATGTGGGTCCTGCGAGGCGTCGAAAACGCGCAGAGTAGCCGGGCATGTCGCCCGAACAGCCGAGAGAATCGGCCGATCGGACGGTGCGTGACACGTCTACGGCTAATCTGGTAGACGCACGCACGTCGACGGGCCGTCCCCTGCATGGTCGGTCGCCGCGCCAGGAGGATGATCGATGGCCAAGCGCGACGGCGCCGCAGGCGCCGCCGAGACCGTTGCGGACCCGGCTGACGCCGGTCCGCCCGACGGTGATCTCGCCCTCGGCGCCGGCAGCTCCCCGGCCGGCGGGGCGGTCGACACGCCGGGGCCGCCCGCCGAGCCCGTGACCCGTGACGGCGCTGCCGCTGCCGACGAGCCGCCGGCCGCCGGGGCGTTGCCCGGCGCCGTCCAGGAGCCGGTCGCCGTCCCGGCCGTCGCCGGCGTCGGCGCCGCCTCGCAGGGCCGCCGTGCCGGCCGGTTCCCCCGGCCCTCCGGACCGCGCACCCCGACCTTCGGGATCTCCCTCGCCGCGATCCGCGGGCCGCGCCCGGTGGCGCGCACCGAGGGCACCGAGGAGCTGCGCCGCTCGCTGGCCGACACGGAGGCGCAGACCAACGAGCTGCGCGAGGCGCTCGACGCGCTGCGCCAGGCCCTCGACCACACCTCGCCGGCACGCACGGCCCCGGCGGAGCCCGAGCGGCCCCGCCGCCGGCCGGCGCTGATCCTCGCGCTCGCGGCCTCGCTCGTCGCCGTCGTCGTCGTGGTCGCCCTCGTCCTCTCCCGCGGCGACGACACCGTGACGGCGTCCCCGTCGCCGGCGCCGTCCGCCACGGCGTCCTCACCGTCGGCGAGCCCGTCCGCCCCGAGCCCGTCGGCATCGGCTGCCCCGTCGGTCACCGCGTCCGCGACCCCGGCGCTGACGACGACACCGCTGCCCTGGCGCGGCGGACCCGTCATCGTGCCGCCGGGCGTCCCGGAGTCCGGTCCCGGGATCACGGCACCCGGCACGGACGTGACGCTGGCGATCGACGACGACCTGCGGCACTTCGACGTCTACGAGCAGGCCGTGCTCGCCGAGCCCGCCGACGCGGTCACGGTGTCGTTGCCGCCGGTGACGCTGTGGAGCGGCGCGCTGGACGGCGCCGCCGAGGAGGTCCGGCCGGCGGTCGAGGACCTCCAGATCGAGATAGACGGTGTGCCGGTCCGGGTCCAGGAGCGGGGCGAGGGCTGGTTCGCGCTCCCGCCGAGCGGCAGCCGGGCCACGAAGGTCGTGCTCCGTTACCGGCTCTCCGGCGTGGCCGTCGGATACGCCGGCAGCCCGAACGCCGCGCGCCGCACGGTCGCCGTGCCGCCGCTCACCGCCCGGGCCTCGCTCGAGGACTCCCTGCCGGTCACGCTGCGGGTCGACGACCCGCGCGTGCGCACCATGTCGTGCACCACCGCGGCCGAGAACACCGTGCTCTGCGGCGGCCAGCAGGGCTCGACGACGATCGGTACGATCCCGACGGGTGCGGCACCTGCGGCGTTCTTCCTGGTGGACCTCCGCGCGCTCTGAGCCTGCCCGGCCCGGGGGGCCGGCGGTCTGCGTGCGCGTGGTCGCTCAGACGCGGGCGGCGGGGGCGACGCTCAGCGGCAGCAGGCTGCGCCCGGTCGGGCCGATCTGGATCTCGGTGCCGAACTGCGGGCACACGCCGCAGTCGAAGCACGGCGTCCAGCGGCAGTCCTCGACCTCGACCTCGGACAGCGCGTCCTGCCAGTCCTCCCAGAGCCAGTCCTTGTCCAGGCCCGCGTCGAGGTGGTCCCAGGGGAGCACCTCGGTGAAGTCGCGCTCGCGCGTGGTGTACCAGTCGAGGTCGACGGGCTCGTCGGCCAGGGCGCTGGCGGCGCATCGCTCCCAGCGCTCGTAGGAGAAGTGCTCGCTCCAGCCGTCGAAGCGGCCGCCGTCCTCCCACACCGCGCGGATGACCGTGCCGACCCGCCGGTCGCCGCGGGAGAGCAGCCCCTCGATCGTGCCGGGCCGGCCGTCGTGGTAGCGGAAGCCGATCGCCTTGGCGTACTGCCGGTCGGACCTGATCGCGTCCCGGAGCTTGGCCAGCCGGGCATCGACGACCTCGTGGTGCTCCTGGGCAGCCCACTGGAACGGCGTGTGCGGCTTGGGCACGAAGCCGCCGATGCTGACGGTGCACCGGACGTCACGGCTTCCCGACGCCTCGCGGCCGGTCGCGATGACCCGCTTGGCGAGGTCGGCGATCTGCAGGACGTCGTCGTCGGTCTCGGTCGGCAGGCCGCACATGAAGTAGAGCTTCACCTGGCGCCAGCCGTTGCCGTACGCGGCCGCGACGGTCCTCACGAGGTCGTCCTCGGTGACCATCTTGTTGATGACCTTGCGGATCCGCTCGCTGCCGCCCTCGGGCGCGAACGTCAGGCCGGACCTGCGGCCACCCCGGGACAGCTCGTTCGCGAGGTCGATGTTGAAGGCGTCGACGCGGGTGCTCGGCAGCGACAGACCCGTGTTCGTGCCCTCGTAGCGGTCGGCGAGCTGCTTGGTGAGCCCCGCGATCTCGGAGTGGTCGGCACTCGACAGGCTGAGCAGTCCCACCTCCTCGAAACCCGTTGCGGCCAGGCCCTTCTCGACCATCTCGCCGATCCCCTGCAGCGACCGCTCGCGCACGGGACGGGTGATCATCCCGGCCTGGCAGAACCGGCAGCCCCGGGTGCAGCCACGGAAGATCTCGACGCTCATCCGCTCGTGCACGCTCTCGGCGAGCGGGACGAGCGGCCGCTTCGGATAGGGCCACTCGTCGAGGTCGGAGACCGTGTGCTTGCCGACCCGCCACGGGACGCCGGGCCGGTTCGGTGCCACCCGCTGGATCCGGCCGTCGGGCAGGTAGTCGACGTCGTAGAACTGCGGGACGTAGACGCCGCCGGTGCGCGCGAGCCGCAGGAGGAGCTCGGTGCGACCGCCGGGCCGGCCCTCTGTCTTCCACGCCGCGATGACGTCGGTGACGAGCAGGACCGCCTGCTCGCCGTCCCCGACGACGGCCGCGTCGAGGAAGTCCGCGACCGGCTCGGGGTTGAAGGCGGCGTGGCCGCCGGCGAGCACGACAGGGTGCGACTCGTCGCGGTCCGCGGCGAGCAGCGGGATGCCGGCGAGGTCGAGCGCGGTGAGCATGTTCGTGTAGCCGAGCTCGGTCGAGAACGACAGGCCGAGGACGTCGAACGCGCGGACCGGCCGGTGGCCGTCGACGGTGAACTGCGGGACGCCGTTTGCCCGCATGATCTTCTCCATGTCGGGCCACACGGCATAGGTGCGCTCGGCCAGGGCGTCCGCGCGCTCGTTGAGCACCTCGTAGAGGATCATGACGCCCTGGTTGGGCAGGCCGACCTCGTAGGCGTCGGGGTACATCAGCGCCCAGCGCACCGTGGCGTCGCCGGCGACGTCCCAGTCCTTGACCTGGCTGTTCAGCTCGCCGCCGACGTA
>DAIOGQ010000193.1:0-7874 GCA_036745175.1 Kineosporiaceae bacterium
AGCAGCGGCTCCATACCGTCGACGAGGACCGGCGCGAGCGACTCCATGCCCTCGACGGCGACCCCTGCCGCGACCTTGGCGAGCATGTCCGCGACGCCGGGCAGCTCGTCGGCGAGGGCCGCCGCCCGCTGGCGGACGGCGTCGGTGAGGAGCACCTCTCGGCACGGCGGCGCCCAGAGCCCGTGCTCGGCGACCTCGAGCGAGCGCTGGTCGGCGACCGAGAACCAGCGCACCTCCTCGACCGTGTCGCCCCAGAACTCCACGCGGAGCGGGTGGTCCTCGGTCGGTGGGAACACGTCGAGGATGCCGCCACGGACGGCGAACTCGCCACGCCGCTCGACCATGTCGACCCGGGTGTACGCGGCGCCTGCGAGCGCGACGACGACGTCGTCGAGGTCGGCGTCCTGACCGGCGACCAGACCGACGGGGGTGAGGTCGCCCAGGCCCTTGACGACCGGCTGCATGACGGCCCGCACGGGGGCGACGACGACGCTCACACGGCCCGCGACCGGGTCGTCGGGCCGCGGGTGGGCGAGCCGCCGCAGCACCGCGAGCCGGCGGCCGACGGTGTCGGCGCGGGGACTGAGCCGCTCGTGCGGCAGCGTCTCCCACGCCGGGAACTCGACGACCGACTCGGCGGGCAGGTAGCAGCGCAGGGCGGTCGCGAGGTCCTCGCACTCGCGGCCCGTCGCCGTGACGAGCAGGACCGGACGGCCGGCCCCTTCGGGCGCGGGCGCCGCGAGCGCGGCGACGGCGAGCGGGCGGACCCCGGCCGGCGCGACGACGTCGAGCGTCGCGACGGCTCCGCTGCGGGCCGCCTCGACGAGTGCCGTCATGCCCGGGTCGGGCCGGACGGCGTCGAGGAGTCCGCGCAGGGTCATGCGTCAGTTCTACTGCCCGGTACCGACGGCCGCGCTCCCGGGGTCGCGGCGGCGGACGGCTGCCGGGTCAGCCGCGGCGGGCCGGTGTCCCGGTGCCGTTGCCTGTGGCGGACGACGTGCCGGCGCCGCTCGGGGCGCCGTTCGCGCCGTGCCCGGGCTGGTGCGGCGCGGTGGCCGGCGTCACCGGTCGAGTGACGGGAGGGCGGGCGGGCAGGCCTCCCGGGGCGCCCTTGCGGGCGCGCCGGGCGGTCGGGACGTCCGGCCGCTGCTGAATGCGCGGCGGAACCGGGGCGGTGGGGCGGCGCCGCCCGCCGACGGGCCACAGCACCGCGAGCACCAGGCCGAAGATCGCCCCCAGCCCGACGCCGGCGGGAATCGTCACGAGCGGCTTCGGGGCGGACGGCGACGTCGGCGCAACGGGGTTGTTGATGATGTTGCCGGCGTCGTTCGCGAGGATCGCCTGCTGCGCGCGGCGACTGGCGTTGAGGACGTCGAGCTCGGTCTGCAGCGCCGTCGTGGCCTTCACGGCGAGCTTGCGCTCCACCGCGGCGATGCTGGCGAGCGTCTCCTTGAGCTGCACCTTCGCGGGTGCCTGGGCGATCGCCTTGCGGTAGGTCAGATAGCTCTCGGCGACGATCTTGGCGCCGCGGGTCGCCGCGGCCGGTGACGCGGCGGTGTACGTGATGTTGAGGACCTGGGTGTCCTGCGGGGAGTCGACGGTGATGGCCCGGCGCACCGTGCGCTGGTCGAGCCCGAGCTCGTCGCCGGCGCCCTTCGCGACCTCGGTCGACTGCACGACCTGCATCTCGGTCTGCATCGAGATGAGGTTGGAGACGTTGATGTTGCCGGCGTACCGGTCGGCGACGACCGGCTCTACCTTGACCGAGGCGGTCGCCGAGAAGGTCGGCGGCGTCAGGACGACGTACGCGACGGCCAGGAGCAGTCCGAGCATGACGGGAGCGACCGCCAGGACGGGCCGCTGCCGGACGCGGGTGACCACGTCGTTCACGGTGAGCACGCTGCTGGTGTCCTCCATCGAGCAACGGCCTCCGCGTCGGGACCGGGCCCGCGCCCGGTCATTCGGTTCCAAGCGTACGTGCCGCCCGGCTGCACCGTCGCGGGCGCGAGGCGCAGGTACCCCGTTCAGACGATATGTCCGACCGTTGTCGAACGGTCCGGCTCGGGTGGTCCGTGATGGGACAATGATCGGCACGCCGCGGCTAAGGCTGAACCCTTCGCAGGGCGATGTAGGTGTGGCGCCGACGATCGGCGCGCCGACGCTTCCGGACGAGAGGACGCTGTGACGACGCCCGCGACGACGAGCGGCCAGGCGGCCGACCGCCGGGCCGCGCGCGGCGGGGCGCTCCCGGCCTGGCCGGTCACCTGGCTCTTCGTCCTCTACCCGCTGGTCTGGCTCGGCGGCCTGACCCCGTTCGCCCTGCCCGTCGTCGGCCTCGCGTGCCTGTTCCTGATGGCCCTACGCGGGCGGATCCGGCTCCCACCGCTGTGGCTGCCCTGGGTCGGCTACTTGTTCTGGACCTTGGTCAGCGCGGTGATGATCGACTCGGCGGGACGGTTCCTGGGCTTCGCCCAGCGCTGGTCGGCGCTCGTCGGCGCGAGCCTCATCGCGCTGTACGTCTACAACGCCCCGGAGCGGCTCCCCCGGCGGCGCGTGCTCGGCGCCCTGTCGTGGTTCATGCTGTGGGTCGCCGCCGGCGGCTACCTCGGTCTCGTCAGGCCGTACGGCCGCATCTCGACCCCGATGCTCGCCCTCATGCCGCGCAACGTCGCCGCGAACGAGTACGTCCGCGAGCTGCTCAGCCCGCGCTTCGCCGAGGTGCAGACGCCCTACGGCGCCGACGCGCCGTTCGTCCGCCCCGCGGCACCGTTCCCCTACACCAACGGCTGGGGGCACGCCTTCGTGCTGCTCCTGCCCCTGATGGCCGCGCTCGCGGTGAGCGCCGACCGGCGGATGCGTGTCACGGCGGCGCTGCTCGCCGTCGCGGCCGTCCCGCCGGCGCTCGCGACGCTCAACCGGGGGATCTTCGTCGGCGTCTTCGTCGCCTCGGCGGCCGTCCTGTGGCGCTACCGGAGCCGGGTCCGGCTCGGCCACGTCCTCCTCGCGGCCGTCCCGCTCGGGCTGTTCGCCGTGGGCGTCGTCGCCAGCGGGGCCCTGGACCGGATCGGGCAGCGGACCTCGACGAGCTCGACGACCGCTGACCGCGCCTCGATCTACCGCGAGGCCTTCGACCGGAGCCTGGGCTCGCCGCTGCTCGGATACGGCGCGCCGCGACCCTCGTCGACCCTCGACGTGAGCGTCGGGACGCAGGGCCACTTCTGGTACGTCATGTTCTCGCACGGCTTCGTCGGGCTCGTGCTGTTCCTCACGACGATCTGGGGGCTGGCCCTCGTGACCCGCCGGACGCGGGACCTCCCCACCGCCCTCGTGCACACGACCCTCGTCGTCGTCTCGGTCATGCTCATGTTCTACGGCCTCGACGGGATGAACCTGCTCATCGTGCTCCTCACCGCGGTCGTGCTGCTGCGCGACGACCGGCCGGCGCGGCCCGGTGCTCGGCCGGCGACCGGCGCCCCCGACCGGTCGCGGTCGCCGCGCCCGTTCGCGGCCAGCTCGGGGGCACGGGCGTGACCTCGCCGGACGACTCGCGCACCGGGGCCGTGACCATCGACCTCGGCCCTGCCTCGCCGCGGGTCGACGCCGCGCGTGCGCAGCTGTCGCACCTGTTCACCGGCGCCGACGTCCCCGTCCACGTCGGCTTCGGCCGGCCGCCCGTGGGTCATCGCGTCGTCGACGCGTGGCGGGTCATCCCGTCGGCGCGGGTGCCGCTGTTCCTCGTCCCCGTCGACGCCTCCGCCGCCCGCCGGCTGCTCGTCTCGCACAACCGGCTGCGCGGGCCGAGGGTGCGCGCGGCGCGGACGGCGGCCTCGCTCGCCGTCGCCGGCATCGCCGCGCTGGGCCGGGACCGCGGTGTGCTGCGGGTCAGCGTGCCCGCCGGCGTGCCGGACGCCGCCGTCGACGACGCGGTCGTCACCCGGCACCTGCGCCGCCGGGTGCCCGGTGCCACCGCCACCGCCGTCAGCCTGCGGGCCTTCCATCCGCTCGCCAAGCCGACAGTCCAGGTGACCGACGCCCGCGGGCACGTCGTCGCGTTCACGAAGGTCGCCTCGGACGCCGCGACCGCCGTCCGCGTCGAGCGCGAGGCGCACCTGCTGCGCCAGCTGGGCGCGCAGCTCCACGGCCCGGTCCGGCTTCCCCGGGTGCTCGACGAGGGACGCTGCGGCCCCTTCACCGTGTCGGTCGTCGAGCCGCTGCCGCAGCGCACCCGCGGCGCCCGGCCGGTGGACGAGGCGCGGGTCCTCGACCGGCTCGCGCTGTTCCAGGCCACCGGCGACACCGGCCGGCTGCCGCTCGGGGACACGGCCCTGTGGCGCGAGCTCACCACCCGGGTCACCGCGGTCACCGGCCCCGACTGCGCCCGGCCCGACCTCGCCGAGGCGCTGGACAAGCTCGCCGCCGCGGTCGACCGGGACGACGCCGACCGGGTGCTCGGCACCGGTGCGTTCCACGGCGACTGGGTGCCGTGGAACATGGGGTGGGCCGGCGACGTGCTGTGGGTGTGGGACCTCGAGTACGGCAGCCGGCAGGGCCCGGTCGGCCTCGACGGGCTCCGCTGGGTCTACCAGATCGAGCACGTCGTGCGGCGCCGCACGCTCACCCAGGCCGTCGAGGCGATGACCGCCGCCGCCCCGCGGGTGCTCCCTCGGCTCGGCGCCGACACCGACGACACCCGGGCGCTCGTCCGGGTCCACCTCGTCGCCGTCGTCTCGACGGCGCTCGCCGCCCTCGCCGCGGGCCGAGGCCTGCCACCGGGGCTCGACCCGGACGTCGGGGACGTGGTGCGGCGGTACGCCTCATGACCACCTCCGGGCCCGCCGAAGGGATGACCGACACCCCGATGACCGACACCACGATCCCGTCCCCCCGACCCGAAGCGGAGCACAGCGTGCAGGCCACCGAGCCGACGTCCGCCCCGGCCACCGACGCGCAGCCCGACGCGCAGCCCGACGCGCAGCCCGACGCGCTGTCCGTCCCGGCCGCGGCGGTCACCGTCGTCATCCCGACCCGGGACCGCGACCAGCTGCTCGCCCGGGCGATCGCCGGGATCGCCGCGCAGGACCACCCCGGCGCCGTCGAGGTGCTCGTCGTCCGGGACGGCACGCCCGTCACCGACGTGCCCGTCGACCTGCCGCCGCGGATGACCCTGCGGCAGATCCCGAACACTCGCTCACCCGGTCTCGCCGGCACCCGGAACACCGGGATCTGCGCGGCCGCGCACGAGCTCGTCGCGTTCTGCGACGACGACGACGAGTGGCTGCCGGGAAAGCTGTCGGCCCAGGTGCCGCTGCTCCAGCGCGACCCGGCGGCGTCCGTCGTCGCGACCGGGATCTGCGTCGTCCACGACGGTGTCGAGCGCGACCGGCCGGGCCCGCTGCAGCCCGTGTACCTCGAGGACCTGCTGCTGCGCCGGATCATGGAGCTGCACCCGTCGTCGTTCCTCCTGCGCAAGGCCGACCTGCTCGGCCCGATCGGGCTCGTCGACGAGACCCTGCCCGGCGGCTACGCCGAGGACTACGACCTGCTGCTGCGCGCCGCGACCGTCGGCCCCGTCGTGTCGGTCCCGCGACCGCTGACCCGGATCCACTGGCACGGCTCGTCCTTCTACTTCAGCCGGTGGCAGACGATCCACTCCAGCCTCGACGCACTCCTCGTCAAGCACCCGCAGTTCGCGCAGGTGCCGCGCGGCCGCGCGCGGATCCGCGGCCAGCAGGCGGTGGCGCTCGCCGCGATGGGTCGGCGCCGGGAGGCCCTGGCGACGGCGCTGGAGACGGTCCGGCTCTCACCCGGTGAGCCGCGCGGCTACATCGCCGCCGCGGCCGCGCTGCGGCTGCTGTCGATCGACAGGCTCCAGGCGTGGCTGCACCGCCGGGGGCGAGGCCTGTAGTGAGCACGTCCGCCGCACCGTCGGACACCACCACGCGGGTCGCCCGGCAGGGCGTGCTCGGGCTCGCCGGCGCGGTCTGCACCGGGGCCGGCGGCTTCGTCCTCACCCTCGCCGTGGGGCGCCTGCTCGACGAGACGGCGACAGGTGAGTTCTTCGCTGCCGTGGCGGCCTTCACCATCGCCACGACGGTGCTCCTCCTCGGTGCCGACACCGGCCTCGTCCGCGGGCTGTCCGCCCTGCGCGCCACCGGTGGGCACGCGCTGGCCGGACCGACGCTGCGCGCGGCGCTCGTGCCGGTCCTCGCCGCGTCGGGCGTCGTCGCAGTTACCGGCGTCGTCGCCGCGGGCCCGATCGCCCACCTGCTGTTCGACGGCGGCACCGCCGACGACATGGCGGGCGCACTGCGCCTGCTCGCGCCGTTCCTCGTGCTCGCGACGGGTTCCACCGCGCTCCTCAACGGTGCGAGCCGCGGCCTGGGGGCGATGCGGACGTACACCCTCTTCCAGCAGGTCATGCTCCCGGTGAGCCGGCCGGCGCTGCTGCTCGGCGCCGTCGTCCTGCTCGGCGCGGGCCTGCAGGGGTCCCTGCTCGCCTGGGCGCTGCCGCTCGTCGTCGCGGTCCTCGCGGGCGGGCGCGACGTACGCCGCCGGTTGCGCGACCTCGCCCGGCGGTCCGCCGACCCGGGCGCGGGCGGGTCCGCCGGTGCGCCGCCCGCCGGTGCGGGCCCGGTGAGCCGCGCGCAGCGACGCGAGATCCGCCGCCGGTTCTGGCGGCTCACCGCCCCGCGCGGGGTCGCCGCCACCTTCGAGGTGCTCATCGTCTGGGCCGACGTGCTGCTCGTGACCGTGCTCCGCGGCCCGGTGGAGGCCGGCGTCTACGCCGCCGCCAGCCGCTTCGTCACGTCCGGCACCCTGGCCGTGCAGGCGATCCGGCTGTCGATGGCGCCGGCGGTCGCCGAGGCGTTCAGCCGCGGCGACCCGGACGAGGCGCAGCGCGTCCACCGGTTCAGCACCGTCGGCGCCGTCGTCTCGACCTGGCCGGTGTACCTCGGCATGGCGGTCTTCGCACCGGCCGTGCTGACGTTGCTCGGCGCCCGGTTCGTCGAGGGCGCAGACGCCCTGACGATCCTGTCGGTCGCCATGCTCGGCGTCGTCGCGACGGGCAACGCGAACACCGTGCTCAACATGGCGGGCAAGAGCCACTGGGCCGCGGTGAACACCGGGACGGCGACCGCGGTGATGCTCGCCGTCGACCTCGCGCTCGTCCCCCGGCTGGGCATGGTCGGCGCCGCGATCGGCTGGAGCGCGGCCCTGCTCACCGACGCCGCGCTCGGCGTCGCGCAGGTCCGTCGCGGGCTGGGTGTCCGCTCGTGGGGCCGCCGGGTCGCCGAGGCGGCGGTGCTCGCCGTCGTCGCGTTCGGCGGTCCGGCGCTCGGCGCCCGGGTCGTCCTGGGCACGACGCTCGGCGACGCAGCCCTCGGCGTCGCGGCGGCCACGCTCGTCTACGGCGCCGCCATCTGGCTGCGGCGCCGGGCACTCGGCCTCGACGCGTTCGTCGGCGCGCTGCGGCGCACGGCCCCCGACCGGCCGGCCGGCGTCGCGCCGCACCCGCACGGTGACCGGCACCAGAACGATCACCAGACCGAGCACGAGAACGACCACCAGAACGAGCACCGGCCCGAACCGTCCGCCCGGAAAGAGGGATCCACGCTGTGAACGGACTCGAGAAGCGCGTCAAGTCGTTGGTCCCGCCCCAGGCGAAGGACCTCGGTAAGGGCGTCATCCGGGCGTACGGGCAGTCGACGGCGCTGCTGCGCCCGATGCCGGACTTCCTCGTGCTCGGCACCAAGCGCGGCGGGTCGACGTCGGCGTGGCGCTGGATCGAGCAGCACCCGCAGGTGCTGCCGATGGTCGCGCGGTGGGAGCACCACAAGAGCCCGCACTACTTCTACTGGCACTACGAGCGCGGC
>DAIOGQ010000194.1:0-7741 GCA_036745175.1 Kineosporiaceae bacterium
GTCGTACTCGCTAGTAAACGGTGGTCCTGGGGTCAGGCGAGCAGCAGCCGGACGACGGACTTGACGTCCGCCTGCTGCACGCGCTCGAGCTCGGCCGCGTCGCCGAGCGGCACGAAGCTGTCCTCGGCGCAGACCCGGGCCACCCGGCCCTGGAACCCCGCCTCGAGGATGCCGGTCAGCAGGCCCTCGGAGATCCCACCGGTCCGCCGGGTCTCGTCGACGACCAGCAGCCGGCCCGTCGCCCGTGCCTCGCGGACGACGTCGTCGACGGGCAACGGGCGCAGCCAGCGCAGGTCGACGACCCGGACGCCGACACCCTCCCGCTCGAGAGCCGCGGCCGCCCGCAGCGACATCCGCAACCCGTTGCCGAAGGTCGCGATCGTGACGTCGGTGCCGGCCCCCCAGGTCGCGGCGCGACCGATCGGCACGTGCCCCATGCCCCACGCCTCGGGCGGCGCGTACGGCGCGAGCCAGGCGCCGTCGCCCGGGGTGAGCATGTCGCGCTCGTGGTAGAGCGCGATCGGCTCGACGACGACGCACACCGTGCCGTCGGCGTCCGCGGCGGCCAGGCAGGTACGCAGCAGCGCGGGGGCGTCCGACGGGTGCGCCGGGCAGGCGACGACGAGCCCGGGGACGTCCCCGAGGACGCCGAGCGCGTTGTCGTTGTGGAAGTGGCCGCCGAAGCCCTTCTGGTAGGCCAGTCCCTGCACCCGGACGACGAGCGGGTTGCGGTAGGCGCCCTGGCTGAAGAACTGCATGGTCGCGGCCTCGCCGCGCAGCTGGTCCTCGGCGTTGTGCAGGTAGGCGAGGTACTGGATCTCGGGCACCGGCAGCAGCCCGGACATCCCCGCGCCGAGCGCCATCCCGAGCACGGTCTGCTCGTCCAGGAGGGTGTCGACGACCCGCGACGCCCCGAGCCTGCGCTGCAGCCCGCGGGTCACGCCGTAGACGCCTCCCTTGCGCCCGACGTCCTCGCCGAGCACGACGAGCCGCGGGTCGAGCGCGCCCGCGTCGAGGAGCGTGCGGTTGATCGCCTGCGCCAGCGTCAGGCCGCCCTCGTCCTCGGGCAGCCGCGCGCCGAAGACGTCGTGCCGGGCCGGCCGGTCCGCGCAGACGCCGGCCCGTTGCGCGACGACGCCGGGCCGGCGGGGCGAGATCGGCGCCATGACCTGCTCGTAGCCGGTGAGCCGGCCGCCGGGACGCCGCGCGCGGTCGAGCGCCCGGTCCACCTCGTCGGTCACCAGGTCGCGCGCGGCCTGCCAGCGGGTCCGCACCTGGTTCGGGGTGAGCGCGTTCGCCTCGACGACGGCCCGCATCGTCGCGGCGAGCGGGTCCGCGGCGAGGTCCGCGGCGATCTCCGCCGGCGTCCGGTAGCCCCCCTCGACGTCCGAGCCGGCGTGGCCGCCGATCCGCACGGTGCGCAGGTGCAGCAGCACCGGACGCCGCTCGTCGCGGGCCGTCGCCACGGCGGCCCGCGCCGCGGCGAGCGTCGCCAGCGGGTCGGTCCCGTCGTCGAACCGGTACTCCAGGCCCGGCCGGGAGCCGTACATCGCCTCCACCCAGCCGTGCGGCGTCCGGACCGAGATCCCCAGGCCGTTGTCCTCGCAGACGAGCAGCAGCGGCAGCCGGGCACCCTGGTGCGCGCCCCAGCACGCGGCGTTCACCGCCCCCGTCGCCGTCGAGTGGTTCGCCGACGCGTCGCCGAAGCTCGCGACGACGACGGCGTCGTCCGGCCAGCGCAGCGGCGTCCGCATCCTGGCCGGCAGCCCGGTCGTCCGGCCGAGCGCCCAGGCGACGCCGAGCGCGCGGGGCAGGTGGCTGGCGATCGTCGACGTCAGCGGCACGACCGCGAGGTCGGGGTGGCCGAAGACCTTGTGCCGGCCGCCCGCGATCGGCTCGTCGACGCCGGCAGCGAGCCCGATCGCGACGTCGTGGACGCCGTCGCGGC
The DNA here is from genome assembly GCA_036745175.1 of Kineosporiaceae bacterium. Taxonomy (GTDB): domain Bacteria; phylum Actinomycetota; class Actinomycetes; order Actinomycetales; family Kineosporiaceae; genus R-H-3. The sequence continues at coordinate 1,949 of DAIOGQ010000194.1, forward strand.
GCCCGGCCTGGGCCGACCTCGCGAGGTAGAAGGCGCCCGAGCGGTAGTGCAGGAGCGCCGGGTCCGTGGGCCGCAGCGCGAGCGCAATCGCGGCGTTCGCCTCGTGGCCGGCCGAGCCGATCGTGTAGAAGCCCTCGCCGACGGCGCGCATCCGGCGGGCGGCGACGTCGAGCCAGCGGCTCGCCATCTGCGCGTCGAGGATCGCCACGAGCGACTCGGCGTCCGCGCGATGCCCCTCGGTCGCGAGGCAGGCCGGTGACGCGGGCCCGGTCGTCCCCGCGGTCGACGGGTCGTCCCCGGGCGCGCCGAGGCCGGCGAGCACCGGCACGAGGTGGGCGACGAGGTCGTCACCGGGGCCGGGCCCGGTCAGCTCGACGGCGGCGGGGCTCATCCTCGGGCGGGGGACCGCGGCGGGCCCGTCAGCGGACGAACGGCTCGGCCCCGGTCTCACTGACCATGGGGCGACCGGCATCCGCCCACGCTCCCATGCCGCCGTCCAGGTTCAGGGCGTCCACGCCGTTCTCGACCAGCCACGCGACGGCGCGCCCGGACCGCCCGCCGGACCGGCACACGACGACGACCTCGGCGTCGAGCGGCAGGTCCGCCAGACGCCCGGTGAGCTCGCCGAGCGGGATGTGCTGCGCGCCGTCGATGTGCCCGACGACCCACTCGTCGTGCTCGCGGACGTCGACGAGGTGCGCACCGTCCGGGACGTCGGGCGCGCGGACGGACGGCACCGAGAGCGGGAACATCGGGGGATCTCCTCCTGGCAGGACGGCCGGTCCGACCCCTCTATCCTTGCAGGGTGACGCGGGTCCGGACGGCACGGGGTGCGGGGTCGGCGCCGGGGGGTGGGTGGGACGGCGGGCTGCGGGCGGCGGCACTGCTCGCCGTCACCCTCGCGGCCCTCGCCGGGTGCTCCTCCGGGGGCGGGGACGACACGACGGCAGCCGCCGCCACGACGACCACCGCGGGACGAGGTTCACCGGCGCCCGTCACCACGGCCGCCACGACGTCGGGAACGACGCCGCAGAGCCCCACGACGCGGCGCCCACCGACGGGAACGACCGCAGGACCGCAGACGCTCGGTCCCGGGCCCACGACGACGAGCACGCTCGTGCCCTGGGACGAGCCGAGCGTCAGCGTCGGCGGCGGCGGTCCGACGCCGTCCGCCGCCGCCGGCACGGCCGACCTGAAGATCCTCCTCGACGACGGGTTCGGCGTCCGGGCGTACTGGACGCTGACCTGCGACCCGGCCGGCGGGTCGCACCCGCAGCCGAGGGTCGCCTGCGGCGTGCTCGGCGCACAGGGGACGAAGGCGCTCCCCGCGCGGTCCGGGCAGTGCGCGGACCAGTACGGCGGGCCGCAGAAGGCCCGCGTGACCGGCACGTGGCGCGGGCGCGCCGTGGACAGCCAGTTCACCCTGGAGAACGGCTGCGAGGTCGACCGGTGGACCGCGATGATCGGCCTCCTGCCCCCCGGCGGGGTGTGAGGGCCGGGTCACGGGCGCGTGACGCGACGAGCGTCGGCACGCACGACGTGGCCGGGACGTGCCATCCTCGTCGGATCGTCGCGCCGGGAAGGAGGCCCCCGTGGCACACGACGCCGTCGAGCAGATCGAGCCGGACGTGGTGCCGGCCGCCGCCGGCCCCACCCAGCGGCTCGCGGACGACGTCTACCGGACTCTGCGGGACGACATCCTCATGGGCCGGCTGCGGCCGCGCGACCACCTGGTCGAGGTCGACCTCGCCGAGCGGCTCAAGGTCAGCCGCACACCGATCCGGGAGAGCCTGCAGCGGCTCGCCGCCGACGGCCTCATCGTCAGCCACCGTCGGCGCTGGGTCGTCTACGAGCACACGCTCGAGGAGATCAAGGACATCTACGAGGTCCGGATGGCACTCGAGGGCTACGCGGCGCGGCTGGCGTGCCAGCGTGCGACGCCGGCGCAGGTCGAGGAGCTCAGCGCCTACTTCGAGGCGCGTCCGCGCGAGCCGGTCCGGGGTGACTCCGGGTTCGTCGACTTCAACACCACGTTCCACGAGCTCATCACCGAGGCGGCGAACAACGCCTACTTCCAGCGCCTCGCGGACAGCAACCGGTTCTACTCGTTCAACAACCAGCTCGCGCAGCGCTACGACCCGCGCGACGTCGAGGAGTCCAACGCGCAGCACCGGGCGATCCTCGACGCGATCGTCGCCCGCGACCCGGACGCCGCCGAGCGGGCCGCCCGGGACCACGTCGGGTTCTCGCTGCGGCTCATCGTCGAGCGGCTGGACTGACCCACCCGCCCTCCCCCGGCGTACCCGCGTCGGGCCCTGCATCGTCGCAGGTCACGGGCGGGTCACGGGGACGGCGGACCTTGAGCACAGGGGTTCCGGCACGGCACACTTCCAGCGACGGCGGTGACGGACCGCAGCCCGAGGGGGGTCGTCGTGGCGATGGACACGGGGGTGGAGCACGGCCAGCACCCGGACACGGGTGCGGCCGGGCCGCCGGACGGAACAGGCGGTCGCGCGCCGCAGGGGCCTGCTGCGCGGCCGCATCCGGCGCACGGCGAGCACGCGAGCCACCGGGGGCACCACGTGGCGCCCCCGGACGTCGCGGCGCGACGGGTGCCGCTCGACGACGTGCCGACGACGATCCTCGACCTGCGGACGGCGTTCGCCGAGGCGGGTCCGCAGGACGCGGCCCCGCTCGGCGTCGTCACCGTCGAGCGCGAGCACCCGGCCCGGGCGGCGCTGGCCTTCCTCGCCGTCCTCGCACTGATCGCCGGCGTCGCGGGTGGCATCGTCGTCGGGACGGCGAGGGCCGGCCAGGCGGTCTACGACCGGCTGTTCGGCCCGCCGCAGTGCACGGCGGCCCAGGTCGCGGACGGCTCGTCGCTCGAGGCCTGGCTGCTGGCCGTCATGCAGGAGGCGGCCGGACCCACGGCGAAGGTCGTGCGGGTCGGCTGCGTCACCGAGGGTGTCCTCGACCCGCTGACCGGTCAGGCCGCGTCGGCGACCGTCGGTGCCGGCAAGACGGCTGACAAGCTCGTCGCGAGGCTCAAGAAGCGCGACTGCACGCTCGGTACGGCGACCCCGAGCGGACGGCGCTCGTGCACCGTCAGCGTCGGCGGCCGGCTCGCCGTCCTCGAGCTGCGGCCGGCCGGGAGCAAGAAGACGGTCACCGTGACGGTCAGCTTCCGCTGAGCTCGCCGGCGAGCCGCCGCAGCTCGGCGACGGCCTCGGCCTCGTCGACCACGTCTGCGTACTTGGCCTGCAGGTCGAGCAGGTTCGCCTCGTGCGGGCGCGGGTCGCGGTCCCCGACGGCGTCGGCCACGACGACGGGCACGAACCCGTACTGGAGGGCGTCGAGGGCGCTCGCCCGGACGCAGCCGCTCGTCGTCAGGCCGACGACGACGACCGTGTCGACGCCGAGGCGGTGCAGGGTGGCCGCGAGACCGGTGCCGAAGAAGGCCGAGGCGTACTGCTTCGTGACGACGACCTCGCCGGACCGGGGTGCGAGCGCAGGGACGGGTTCTGCGAGTGGGCTGCCCGCGACGAAGACGCGCAGCGACGGGACCTTGCGCCAGAAGTGACCGGCGTCCGACCCGTCGGGGGCGATGACGACCCGGGAGTGGACGACGGGATGTCCGGCGGCCCGGGCTGCGTCGACGACCCGGGCCGCCGACGCGACGGCCTCCTCGACCCCGGCGTACAACGGGGACGCGGGATCGAGGTAGGCCATCGCCACGTCGACGACGAGGACAGCGGGTCGGGATCCGAAACCGAGCCGGACGGCGAAGCCGTGAGCCGCGTAGTCGGCCTGCAGGTCGCTGGCCGGGGCCGGCCCGGACGGCGCGCCCCCACGGGGAGGGGACGCGCCGCCCGACGCGGCGGTGGGGCGACCGCTCGCGTCCGCCGGACACGTCATCGAGGTACCTCGTTCCTGCCCGGCACCCGGTAGAACGTCCGGGGTGCTCGATCCGTTGCCAGATCCGTTGCCAGATCCGTTGCCAGATCCGTTGCCAGATCCGTTGCCGGATCAGCCGGCGGTCCGTCAGGCGCGGCCTGCCACCCGGCGGAAGACGGGAGGCTTCGGGGCGGGCAGGCCCGTCTCGGCCAGGCACCGCTCGCGCAGCTCGTCGATGCTCGGTCCGAGGACGAACACCTGCGTCGGGCCGCGCTCGCTCGTGAGCCGCTCCCGCAACGTCGTCGTCGCGGTCTCGTCGACCGCGCCGTCCCCGGTGAGGACGACGCCGTAGCGCCTCGCGCCGTCCGCGGTGACGAGGCCGCGCCGGACCTCGAGCGCGACGAGCGCCGGATCGCGGGTGTACGGGTCGCCGAACCCGCCGCCGCCCCACGTGACGTAGTGCAGGACGTCGCCGACCTCGACCTTCACGTTGTCGCACTTGCTCGGCAGCATCTCGCGGCCGCCGTCGACCCGATCCAGCCACTTGCGGGAACGCTGCCCCGGCTCGCCGCCGTTGACGCCCCACGGGTAGGTGAACCAGCGGTCGTCGTGGATCGAGACGGTGCCCGGCTCGAGGAACCGGTAGGCGATGTCGACGCCGTTGCCGCCGCGGAAGAAGCCCGGGCCGCCGGAGTCCGCCACGGTCTCGTACCTCTCGATCCGCAGCGGGAAGTACGCCTCGAGGAACTCGTTGGGCACGTTGGTGAACGACGGCCACAGCGAGTGCCCGTCGGGGCCGTCGCCGAACGGCCGGCCCGGGATGCCGCCGAAGCCGATCTGGTAGAGCTGGAACCACTCGCCGGTGTCGGTGCGGTGCCCGGAGTACATCAGGTGCGGGGACGACGAGAAGCCGGCCGCGCAGAGGAACTCCGGCTGCCGCTGGCCGAGCAGGCCACCCAGGATGTCGAAGATCCGGCCCAGGCCGTGGGTCCGGCACGACAGGGCGGCGGGGTAGTCCGGCTTGAGCAGCGTGCCCTGCGGGATCCGGACGTCGACGAGCGGGTAGTAGCCGTCGTTCCACAGGATCTGCGGGTCGAAGACCATGATCATGTAGATCCCGAAGAACATCTTGTAGAGGTTCTCGTTGAGGTAGTAGTTGATCGAGCCCGGCGACTGCGGGTCGGTCCCGGTGAAGTCGAGGACGACACCGTCACCCTCCCGGTACATCGAGCAGTGGATCTTGTAGGGCCCGAAGCCCATGCCGTCGTCGCAGATGTAGTCGGTGAACGTGAGGGTCTCGTCCGCCGGGATCGTCGTCGCGATGAGCTGCTTCATCGCGGCGAAGTTGCGCGCCAGCAACGCGTTGAGCGTGGAGATGTACGTGTCGGGGCCGAACCGGTCGCACAGCTCGACGACGCGGCGGGCGGCGGTTCGGCAGGCGGCCACGATCGCGTTGAGGTCGCTGCGGTTCCACTCCTTCATCCGCACCTGGTTGAGGATGAGCGCGAGCATCTCGCTGTTCAGCTCACCTCGGCGGTAGAGCTTGAACGGCGGGATGAGCACGCCCTCCTCGAAGATCGACGTGGCGTCCGTCGGCAGTGAGCCGGGGACCTTGCCGCCGACGTCCGTCATGTGGCCGAACATGGCGGCCCAGCCGACGATCCGGCCGGAGTGGAAGATCGGCATGACGACGAGCCAGTCGTTCGCGTGGCTGATCGCGGCGCCGCAGGCGTAGGGGTCCGACGTCATGAGGATGTCGCCCTCCTCGACCGTGCCGTCGAAGCCGGCGAGGAAGTCGGGGATCGACAGGCCGAACTGGCCCACGACCATCTTGCCGTCCGGGTCGGCGATGAGCGGGAACTCGTCGTGCTGCTCCCGGATCCCGGGGCTCATCGCGGT
>DAIOGQ010000195.1:0-6015 GCA_036745175.1 Kineosporiaceae bacterium
GCCGGTGGCACCTGCGTCGCCGGCGTCCGCTGCGCCCTCCGCGCTCGGCCCCGCCGCGGACGAGGTGCGGCGCCGGCTCCTCGAACGCATCGAGTCCGGCGCGCTGCGGGGCGGCGAGCGGCTCGGGGCCGAGCGGGACCTGGCTGTCGCGTTCGGGGTGAGCCGCTCGACGTTGCGGCAGGCGCTGTCGGCCCTCGAACGCGCCGGGTTCCTGCGGCGGGTGCCCGGCCGTGGCGGCGGCACCTTCGTCACGACGACGAAGGTCTCCCGCGACCTGTCGCGGATCGTCGGCGTCCCCGCACTGCTGCGGGACCAGGGTTTCCTCGCCGGGTCCCGGGTGCTGTCGGCGGCGGTCGTGGCGGCCGACGACCTGACCGCCCGGGCCCTCGGGATCGAGCGCGGCGCCTTCGTCCACGACGTCGTGCGGATCCGGCTCGCGGACGGCGCACCGATCTCCCTGGAGCACGCCCGCTTCCCCGCGGGCCGGTTCCCGGACCTGCTCGAGCAGAGCCTCGGCGGTTCGATCTACGAGCTGCTCGCCCGCCGGTACGGCGTCGACCCGGCGGAGGCCGAGGAGCGGATCGAGGTCATCGAGGCGAGCCACGACGAGGCCGCGGTGCTCGGCACCGCCACCGGATCGGCCCTGCTGTCGATCACGCGGACGACGCGCGACGACGGCGGTGTGCCGATCGAGTTCTCCCACGACCTCTTCCGCGCCGACCGGACCGTCATCACCGTGCGGACCCGCGGCAACCAGGGCACGGCAGGCACCGCCCGCGCCCGCGGCCGCCGGATCGAGCTGCGCGCCCGCTCGAGCTGACGTGCTCGGCGTGAGGTTCTCGGAGCCGCTGTCCGGAAGGGGTCGCGATGCCCGGACGACGCGATGCGGAAGACGGCGACCGACGCCGTCGGCGGGCTAGCGAGCCGGCTGCAGCGCCACGACATCGGGCCTCCTGCGCCCGGTCCACGTGAGCTCGCACGGCGGCGTCGCACCTCAGCCCGCAGCTCGGTCGCCCGGCTCGTCGTTGTCGAGGGCGAGTCGGAGTTGTTGTCCGATCCGGGTGGCGTCGTGGGTGTGGCGGTGGAGGGTGTTGCGGGTGGGTCGGCGGTGGGGGTCGATCCAGGACGGGGGTCGGGTCCAGGGGGTGCCGTCGTGGATCTGGATGTCCCAGATGCCGGCGTGGACCTGTTGGTGGTGGGCCGGGCAGAGGCTGACCAGGTTGGTCAGGTCGGTGGTGCCGCCGGTCGACCAGGGGCGTAGGTGGTGGGCGTCGGTGCCCTCGTGGGGGCAGCCGCAGGCCGGGATGACGCAGCCGCCGTCGCGGGCGCCCGGCGTTGGGCGGTGGTGGCCAAGCGTTGGGTCCGGCCGACGTCCAGGGGTGCACCGGTGGGGGCGAGCAGGACCCGTTGCAGGGTGGCCGAGCACGCCAGCAGCGCCAGGGTCTGCGCGCGGACGGGTCCGGTGTGCTGGACGTGCGCCAGCCCCGCGGCCCGCGCCACGTCCCGCGCCGCGTCCGGGTCCGCATCCGGGACCGGGTCCGGGACCGGGTCCGTCGGGGACGGGATCGGGTCCGGGGGCCAGCGCTCGCGGCCACGGCGGTGGCTGCCCGCGGCCGGCAGCCGACCCGCTCGCGGTGGCCGCTGGCGAGGTCTGCTCGGCGGCCAGGCCGGCGGCGAGGACCTGTTCGGGGGTGGCGGTGACCAGGATCGTGACCGGCGGGAACGGCGCCACCGCGAGTCCCCCGTCGCGGCTGCCGGCGTCCGGGTGGCCGCCACTGTGGTTGTCGTCGTGGTTGTCGCCGTGGTTGTCGCCGTGGTTGTCGTGGTCGTCGCCGTTGCTGCCGGGTGGTGACGCGGCCCGAGCCGGCGCCGGATCGGCGCCGGGCGCGCGGGCCGGGCTGCGGGTGGCCAGGCCGGCCCGGAGCAGGGCCATCAGGCCGTCGTACTGGCGCATCGCCCGGGTCCGTTCGTCCCGGACCAGGGTCAACTGCTCACCCGCACCCGCACCCGCACCCGCAACCTCGTCGTCGCCGTTGCTGCCCGAGAGCTGCTCACCGGGGCTGTCGTTCCTGGTCAGGCAGGTCCGGGCCGGGTGAGGGGCGGACACCGCGGCCAGCAGCGCGTCCATCACGACCGCGTCCGCCGGGGTCAGCTGCGCCCGCAACACCCCCATCCCGGTGGCGTCCCGGACCCACGACACCCCCCGCCGCAGATCCGCGTCCCGGTCGAACCGCTCCCGGCGGTCCGGGGCCAGCAGCACCACCAGCTGCTCGGCGAGCGGACCCACCTCCCGGACCCCGAACCGGCGGGCCTGCCGGGCCAGCCACCGGTCCGCGACCCCCAACCCGGACAGCACCACCGGCCCCCCGGCACCCGACCCCCCGGCAGCCCAGTCCCCGGTACCCGACGCTGCGTCGGGCAGGTCCAGGTCGTCCCGCAGGGCCGCGCCGGCCGGGTCGGCCGGGTCGGCCGGGTCGGCCGGGTCGGCAGGGTCGGCCGGGTCGACGGTGACGGTGACCTGCTGCAGCCGCTTCGGCAGCTTCGCGGCGGCCTTCACGCACGCCACTGCGTGGTCCTTCGAGATCGACCCGTCGGCCAGCGCCGCCCCCACCACCGGCAACGTCCCGGACTCGGCGTCCAACGCGTGCGCCGCCGCGACATCGGCCGCCGCCCGCCCCGGGTCCACATGCGACCGCCCGACCAGGAACGTCGCCGCCACCCGACCCGCCGACGCCCCCGCGACCGCACCCGCCCGCCCGTCCAACACCCGGATCACCGCCAACCGGGCAGCCTCCACCCGCGCCGCCAACCGGGTCAGATCCTCCACCGCACCCCGAACCTGCTCATCACCCAACGACCACGACCGACCCGCCGCCGAGACCACCGCCTCCACCCCGGCGCCGACCGTCTCCACGCCGCGCAGCACGTCGTGCAGGCCCGCGAACGCGTCGCACCCATCATCGGCAGCACCCGACTCAGCAGCATCCGACCCAGCGACCGGCATCCCGCCGGCCACCACCTCGAACTCCTGCTCATCCCTACCCACAACCGCCACGGTAGAGGCCGGGTCCGACAACCACCGATCGCCGTCCACAGGCCCAGAACCGTTGCACCACAACATGTTGCGCACTCAAGATCCCGGCACCCGGCACCGGCACCGAGGCGAGCCGCCTGCTCCTCAGCGCTCGTACCGCCCGAGCACCGCGCCGAGCACCGCGACGAACGGTGCCCGGGCCTCGCGCCGCGGGTTGTGGCCGGCATCGAGCGCGACGACGTCGCAGCCGGCCGCGCAGACGGACGCGCACCGACGGGCCCCGGTCATCGAGACGATCCCGCCGCGGTCGGGCCGGCCGCGGACGAGCGTCACCGGGCAGGCCACCTCGGCGAGCAGGGCCATGAGCGGCTCGCCCCAGTCGACGGGGACCTCGAGGTGCCGGAGGTCGGCCTCCGCCTTGCTGCGCGCCCACGGCCCCCGCTCGTCCTCCGGCCAGGTCGGGTCGCTGCGCCGCGAGGAGTCCGCGCGCGCAGCGTCGTCCTCCTCCTGCAAGGCGCTGAGCCAGCTGTGCCAGGCCGTCGACGAGCGTGCGGCATGCAACGTCGTGCGGGCCGGGTCCTCCAGGACGAGGTGCCGGACGACGCCCCGCCGGGCCGCTGCGACGCGGGCCGCGGTGAGCGCCCCCATCGAGTGCCCGAGGACGACGACCGGCGCCCGCCGGCCGGTGAGCCGGGGGAGTGCGTCGAGGACGGCGACCGCGCCTGCGAGGTGGTCGGCGACGACGTACTCGGCGGCGGCCGGCCACGGCGTGCCGCCGTGACCAGGGGCATCGGGCGCTACGACGGTCCAGCGCCGGCCCAGCGCCTCGGCGAGCGGCGCGAAGCACTCGCCGGAGTCGGTCCACCCGTGGAAGGCGACGAGCACCGGACGGCGGACGCCGCGCGGGGCCCGGACGCCCGGCAGGACCCGCACTCGCACGGGGCCGTCGGGCCCGCTGACGACGCGCGTCGCCGCGGGCGGGGGAGCCTCGCCGTCGTCCGGGCTGCCGGTCACGCCGTCATCCAACACCCGCCCACCGACCTGCCGGCGTCCGTCGATGATCGGGACTTGATGCATGCAGCGTTGTATACCAATATTCATCCCATGAATCATGCCTCGCGCGCCGTTCCCCCGCGGCGCGCCCGGCTGGTCCAGCGCCGTCCGGGCGAGCAGCATGTGCCTGCCCCGACGACTCCCGCCTCGACCCGCAGCAGGAAGGTCCCCCCGATGGACGCCGTGACCTCCGTCCCCGTCCCGATCAACGAGCCGGTCCGGGACTACGCCCCCGGCAGCCCCGAGCGTGCCGCCGTGGAGGCGGCCCTCGCCGACCTCGCGTCGGCCAGGATCGACCTGCCGATGACGATCGGCGGCCGCGCGGTGATGGGGTCGGGCCGCAAGCTCGACGTCGTCCAGCCGCACGCCCGTCGGCACGTCCTCGGGACCCTGCGGCTGGCGACGAAGGACGACGCAGCGGCCGCCGTCGCGGCGGCCAAGGCCGCCGCGCCCGGGTGGCGCGCGATGTCCTTCGAGGACCGGGCGGCCATCTTCCTCAAGGCCGCCGAGCTGCTGTCCGGCCCGTGGCGGCAGACGCTCAACGCCGCGACGATGCTCGGCCAGAGCAAGACCGTCTACCAGGCCGAGATCGACGCCGCCTGCGAGCTCATCGACTTCTGGCGCTTCAACGTCATGTTCGCCCGGCGGGTGCTCGAGGAGCAGCCGCCGGTGAACAGCAAGGGCATCTGGAACCGTACGGACCACCGCCCGCTCGAGGGCTTCGTCTATGCGGTGACGCCGTTCAACTTCACCGCGATCGGCGGGAACCTGCCGACCGCGCCGGCCCTGATGGGCAACGTCGTCGTCTGGAAACCTGCTCACACGCAGCAGTTCGCGGCCCACTTCACGATGCGGCTCCTCGAAGCGGCCGGCCTGCCGCCCGGCGTCATCAACCTTGTGACGGGCGACGGGATCGCGGTGTCCGACGTCGTCCTGCCTGACCCCGACCTGGCCGGGATCCACTTCACCGGCTCGACGCCGACGTTCAAGACCCTCTGGCGCGCCGTCGCGCAGAACCTCGACACCTACCGCGGCTACCCGCGGATCGTCGGGGAGACCGGCGGCAAGGACTTCGTCGTCGCCCACGCGTCGGCCGACGTCGACGTGCTCCGGACGGCGCTCGTGCGCGGCGCCTTCGAGTACCAGGGCCAGAAGTGCTCGGCGGCCTCGCGGGCCTACGTGCCACGCTCGGTGTGGCGCCGCCTCGAGGGTGGGCTCGTCGCGGCGACCGAGTCGCTGACGCAGGGGCCGGTGACCGACCTGTCGAACTTCATGGGTGCGGTCATCGACGACCGCGCGTTCGCCACGCACTCCGCGGCCATCGACCGGGCGCACAAGACGTCCGGGCTCGACGTCGTCGCGGGCGGGACGTACGACGACCGTGAGGGCTGGTTCGTCCGGCCGACCGTCGTCGTCGGCGCCGACCCGACGGACGAGATGTTCTCCACCGAGTACTTCGGCCCGATCCTCGCCGTCCACGTGTTCCCCGACCGGCAGTACGACCGCGTCCTGCGGCAGATGGAGTCGATCGCGCCGTACGCGCTGACCGGGGCGGTCATCGCCCAGGATCGGCAGGCGATCGTCGAGGCGCAGGAGGTGCTGCGCTACGCCGCGGGCAACTTCTACGTCAACGACAAGCCGACCGGCGCCGTCGTCGGCCAGCAGCCGTTCGGCGGTGCACGTGCCTCGGGCACGAACGACAAGGCCGGCGCTCTGCAGAACCTGCTCCGGTGGACGTCGACCCGCTCGATCAAGGAGACGTTCGTGCCGCCGACCGACCACCGCTACCCGCACCAGGGCTGAGCGGGACGGCGCGCAGGACGGTGAGCGGGACGTCGAGGGTGTCGGCGCGCGGGACGGCGAGGGTGTCAGCCCCGGGCGAGCCAGGCCCGCCCGGTGCGTTCCTCGACCCGGATCGCGGACCGGAT
>DAIOGQ010000195.1:6115-7684 GCA_036745175.1 Kineosporiaceae bacterium
CCCGGGCGAGCCAGGCCCGCCCGGTGCGTTCCTCGACCCGGATCGCGGACCGGATCGCCGGCTCGACGGACCTCTCGATCTTGCCGCCGACGAGAGGCACGGCCGCCTTGAGGTCGCAGTCGATGACCTCGACCGTGCCCGGGCCCTCGGCGACGAGGCGCAGCGACCCGGTCATCCGGACCGGTGCGCCCGTGATCTCGAGGACGAGCGTGCCGTCGCGGGCGCCGTCGGCGTCCGGACCCGTCCAGTCCTGGATCTCCGCGACGACGAGGGTCCGGCCGACGAAGGTGCGGATGAACTCCGGCACCTCGTCGGTGGGCATCGTCCGGCGGGAGGTGATGGTGGTCCCGCCGTCGTCGAACTCCTCGACGACGACCTCGTGCTCCAGGGCCCCGGTGGCGACGCACCGCTGCTCCTGGAACGCCGGGTCGCAGAGCATCCCGAAGACGGCGTCCGGGTCGGCGTCGTAGCGGATGTCGGCCGTCAGGCGCACGTGGGTCCTCCCGGGTCGTTCCAGCGCGTCGGAGCCGGGCGCATGGGTCCGCCGCGCAGCCTAGCGATCCGGTCGCGCGTGGCCGGGCCGGGCTCCAGATCTGCTGCCGATCCGCCGACAGGGTGAGGTGGAACTGTCACGACCGCCCGGCGGGCGGTGTCCGGACCGCGGTGGAGTGTCCCAGCGTGGGTATCGTCGAGGAACGGCGTGCAACGGCGCACGTCGCGGGAGAGGTACGGAGTGGGGCGTGCGATGACGCACACACAGGACGGCGAACGCTCGCAGATCCTCGACCGGGCCACCGAGGCCGGCCTGCGCCAGGGCTGCCGGGAGCCCAACCTCGGCCAGCTCATCGGTCGCTACTTCCGCCACGCCTCGCTGGAGGACCTCGCGGAGCGCGACCCCGTCGACCTCGCGGGCGCCGCGCTCTCGCACCGCCAGCTCGCGTCGAGCCGCCCGCAGGGGACGGCGAACGTGCGCGTCTTCACCCCGACCGTCGACGAGCACGCGTGGTCGTGCGGTCACACGGTCGTCGAGATCGTCACCGACGACATGCCGTTCCTCGTGGACTCCGTCAGCGCCGAGCTGAGCCGCCAGGACCGGGCGATCCACCTCGTCGTCCACCCGCAGGTCGTCGTCCGTCGCGACATCGCCGGCGCGCTCCTCGAGGTGCTCGACGTCTCGGTCAACGGCTGGTCGTCCGGCGAGCACGCCCGCGACAGTCTCGTGGAGTCGTGGATCCACGTCGAGATCGACCGCGAGACCGACCCGGCGCACGTCGAGCAGATCACGGCACGGCTGCACGACGTCCTCGAGGACGTCCGGGTCTCGGTCGAGGACTGGCCGCGGATGCAGCAGCGGGCCCGTGACACCGCCGATGCGCTCGCCGCCGAGCCACCGGCCGGGCTGCCCGCCGACGAGGTCGAGGAGGCCACCCAGCTGCTCCGCTGGCTGGCCGACGACCACTTCACCTTCCTCGGGTACCGCGAGTACCGCCTCGACGACCGCGACGGCCACGAGGTGCTCGTCGCCGAGACCGGCAGCGGCCTGGGCATCCTGCGCTACGACCAGCACGC
>DAIOGQ010000196.1:0-7637 GCA_036745175.1 Kineosporiaceae bacterium
TCGTGGCTGCGCCGCAAGCTCGGCGAGACGGCCGCGGAGCCGCGGTACCTGCACAGCGCGCGCGGTGTCGGGGTCCGCCTGGCGGCTCCCGAGGACGCCTGAGGCCGGCGCCGGTGCGCCGCAGGCTCTCCCTGCTGGTGGCTGCCACGACATCAGCGGTCGTCCTCGCCTTCGTCATCCCGCTCGGGCTGCTCGTCCGCACGCTCGCCGAGGACCGGGCGATCCGGACCACGACCGTCCAGGCGCAGTGCATCGCCGGGGTCGCGACCAGCGTCACCGACCCGGTGCGGCGCGATGCGTCGTTCCGGGACTGCTCGGCCGACCGGCCCGGCACCGCCCCGCAGCCGACCGTCGTCTTCCCGGACGGGAGCATCCTCGGCCCGCTGCCGCCCGCGAACGACCCCGGGCTCGTCGCGGCCCGCGTCGACGGCACCGCGCAGACCGTGCGCACCCGGACGCACGCCGTCGTCTACGTCGTCACCATCTCCGGACGCGGGACGCTCGTCGTCCGGGCGGTCATCCCGGCCGCCGAGCTGCGCGTGGGTGTGGTCCGGGCGTGGGTGACCCTCGGCGTCCTGGCGTTCCTCCTCCTCGTGGCGGCCGTCCTCGCCGCGGGCCGGCTCGCCGCCCGGGTCAGCCGGCCGCTGCTCCAGGTGGCCGCCGCGGCGGAGGCCATGCGGGCCGGCCGGCTCGACACCCGCGTCGCGGAGAAGGGCCCGCCCGAGGTCGTCGCCCTCGCCGGCGCCCTCAACGGGCTCGCCGAGCGCGTCCAGCAGCTCCTCGCGGCCGAGAGGGACGCCGTCGCGGACCTCTCGCACCGGCTCCGGACGCCGGTCACCGCGCTGCGGCTGGACAGCGAGAGCGTCGACGACCCGGAGGTCGCCGACCGGCTGCGGACCCACGTGAGCGCGCTCGAGCGCACGGTCGACGCGATCGTCCACGACACCCGCCGGCCGACCCGGACGCAGCCGGGCGCCTCGTGCGACGTCGGCCGCGTCGTCGCCGAGCGGGTGCAGTTCTGGTCGGCGCTCGCCGACGACCAGGGCCGCCCGCTCCAGCTCTTCGCGCCCGAACGACCGTTGCGGGCCAGGCTCGACGCCTCCGACCTCGCGGACATCGTCGACGTCCTCGTGGACAACGTGTTCGCCCACACCGACGAGGGCGTGGCCCTCACCGTCTGGGTCGTGGCCCGCGGCGACGGCGACGTCGTGCTGAGCGTCGAGGACGGCGGCGCAGGCATGCCGGCGGGGGACGTGGTCGCCCGCGGCCGCTCGGGGGCGGGCTCGTCGGGGCTCGGCCTCGACATCGTGCGACGGCTGGCGATCGCGTCCGGCGGCAGCCTCGAGCTCGGGACGTCCCAGCTCGGCGGCGCGCTCGTGCGCGTGGTGCTCGGGGGTGCGGCCTGACGACGCCGTGCGGCCGGCCGGACCCGGCGCGGCGCGGCGCGGCGGCACCGCCGCGACGCGTCGCGGGGCGACCTCAGTCGTCGTGGTCGTCACCCGGGCCGTGGCCGTCGTCGTCGGGGTCGTGCGTGCCCGTGGCGTCGTCCCCGTCGTCGTCGTGGGTCGCCGACGCCGTGGGCTCGTCGGAGTGCTCGGCGCCCGCATCGTCCGAGGGCTCGGTCGCCTCGTCCGAGGACTCGTGGCTCGGCTCGTCGCTCGTGGCCTCGTCGGTGGCCTCGTCGGAGGGCTCGCCCGAGTCCTCACCGGCGGGTTCGCTCGTGGCCTCGTCAGGGGCCTCGCTCGTCGCCTCGCCGGTGACCCCGACCGCCTGCTCCCCGGTCGGCTCCGCAGTCGGCTCCGCGGTCGGCTCGGCGGTCGGCTCGGCGGCGACCTCGACGGACACCCGGGCGACCTTGGTCGGGGCGGGGTCAGCGGTCACGGTGACGTAGGCGACGGTCGCGAGCACGACGCCGACGACGGCTCCGAGGGCGACGACGGGAGCGGTGCGGGTGGTCACGGGTCCTCCGGTGCGACGGGGCGCGGCCCCGCACCCGGACGGGTGCGACCACGGACCGCGGCGAGCGCGGCCCTCACTCTCGCCGGGCCGTCGTCATGGGGGCGTCGTAGGACTGTCAAGACTGCGTCAAGGGGAGATCCACCACGCGACCCCCGGCATGGTCACGCAGAGTCACCTCGGGGTAAAGTCCGGGCCCGGACGAGCCGACACCCGACTCACGGCGACGTGGCCGCGACGTCGGCGCGACCTCGGACCACTACTACATCCGGACGGCACGTCTTGACCTGGCTTTGACCAAGCGCTGAGCGCGCCTTCACCTCGCCCCGGGGATGCTGGAGCCATGAAGACAGTCACGACGAAGGACCGGGACCGGACCCTGCGCCTGGTCTCCGGGCTGACCGGCGGCCTCACCGCCGCGGCTGTCGCAGCGACCGGGCTCATGACGGCTCTGGCGGCGCAGGCGACGCAGCAGAAGGAGTCGCTCCAGCTCCAGGTCGCCGAGGCCGCCGGCGCCGGCCTCGCCGCCGAACCGGGGTCCACGACGACAGTGACGCAAGAGTCCGAGCCGCAGGAGGCCGAGTCGCAGGAGGCCGAGGCGCAGGAGTCGACGACCACGACGCCGAAGACCGGCACGACGACGAAGGCCGTGAGAACCCAGGCGCCCCGGACCTCGACGACCGCCGCCGCCCGCCGGACGACGACGTCCGCCAAGCCCCGCGCCACCACGACGACGAGGCCGCGCACGACGACGACCACGAGGAAGACGACGACCACCGCCCCCAAGCCGACGACGTCGACCACGACGCCCAAGCCCAAGCCGACGACGTCGTCCGGCTCCTGACCGACGTGACCCTCACCGCCCGCCCGGGCGAGCACACCTTCGCCGAGTCGACGTGGCGCGCGCTCGGCACCTACGTGCAGCTGGGCGTCGCGCAGGGGGACCGGATCGTCGAGGCCCGGCAGCGGGCGCAGACCCTCCTCGAGGACGTCGACCGCACGTGCAGCCGGTTCCGCGCCGACTCCGACCTGACCCGGGCGAACACCGCGGCCGGCCGCCGGGTGCGGGTCGACCCGCTCCTCGTCCGTGCCGTCGAGGCCGCGCTCTGGGCCGCGGAGGAGACCGACGGGCTCGTGGACCCGACGTTGGGCCGCAGTCTCGTCGCGCTCGGCTACGACGCCGACCTCGGCGAGGTCCGCTCGCGCAGCGACGACCCCGCGGCGGTCCCGCTGCCCGCGGTCCCTGACGCGTGGCGGGCCGTCGAGACCGACCCGGACGGCGCGCTGCTCGTGCCGTACGGCACGGCGCTCGACCTCGGGGCGACCGGCAAGGCGTTCGCGAGCGACCTGCTCGCGGCGGACCTCGCCGGGGCCGGGATCGCGTGCATCGTCAGCCTCGGCGGCGACATCGCCGTCGGGCTGCCGGACCACGCCGCGCACGGCACCCAGGGGCGCGGCGGCACACCCGCGGGTCCGGTCGAGTGGCCGGTGACGATCGCCGAGCGGCCCGACGACCCGCCCCAGCAGACGGTCCTGCTCGACCGTGGCGGGCTCGCGACCTCGTCCGTCGTGCACCGGCGCTGGCAGCGCGGCGGCGAGGGCGTGCACCACCTGCTCGACCCGCGCACCGGGCGGCCGGCAGAGGGCGGCTGGCGGACCGTGAGCGTGACGGCGCGGTCCGCCGTCGAGGCGAACACCGCGGCGACCGCGTCGGTGGTCCTCGGTCCGGATGCCGTCGAGTGGCTCGTCGAGCGGGACCTCGCGGCCCGCCTCGTCGGTCGCGACGGACGGGTGGTCCACCTCGCCGGCTGGCCCGTCGAGGGCGACCTCGCCGCGGCGGTGAACCGCTGATGCTCGACGTCTTCGCCGACGAGAAGCTCGTCTGGTACCTCATGCGCGGGACCGGGATGGTCCTCCTGGCGCTCCTGACGATCTCGACGGCGCTCGGCGTCTTCTCGACCGCCCGCGCGGGCAACCGGGCGTGGCCCCGGTTCGCGACCCAGGCGTTGCACCGCAACGTCTCGCTCATCACCGTCGCGCTGCTCGTCGCGCACTGCGTCACCGCGGTCGTCCACACGTTCGTCGACATCCGCTGGATCGACGTGTTCGTGCCGTTCGCGGGGTCCTACGAGACGCTCTGGGTGAGCCTCGGGGCGCTCGCCGTGGACGCGATCGCCGTCGTCGTGGCGACCAGCCTGGTCCGGCAGCGGCTCGACCACCGGATGTGGCGGGGCATCCATCTGACCTCCTACGCGGCGTGGGCGGCCGGCGTCGTCCACGGGATCGGGCTGGGCACCGACGCGACGTCGACGTCGTGGGGGCTCGGGACGACGGTCGCGAGCATCGGGCTGGTCGCGGCCTGCCTCGTCGTGCGGTTCGCGACGCTGAGCCAGGAACGGAAGTACGCGGCATGACCGGCTACGTCGTGGCGCGGGCCGGCTACGCGTCCGACATCGCTGTCATCGTCGGGCAGCGGCTGCTGTCGGGGATCCAGCACGGGCCCGGGCTCGTGGAGCACCGTGCGACCTGGGCCGAGCCGCCGCACCTGCCGGCGCGCGACCTGCTCGCGCTGCTGACGACGACGCAGATCCGTGGCCGCGGCGGGGCTGGTTTCCCGTTCGCACGCAAGGTCGCCACCGCCGTGGAGTCCGGACGGCGCCGCGTGCTCGTCGTCAACGCGAGCGAGGGCGAGCCGGGCAGCGCGAAGGACAGCGCGCTGATGATGACCGCTCCCCACCTCGTCCTCGACGGCGCGCAGATCGTGGCGCGTGCGCTGGGTGTCAAGCTGATCCATGTCGTGGTCCCGGGTGAGCGACCGGCGGTACTGCCGTGCGTCGAGGCCGCGATCGCTGAGCGCACGGAATCCGGGCAGGGCGTGCGGTACGAGGTCGTCGAGACGTCCGGCGGCTTCGTCGGCGGCCAGGCCCGCGCGGTCATCGAGATGCTCGAGGGTCGGGAGAACCTGCCGGTCACGGCCTGGGAGCCGGAGGCGGTCAGCGGGTACCGCGGCCGGCCGACGCTGCTGTCCAACGCCGAGACGTTCGCCCAGGCGGCCGCACTCGTGGCGCTCGGTCCCGGGCGGTTCGCCGCGGTCGGGACTGCCGACGAGCCCGGGACGACGCTGCTCACGGTCGCCGGCGACGGGCCCGGCGGCGTCGTCCTCGAGGTGCCGCTCGGCACGTCGCTCGCCGAGGTGCTGCGGTTGTGCGGCTACGAGCCCGACATCACCGTGCTCCTGGGTGGGTACCACGGCACGTGGCTCGCCCCGCACCAGGCGAGGACCCGGCGGATGAGCAGGGCCGACCTCGGCGCCGTCGGAGCCACCCTCGGCGCAGGTATCGTCCTGCCGCTGGACCGCCGGTCGTGCCCGGTCACGCTGACGGCGGCCGTCGTGGACTATCTCGCCGGTCAGAGCGCGCGTCGCTGCGGCCCCTGCAAGAACGGCCTGCCGGCGCTCGCCGAGGCCTGCAAGCGGCTCGCCGGCGGCGCCGGGCCCGACGCGACCGAACGGATCGACCAGCTCATCGGGACCGTGACCGGCCGCGGTGCGTGCGCGCATCCCGACGGCACCGCTCGGCTCGTCCGGTCGCTGCTGGTGAACTTCGCCCACGAGGTCACCGCGCACGAGCGCGGCTTCTGCGAGATCGCCAGCGGGGTGACGGTGTGACCGAACTGCCGAGGCGGCGCGACCTGCGCCGCGACAACGGGTACGCCGGACCGCCGCTCGGGTTCCACGAGCCGCCGGCCGCCGGGCCCGCCGTGCCGCGGCTGTCGTCGCCGTCCGGCTGGCAGAGCGTCGCGGCCGCCCCGGCAGCGCGCCCGAGCGGCCCGACCCTGCGGGTGGACTGGCCGATGTGCAAGGCGCACGGGCTGTGCGCCGAGGTGCTGCCCGAGGCCGTCCGGCTCGACGAGTGGGGCTACCCGGTCGTCGACCGGGGGGTCCCGGTCGTCGACGAGATCCTCGACGGTGCGAAGCGGGCCGTCCAGGCGTGCCCGACGCTCGCGCTGCGGCTGGTGAACCCACCATGACCGTCGTGCCGAGCGGCACCTGACCCCTGACCGGACCGGATGGAACGCCCCGTCCTCCGGTCCGCCGGCGCCCCGGCGTGTCGCCATCGGCGCCGGCAGCGGGAGGCGGCTCCGTCGGACCAGACCCCTGCGAGTCCGACGGAGCCGCCTTTCGTCCGCTCGGCTCGGCTCGGCTCGGCTCGGATCGGCTCGGATCGACGGCCGCCGAGCGGTCAGGTGAGCAGCAGCCGCCACGTCCCGGCGGCGACCCCGGCGGCGGTGGCGGCGACCGCGATGGCCAGGCCGCCGAGGACGACGAGCACGTCGCGGGCGCCGAACCGGCTCGGCCGCGCCCACGTCCGGTGCTCGACGGCACCGAAGCCACGGGACTCCATCGTCGTCGCGAGGACCGCGGCCCGGCGCAGCGCCAGGACGAGCAGCGCGAAGACCTGGCCGAACGCCGTCCGGACCCGGCCGACGGGGCCGTCGTCGCCGAGCCCGCGGGCCCGGCGGGCCGCCGTGAGGGCCTGCCACTGCTCGCCGAGCACCCCGAGCAGCCGCATCGCGGCGAGCGCCGACAGCACGAACCGGTGCGGCAGCCGCAGCCGCTGCGCGAGCGCGTCGGCGAGGTCCGTCGGGTCGGTCGTCGCGAGCAGGACGACGCCGGGCAGCCCGATCGCGAGGACCCGCAGGGTGATCGCCATGCCGCTCGTCGCCGAGCCGTCGGTGACGCTCACCGGTCCGAGGCGCGCGAGCACCGCACCGGAGTCGACCCCGAGCAGGGCCGTGGCGACCCCGGCGGGCAGGGCGCCGGCGAGGACCACCCAGCCGCGGCGCAGCAGACCGCGGGCGCCGATCCCGCACAGCGGCAGCGCGACGAGCTCGAGCGCGAGCGCGACCGCCGCGGTGACGGCGTCGACCGACAGGAGCAGGGCGAACGAGATGGCCGTCGCCACGGCGAGCTTGGCGACCGGGTTCGCCCGGGCGACGGGTGCCCCGAGGTCGACGCCGACCGGGCCGTCGACGACACCGACGCTCACGACCCGCTCCCCACGAGGTCGCCGGCCGGGTCGCCGGCGACCGGCCGGCCCGCGTCGAGCCGCAGGACGTCGTCCGCGAGTGCCGCGACGAGCCGCTCGTCGTGGGTCGCCGCGACGAGCCCGGCGCCCTCCGCGACGAGCCCGGCGAGCAGGTCGACGAGCTCGGCCCAGGTGCGCGCGTCCTGGCCGAACGTCGGCTCGTCGAGGACGAGCACGCGCGGCCGGGTCGCGAGGACGGTCGCGACGGACAGCCGGCGCTGCTCCCCCCCGGAGAGCGTGAACGGGTTGGCCCGGGCCAGGTGCGTGAGCCGGAGCCGGTCGAGGAGGCCGTCCACCCGGGCGGCCGTCTCGGCCGCGGGCACGCCGGTCCGGCGGGGTCCGACGGCGAGCTCGTCGGCCGCCGTCGCCGCGACGAACTGGTGCTGCGGCTCCTGGAATACGGTGCCGATCCGGGAGACGAGCTCACGCGGCCGCCAGGTGTGCGGGTGCGCCGTCCGGACGCCGGCGGCGAGCGGCCCGCGGGCGGTCACCGTGCCGGCGGACGGCGCGACGAGGCCGGCCAGCGCGAGCGCGAGGGTCGACTTGCCCGCCCCGTTCGGCCCGACGACGCAGGTCGCGCGGCCGGCCACGACG
>DAIOGQ010000197.1:0-7624 GCA_036745175.1 Kineosporiaceae bacterium
ACTGACGGCCGGACGGGGACCGTCAGTCCGGCCGACGGCGGGTTGCCCGCAGATCGGCCGGGCGCGGTTCGCCACGCCCTCGGCGTCACCCTCGGGCAGAGTGTCACCGTGCCCGAGGGTGACGTGGTGCGGCGGACGGCTCAGCGGCTGCACGCTGCGCTGGCCGGCCGTGTGCTCACGACGACCGACCTGCGGTGGCCGTCCCTGGCGACCGTCGACCTCACCGGACAACCGGTCCTCGAGGTGGTGAGCGCCGGCAAGCACCTGCTCACCCGGATCGGCTCCGGCTGGACCCTGCACTCGCACCTGCGGATGGAGGGGTCCTGGCACGTGCACCGCACCGGTGAGCCGTGGCGCGGGGGCCGGCCGGACCACGGCATCCGCGCCGTCCTGGCCAACGACACCTGGACCGCGGTCGGTCACCGGCTGGGCATGCTCGACCTCGTCCGCACCACCGACGAGGCCGGCCTCGTCGGGCACCTCGGCCCCGACCTGCTGGGCCCCGGCTGGGACGCCGCGGACGCGGCACGCCGGATCGCGGCCGAGCCGCACCGCCCGGTCGGCGAGGCCCTCCTCGACCAGCGCAACCTTGCCGGCGTCGGCACCTTCTTCATGACCGAGGCGCTCTTCCTGCGCGGCATCACGCCGTGGACGCCGGTCGCGGAGGCCGGCGACATCGACGCGCTCGTCGACCTGCTGCACCGGCTGCTGACGTCGAACGCCGACCGCGCCGTCCAGTCGACGACCGGCGACACCCGTGAGGGCCGCTCGCAGTACGTGCATGCCCGCTCGGGCAGACCGTGCCGCCGGTGCGGCACGACCGTCCGGGTCGCCCCGATCGGCCGGGCCCCGACGGACCGGGTCGCCTTCTACTGCCCGGCCTGCCAGCGCGGACCGGCACCGACGGACGCCGGGGGGGCGCAGCGGCCGCTCGGCAGCAGCCGGGGACCGCGGACCGGGTACCGGCCGCCGCGCTGAACCCACAGCACATCGGTTCCACATGGCGGGCCATCCTGCTCCGGGCGGCATCCGAGGTTACGGTGGCGTAGGAAACTCGTCTCCACACCGCCCCCTGGGAGCCCGCCATGCCGCCGTTCACGCAGAAGGAGCTCCTCCAGGAGCTCGACCCCATGGTCGCCAAGGAGCTCGACCGGCACCTCGTGGTCGCCAAGGAGTGGATGCCGCACGAGTACATCCCCTGGACCGAGGGCAGCAACTTCGACGGACCGTTGGGCGGTCAGCCCTGGGACGTCAGCCAGTCCAAGGTCAGCGAGACCGCCCGCACGGCGCTCGTCGTCAACCTCCTCACGGAGGACAACCTCCCGAGCTACCACCGGGAGATCTACCAGTCCTTCGGCCCCGACGGCGCCTGGGGCACGTGGATCGGCCGCTGGACCGCCGAGGAAGGTCGCCACGGGATCGCCATCCGCGACTACCTGCTGACGACACGATCCGTCGACCCGGTCGCGCTCGAGCGCGAACGCATGATCCACATGACGCAGGGCTTCGAGAGCTCCTACGAGCTCGACATGCTCCACACCGTCGCCTACGTCTCCTTCCAGGAGCTCGCGACCCGGATCTCGCACCGCAACACGGGCAAGTTCACGCAGGACCCGTTCTGCGAGCAGCTCCTGGCCCGGATCTCGGTCGACGAGAACCTCCACATGGTCTTCTACCGCAACCTCCTCGCCTCGGCGCTGGAGATCGCGCCGGACCAGACGGTCCAGGCGGTCTGGGACGTCGTGGAGAGCTTCCAGATGCCCGGCTCGACGATCGAGGGCTTCACCCGCCGCTCGCTGCAGATCGCCCTCGCAGGGATCTACGACCTGCGCATCCACCGTGACGAGGTGCTGAACCCCGTGCTGAAGTTCTGGAAGCTCTTCGAGATCGAGGGCCTCACCGCCGAGGGCGAGCAGGCTCGGGAGAAGCTGGCGACCTTCATGGACGGTCTGGACAAGAAGGCCGCCAGGTTCGAGGACAAGCGGGCCATGCTGCAGGCCCGGCAGGCCCAGCAGGCCTGACGACCGCAGCCGGGCGTGACCGGCTCCAGGCAGCGCTCCCACCCGACAGCGGACGGACGTCCCGTGCAGGCGTGATCATGGTGCGATCCATGACGGCGCGGTCCGTGCCCGACGGACGCCGGTGGCACGGTCAGGAAGACCAGGGGCGGTCAGGCGGCGCTGACGAGCCCGCCGGCGCGCAGGTCGACGCCCTGCGTCAGCTCGTCGGGCACGGTGTCGGGGACCGTGACCTCACTCATCGTCACGCCCTCCGTGGCGGCGACGCGCTCGCTCACCTCGCGCAGGACGAACGACAAGGGCATCTCGAGAGCGCCGCAGATCGAGGCGAGCAGCTCGGAGGACGCCTCCTTCTGGCCGCGCTCCACCTCGCTGAGATACCCGAGGGAGACGCGTGCCACCGAGGAGACCTCGCGCAGCGTCCGACCCTGCTGGCGGCGGGCGTCACGAAGGACGTCGCCGATCTCCTGTCGCAGCAGAATCACGGTCCGCCCTCCTCTCGCCTGCTTCCCTCCGGGTAGTACCTCGGCGCGCCCGGGCAGGGGCTGAAGTCGGTGACTCGGCGTCATCGCGAGATCCCGCCCGGTGTGCCTGGCACCCACCGTACCCCGCCGCACCGACGAACGCTCTGCAGGGGCACGAGGAATCATGTCGGGGGAACTCCGCGGCCGCCGCCGGTGTTCCGGGCTGCGGACGCGGGGCGGGCGCCTTCGCTGAGAGCGGACAGGAGGAGGTCGAGCGCCGCTGCGGTCGCCGCCGCCCGGACGACGGCCCGGTCGCCCGGTACGTCGAGTTCGACGACCCGCTCGTGCACCACGCCGCCCTCGCCGGGGACCCCGGCGACGGCGACGAAGACGGTCCCGGCCGGTCTGCCGTCCTGCGGGTCGGGCCCGGCGACCCCGGTCGTCGCGACGCCGACGTCGGCCGACAGCCGCCCCCGGACGCCGCGAGCCATCGCCAGCGCCACGTCCGGGTCGACGGCGCCACGCTCGGCGAGCAGGCGGGAGTCGACGCCGAGGAGCCGGTGCTTGAGCTCCGACGCGTACGCGACGACCCCGCCGCGCAGCACCACCGAGGCCCCCGGGACGTCGACGACCCGGGCCGTGACGAGCCCGCCGGTGAGGGACTCCGCCACGGCCAGGGTCAGCCTGCGGGCGGTCAGCACGGCGACGAGCGCGGCCGCCGCATCTGCCGGCGCGGACGCCGGGTCGGGCGGCGCCGTCACGCGCCCGGACGGGGCACGGCCCGGGCGGCGCGGCGCCGCGCCGTCCGGTCGCTCGACGCGACGAGCGTGGCGGCCTTGGCGACGTAGTCGGCCCCGGTGACCAGGGTGAGCGCGACCGCGGCCGTCATGAGCACGAGCTCCACGGGGTGCATCCACGTCGGCAGCGGCAGCACGTAGAGCGTCACCGCGAGCGCCTGAAGCGCGGTCTTCGCCTTGCCGCCGCGCCCCGCCGGCATGACGCCGTGCCGGATGACGAAGAAGCGCATGAGCGTGATCCCGACCTCGCGCAGGAGGACCACCACGGTGACCCACCACGGCAGCTCGCCGAGCAGCGACAGGCCCACGAGCGCCGTCCCCATGAGCGCCTTGTCGGCGATCGGGTCGGCGATCTTCCCGACGTCGGTGATGAGACCACGGCGACGCGCGAGCTCGCCGTCGAACCGGTCCGTGACGACCGCGACGACGAAGCAGGCGGCGGCCGCGAACCGCCAGGACGTCGCCCGCCCGTCGCTGTAGAGCAGGAGCCAGCCGAAGACCGGCACGAGGACGATCCGCAGCAGGGTCAAGGCGTTCGCGACGTTCCAGATGCTCACGCCGACGACGGCGGGCAGCGTCACCGGGTCGACGACCTCGCCGGCCCGGCGGGCCCGCTCGACGCGTACCTCGTTGGCCCTGGCCAGCGCCTCCCGGGCGCGCTCGGCGGCGATGGACTGCGGCCGACCGGCGGCCGGTCCGACCGGCCGGAGCCGGTCGTCGCGGCCCCGCCCCCCCGCGCCGGCAGCGCTCTCGCCGTGGGCCACGTCAGCTCCCCCCGACGGGGCAGGCGACGAGGTCGGGGCCGTCGCTCGCGACGACGACCGCCCGGACGAACTGCCCGACGGCGGCGGACGCGCCACGGGCGCCGGCCACCCCGGCACCGGGGTCGGCGTCGCCGTCGAGGACGACGAGCCGGGTCAGGCCGTCGACCTCGGGGCCCTGGTGCGCCGCACGGCCGACGGGGACGCCCGCCGGCCCCGGCGGCAGGTCGCTGTCCTCGCCGTCCTCGTGCTCCTCGACGAGCACGTTGACGACGCACCCGATGCGGTCCTCGGCGCGCTGCGCGACGAGCTCGTCGACGAGCGCGCTCACCCGGGCGACGCGGGCGCCGACCTCCTCGGGGTCGACGTGGCCGTCGAGGGTCGCGGCCTCGGTGCCGTCCTCGTCGGAGTAGCCGAAGACGCCGACGACGTCGAGCCGGGCGGCACCGAGGAACGCCTCGAGCTCGGCGAGGTCGTCCGCCGTCTCCCCCGGGAAGCCGACGATGACGTTGGACCGGATCCCCGCGTCGGGCGCCAGCTCGCGGACCCGCTCGACGAGCGTGAGGAAGTCCGCGCTGCCGCCGAACCGGCGCATCCGGCGCAGCACGGCCGGCGAGGCGTGCTGGAAGGACAGGTCGAAGTAGGGCGCGACGCCGGCGGTGCCCGCGATCACCTCGGCCAGGCCCGGGCGCATCTCGGCGGGCTGCAGGTACGAGACCCGGACCCGGTCCACCCCCTCGACCGCGGCCAGCCGCGGCAGGAGCGTCTCGAGCATCCGCAGGTCGCCGAGGTCCTTGCCGTAGGACGTCGAGTTCTCGCTCACCAGCAACAGCTCGCGGACGCCGCGCGCGGCGAGCCAGTGCGCCTCGGCGAGCACGTCGTCCGCCGGCCGGGAGACGAACGCCCCGCGGAAGGCGGGGATCGCGCAGAAGCTGCAGCGGCGGTCGCAGCCCGAGGCGAGCTTGAGCGGCGCCCACGGTCGACCGTCGAGCCGGCGCCGGACGACGCGGGGGCCGCTCGCGGGGGCCGTCCCGGGGGGCAGGTCGGGCAGGTCGTCGCTCCGGTCGCGCGCGACGCCGGCGGGCGGGCTGTCGAGGAGCACGGTCGTCCCGGCCCCGGCCGCACCGTGCCCGGGGACCGCGAGCCGGCTGGCCTGCCGGGCGGCAGGGCTCACCGGGAGCAGCGTGCGCCGGTCGCGCGGCACGTGGGACGCCGGGCGCTCGCCGTGGAGCACCGCCTCCAGGCTCGCCGACAGGTCACCGTAGGAGTCGAACCCGAGGACGGCGTCCGCCTCCGGCAGCGACGCCGCGAGCTGCTCGCCGTAGCGCTCCGCGAGGCAGCCCACGGCGACGACGGCCCGGGTCCGGGTGGCGGCGTCGTCTCGCACGTCCACGGCCTCGAGGAGGGTGTCGATGGAGTCCTTCTTCGCCTGCTCGACGAAGCCGCACGTGTTGACGACCGCGACGTCCGCCTCCGCCGCGTCGTCCACCAGTCGCCAGCCCGCCGCCTCGAGCCGCCCCGCGAGCTCTTCGGAGTCGACGTCGTTGCGGGCGCACCCGAGGGTGACGAGGGCGACGCTGCGCGGTGCGGACACCCGCTCAGGGTATCCGCGCCCCGGGGTCCGGCCGCGCCACGGGAGCCGGGTCAGTCGTGCGCGCCGTGTCCGTCGTCGAGCAGCGACCGCATCGAGCGCGTGGGCGCGAGCCACGCGCCGCCCTCGGGCAGGTTGTCGAGCCGGACCCGCGGCAGCGGTGTCATGAACGCGCCGGGGACGTCTTCGAGGTCGACGAAGGAGATGAGGTCGGACTCCTGCGCGTACCCGGCGACCTCGGCGAACGACAGCACGACGACCTCGACACCGGTCCGGGCGAGGTCCTCGAGCGGCTCGAGGAAGTTCCGGCCGTCCCCGCTCGCGACGACGAGCCGGTGCAGCCGGTGCGAGCGGGCGCGGGCCGCGATGTGCTCGAGCATGTCGGCGTCGATGTCGTCCTCGGGCCCGAGCTTCGGGCGCGCGAAGACGGCGTAGCCGAACGACCGGATCGCCTCGATCCAGCCGCGCATCGAGACCGCGCCGCCGGGTGGCACGTTCGCGAAGACGCAGCCCTCGACCTCCCGCTCCTGCGCCGCGGTGAGCAGCCAGCGGGCGACGGCGTCGAAGCGCGGCCGGCTCGCCGGGGTCGGCCGGCCGCCGATGACGTTCGACAGGGTCATGTCGATGTTCGGCGCGTCCCAGACGAGCAGGTCGAGCGCCTCGAGCGTCCCCGGCCCGCCGTCGTCCGCCTCGCGCGTGCTCGGCTCGGGCGCGTCGACGGGCGTCACCGCGGCACCGTCCGGCGGGCTGTCAGTCGTCGTCATGTCCGGGCTCCCACAGGTCCGCCACCCGTCCGGCGTCGTCGTCGGGCGGTTCGTCTCCCCGCATGAGAGCCAGTGTGGCGGGTAGGTCGTCCGGTTTCACGAGGACCTCGCGAGCCTTGCTGCCCTCGCTGGGTCCGACGACGCCGCGGGACTCGAGCAGGTCCATGAGGCGGCCTGCCTTCGCGAAGCCGACACGCAGCTTGCGCTGCAGCATCGACGTCGAGCCGAACTGGGTCGTGACGATGAGCTCGGTGGCCTGCACGAGCAGGTCGAGGTCGTCGCCGATGTCGTCGTCGACCTGCTTCTTGACCACCGGCGCCGAGACGTCCTCGCGGTAGCTGGGCTGGAGCTGGGTCTTCACGTGCTCGACGACCGTGTGGATCTCGGACTCGGTGACCCAGGCCCCCTGGACGCGCATGGACTTGCTCGTGCCCATCGGCAGGAAGAGCCCGTCGCCCTGGCCGATGAGCTTCTCCGCGCCGGGCTGGTCGAGGACGACGCGCGAGTCGGTGACGGACGACGTCGCGAACGCCATCCGACTCGGCACGTTCGCCTTGATGAGACCGGTGACGACGTCGACGCTCGGCCGCTGCGTGGCGAGCACCAGGTGGATGCCGGCCGCGCGCGCGAGCTGGGTGATCCGCACGATGGAGTCCTCGACGTCCCGCGGCGCGACCATCATGAGGTCGGCGAGCTCGTCGACGATGACGAGCAGGTACGGGTACGGCGTGAGCTTGCGCTCGCTGCCGGGCGGCGGCGTCACCTTGCCCGCACGGACGGCCTTGTTGAAGTCGTCGATGTGCTTGAAGCCGAACGCCGCGAGGTCGTCGTAGCGGGCGTCCATCTCCTTGACGACCCAGCCGAGCGCCTCGGCGGCCTTCTTCGGGCTCGTGATGATCGGCGTGATGAGGTGCGGGATGCCCTCGTAGGCGGTGAGCTCGACCCGCTTGGGGTCGACGAGGATCATCCGGACCTCGTCCGGCGTCGAGCGCATGAGGATGCTCGTGATCATCGAGTTGACGAAGCTCGACTTGCCCGCTCCGGTCGCCCCGGCGACGAGCAGGTGAGGCATCTTCGCGAGGTTCGCCACCACGTAGCCGCCCTCGACGTCCTTGCCGACACCCATGATCATCGGGTGCTCGACCTTGCGCGCCGCCTGGCTGCGCAGGACGTCCCCGAGCGAGACGGTCTCGCGGTCGGCGTTCGGGATCTCGATGCCGATCGCGGAC
>DAIOGQ010000198.1:0-7583 GCA_036745175.1 Kineosporiaceae bacterium
GGGTGCCCGTCGAGTGGTTCGCGGTGTCGTCCGGCGCGCTCATCGCGATGGACTCCGGCACCGAGAACATGGACTGGATCGCCGCGACGCTGCGCCGGATCATCGAGTTCACCCAGGACGGCTGCGAGCTGAACATCGTCGTCACCGGGATCAACGTCGGCGGCCAGCCGTACTGGAACGCCGAGGCCACGATGCTCATGCACACCAAGGGCATCCTCGTGATGACGCCGGCGAGCACGATGGTGCTCACCGGCAAGCAGGCGCTCGACTTCTCCGGCGGCGTCTCGGCCGAGGACAACTTCGGGATCGGGGGCTACGACCGCGTCATGGGCCCGAACGGGCAGGCGCAGTACTGGGCGCCGTCGTTCCTCGACGCCTGCGTGCTGCTCCTGCGGCACTACGACCTCACGTACGTCGTGCCGGGCGAACGGTTCCCGCGCCGTCGGCCGACGTCCGACGCGCGCGACCGTGACGTCCGGACCGCACCGCACGCGAGCGTGCCGGGCAGCGACTTCGCGCTCGTCGGGGACGTCTTCGACGGTGCGACGAACCCGGACCGGAAGAAGCCGTTCGACATCCGGTCGGTCATGCGGGCGGTGGCGGACGCCGACAGCGCACCCCTGGAGCGCTGGGAGCACTGGCGGGACGCCGAGAACTCCGTCGTGTGGGACACCTGCGTCGGCGGGATCCCGGTGTGCATGCTGGGCCTGGAGTCGCGGACCGTGCCCCGGCGCGGCTTCGTGCCGGCCGACGGCCCGCCGGCGTGGACGAGCGGCACGCTCTTCCCGCAGGCGTCGCGCAAGACCGCGCGCGCGGTCAACGCCGCGAGCGGACGGCGCCCGCTGGTCGTCCTGGCGAACCTGTCGGGCTTCGACGGGTCGCCGGAGTCGATGCGACGCTGGCAGCTCGAGTACGGCGCGGAGATCGGCCGTGCGGTGACGAACTTCGACGGGCCGATCGTCTTCGTCGTCGTCTCGCGCTACCACGGCGGCGCGTTCGTCGTCTTCTCGAAGGCCCTCAACCCCGGCATGGAGATCGCCGCCGTCGAGGGCTCGTACGCCTCGGTCATCGGCGGGGCACCGGCCGCGGCGACCGTCTTCGCGCGCGAGGTCAGGGGCCGCACCGAGAAGGACCCGCGGGTCGCAGGCCTGCGGTCGAGGGTCGCCGTTGCGGCCGGCGCCGAGGCCGGGCCGCTGCGCCTCGAGCTCGCGCGGCTCACCGAGCGGGTGCGCTCGGAGAAGCTCGGCGACGTCGCCGACGAGTTCGACGGCATCCACACCATCGAGCGCGCGCTGCGGGTCGGGTCCGTCGACCGGATCATCCCCGCCGCGGGGCTGCGCCCCTACGTCGTCGACGCGCTCGAGCGCGGGATGGCCCGTACCTCGGGCTGACGCCGGCGCGTCAGCCCACCGTCAGCCGGCCGGCGGCACGACGGACGGCACGACCGGCGCGGCGAGCCAGGAGTGCACCGGGGCGGCGGTCGCCAGGTCGCCGCTCGTCGGCAGCATCGCGGGCGGCGGCACCGGTCGGGTCGTCGTCATCGTGAGGACGAAGGACCCGTCGCGCCGCCACCAGCCCGGGAACGTCTGACCGGTGACCGTGTGCCGAACGGCGAGCCGTTGCCAGCCGCCGGCCACGCTGTCCGCGGCGGTCGCGGCGCCCGCCGACACGTCGCCGTCGAGGGTCACCTCGACCGTGCGGGTGTCGGCGCGCAGACCGGTCCGCAGCACCTTGAGCGCACTCTCCTTCGCCGACCACACGAGGTTCGCCGCGGCGGCCCGTGCGTCCTCGTCGGTCCGGCTGCGGACGTAGTCCTGCTCGGGCGCGGTGAGGAAGTCGCTGACGAACCCGTCGCTGCGCGGCTCGACGAGCTCCAGGTCGACGCCGACGGCGTCGAGCCCGGCGCCGACGAGACAGGCCGCCCAGCCCGCCCGGTCGGTGACCGAGACGTCGACGCCGATCGGCTCGCCGTCCAGGAGCACGTACGGCGCGCCCGACGGGTGGTTGAGGACGGCGATCCGGGCGAGGCCGCCGTCGTGGTCCGGCCGGCCGTCGCGGTCGAGCGCGCCGTCGAGGTCGAGCCCGAGCGCGGCGGCCACGGCGTGCTTGGCCGTCCACCGGCGTAGCAGGAACTCGGTGCGGCGCTTGGTGAAGCGCAGCTGCGCGAGCCGCCCGGCCTCGACGGCCGTGACCCAGCCCGGGGCGGCCGGCCCGACGGTGCCCGGGATCTCGTGCTCGCCGCGGGCGAGCCAGCGGGTCATCCCGGGCGCTCCGCGCCGAGCGCCTCGAGCTCGGCGAGCGTGGCCTCGAAGCCCGCGACGAGCAGCTCGGGGTCAGGGACGGCGGCAGCATCGACCCGGAACCCGACCCGGACCGTCCCCGCGTACGAGAACACGCACATCCCGACCGTCTGACCGCCGGCCTGCGGCACCCAGCCGAGCACCCCCGACATCGGCACGCCGGCGAGGGTCCGCGGCTGCGCCGGCCCGACGACGTTCGTCAGCACGCCGATCGCCTTGGCGGAGAAGAAGTCCACGAGGACCTGCTCGACGTCCGGGTGGGTGCGGCCGATCGCGCCGAGGACGCCGAACGTGATCGCAGCCTCCGGGGACGCCTTGATCTCGTCCATCCTGGCCCGAGTCAGCGCCAGCCGGGTCCGGACGTCGACCCGGCCGCCCGCCAGGGGGAACAGGACGAGCGCGAACCGGTTGCCGAGCTCGGACGGCAGCACGGCGCCGGGGCCGCGCACGTTGACGGGCACCATCGCGGTGAGGTCCACGCCGGGCGACCCGTGGGCGCGGAGGTACTCGGCGACGGCACCGCCGAGCGCCGTCATGAGGATGTCGTTCACCGTCGACCCGGTGGCGCGGCCGGCGGCCTTGACGGCGCCGAGGTCGTGCGGCTGCGACCAGACGGCGAGCTTGGCCCGGCCGGGGGTGCCGGACAGCGGTGTCGACGGCAGCGACCCGAGGAGGACCTTGTCGGCGACCCGGCCGACCTGCCACGCCAGGGCCAGCGCGTCGAGGGCGGTCCCCGGGCGGGCGAGTCGGGGCAGGTCGGCGAAGAGGTGGAGCCCCTCGCGCGCCGACCGGGCCGCGGCCGCCGTCAGCCGCAGCAGCGCCGGTGCGGCCGCGCTCCCGGCGTCGTCGACGGGTGCCGCGGCGGGTCCGTCGGTCACAGTGTCTGTCGCTGTGTCGGTCGCTGTGTCGGGGACGTCCGGCGCACCGACCGGGTCGGTCAGCGACAGCAGCACCTGGGCGAGCGCGATCCCGTCGGCGACCGCGTGGTGGATGCGGGCCAGCACCGCCGTCCGGGCCGGCCCGCGGCGCGCCGTCCCCGGCGGCCGGTGGCCCTGGACGACGTGCACCTGCCACAGCGGGTGGTCGCGGTCGAGCGGCTCGGCGATCCGGGCCTCGACGTAGGCGCGGAGCTCGCGGTCCCCGCCCGGTGCGGGGAGCCGGGCGACGACGACGTGCCGGTCGAGGTCGAGGTCCGGGTCGTCCTCCCAGCGTGGGGTGCCGAACGGCAGCACGGGCTCGGCCGGGCGGCGGCCGAAGACCGGGAACCGGTCGACGAGCCGGCGCTGCAGCACGTCGCGCAGCCGCGCGACGTCGAGCGGCCCGTCGAGCCACATGAGGGTGTCGATGACGAGGAGGTTCTCGGGACGGTCCATGTGGAGCCAGATGGCGTCGACGGCGCCGATCGTGTGCCGGCGTGCCGCCGTCCGTCCCATGCGACCACCCCGATCGTGCGCACCGTGGACAGGTGCCGTGGACAGCAGGCTCGCACCTGTGGTCGGGTGCGGGGCGGGTCCGAGGTCCCTGCGTGCCGACGTCGGGCGGACGGGAGCGTCGGGCGGACGGGACCGTCGGGCGGTCCGGTGAGGAGACGGCATGACGAGCAAGGCGCTGACGTACGTCGAGTACCTCAGGATCGACGAGCTGCTGGCGCTGCAGGAGCCGCGGTCGAGCGACCCGGCCACGGGCGAGCCGGAGCACGACGAGCTGCTCTTCATCGTCATCCACCAGGTCTACGAGCTGTGGTTCAAGCAGCTGCTGCACGAGGCGGCACGGCTGCAGACCGCGTTCGGTGCCGGCGACGGCCGGGTCGCGCTCGCGACGCTGGCCCGGATGCTCACGATCCTCAAGACCGTCGTGGGCCAGGTGGACGTCCTCGAGACGATGACGCCGCTGTCCTTCGCGAGCTTCCGCGGCCGGCTGGAGTCGGCATCGGGGTTCCAGTCGGCCCAGTTCCGCGAGCTCGAGGCCGTGCTCGGACGGCGGGACGCGAGGATGCTCTCGCCGCACCCGCCCGGCCCTGCGCGGGACCGGATCGAGGCCGCGATGAACCGACCGAGCCTCTACGCCGCGTTCCTGGCGTACGTCGGGGTCGGCGGCCGCGCCGCGGCCGGAGTCGACGAGGGCGTCGTCGACGGGCTGGAGCGGGTGTACCGCGGCGACCCGCTGCGAGCCCTCGTCTGCGAACGGATGGTCGACCTCGACGAGGGCGTCCAGGAGTGGCGGTACCGGCACGTGAAGATGGTCGAACGGACCATCGGCGGCCGGTCCGGCACCGGCGGCTCGGCGGGTGCGGCCTACCTGCGCGGCACGCTGCTCACGCCGATGTTCGCCGAGCTGTGGGCGGTCCGGGACCGGTTCTGACCGATCCGTCCGAGCGGGAGGCGGGCGAGCCGGCGTCGTGCTTCAGGCCGGGTGCAGGTGCCGGTCCGATGCCTCTTCGACGGGCCACACGACCCGGGTCACCGTCGTGAGGCCGTCCCCGGCGGGGTCGCCGAGGTACTGCTCCCACATGGCCTCCCCCGGAGCGAGGCCGCGGGCGGCCATCCAGGACTGCATCTCCTGGTAGGCCGCCGGCAGCTCCTCGTAGGGTCCGTGGTGCTCGGCGAAGGCGGCGCGGGTGGCCGGCAGCTCGCTCGGCCGGACGTCACCGGTCGGGGTGACCGGGAGCCGGACCGGGAACCCCGCCTCGACCGTCACGAGGTCGCCGTCCGTTCTCCGGTAGCACGCGAACGCGGGCCCCGTGATCGCGATCCCCTGGTCGCGCAGGGTCTGCGCGACCTCGACGAAGGCCCGCCCGAAGAAGTCGGCAAGGTCGCTGACAGGCACCGTGTCCGCGACCACCGCCGTGATCTCGTGGTCGTGCCTGCCGTCGATGCAGTCCATCGTGCCCTCCCGCTGCCGGCGGTCCGCCCGTGCGCCCGCCTCCCGACAGGCTGCTCCCGTGCGTCCCGGCCGCGCCGGGCCCTAGGTCGTCCGTCGACGACGCGCCGGCTCGCCGGCCGGGCTCGCCGGCCGCCGGTGGCAGGCTTGCGACGTGACCGTCGCCACCGCCCTGCTGTCGTTCGCGGTCGTCGCCGGGCTGCTGACCGTCGTCCCGGGTCTCGACACCGCCCTCGTCGTCCGGACGACGCTCGCGGCCGGCGTGCGTGCCGGCTTCGCCGCCGCCGTCGGGATCGGGGCTGGCGTGCTCGTCTGGGGCGTCACCGCCGCGGCCGGAGTCGCGGCGCTGCTCTCGCTGTCGACCTGGGCGGCCACCGCGCTGCGCGTCGCCGGCGCCCTCTACCTCGGCTGGCTCGGGATCGTCCTGCTGCGCACCGCCGTCCGGCCGCGGAGCGCCGAGGGCGGACCCGCCCCGGAGGCCGGCGACCAGACCGGGGCGTCCGACGCGCCGCACCTCTCGGCCGCCTTCCGTCGAGGGTTCCTGATGAACCTGCTCAACCCGAAGATCGGTGCGTTCTACGTCGCCGTCATCCCGCAGTTCGTCCCGGACGGCGTCC
Organism: Kineosporiaceae bacterium; assembly: GCA_036745175.1. Lineage (GTDB taxonomy): Bacteria > Actinomycetota > Actinomycetes > Actinomycetales > Kineosporiaceae > R-H-3. The sequence continues at coordinate 5,798 of DAIOGQ010000198.1, forward strand.
CGCCGGCGCCCATGGGCCTGCTGCTGGCCCTGGTCCACGACCTCGAGGGCATCGTCTGGTTCACCCTCGTCATCCTCGGCGTGACCCGGCTGCGCCACGTGCTCGCCCGGCCGCGTGTGGTCCGGGCGGTCGACGGCGTCACCGGTCTGGCCCTCGTGGGTTTCGGCGCGGCGCTCGTCCGGCAGACCCGCTGACGCCGGTGCGCCCCGCGGCCCGTCAGTCCACCGTCCCGGTATCGCCGGTGTCGGCACGGGCGCCCTCGGCCCGCGCCGCCTCGTCGGCGGCGCCGCCCGCCCCGACCAGGCGGAAGCCGAGGCCCTCGGTGAGCAGTGCGCGCTCGACCCGAGCCGCCTCGCGCCGCCCGGCGGCCGCCACGAGGCGCGGCAGGACGCCACGCACCGGGACGACCGCGCCGACCCAGCGCGGGTAGAAGACGTGGGTCCGGCGGCGCTCGGCGCCGTCCGCGAGCGCGGCCGCGGCCGCGGCGACGGGATAGGTCCGGTTGAACGGCGCAGGGAGCCGTTCCCGTTGCGCCGCAGTCGGTGCGGCCGCGTCGGCGGCGCGGACCAGGTCGGTGTCGACCCACGACAGGTACGCGACGCCGACGCCCACGCCGTGGTGGGCGAGCTCGGTGCCGACGCTGTGGGCGAAGGACTCGACCCCGGACTTGCTCGCGCAGTACGCCGCCATCATCGGCGACGTGACGAGCGCGGCGAGGGAGGCCACCTGGAGCAGGTAGCCGCGGCGCCGGACGAGCTGCGGGGCGAAGGCGCGGGCGGTCCGCACCGATCCGAGCAGGTTCACCTCGACGACCCGGTCGAAGGTCCCGGCGTCGGTGTGCAGGAACGGTCCACCGACCGCGACCCCGGCGTTCGCGACGACGAGGTCCGCCGGGCCGAGGGTCCGCTCGACGTCCTGCGCGACCTGCGCCATCCCGGCCCCGTCCGTGACGTCGGCGGACCAGCTGCGCGCGTGCGGTCCGCACGACCGGGCCGTCCGGGCGAGCTCGTCGGGCTCGTGCCCGACGAGCGCGACGCGGCAGCCCCGGGCCGCGAGCTCGGCGGCGAGCGCGGCACCGATGCCCCGCGCCGCCCCGGTGACGACTGCCGTCCGTCCCGCGAGCACGCTCATCAGCCGATCCTAGTGAGGCCCGGCGGGAGTGCCCGGCTGCGCTCAGCGCCGGTCGGATGCCTCGGCCGGTCGGAGCAGGCCGAGAGCCTCGGGGTCCCAGACGAGCAGGTCGACCTCGCCGCCGTCCCGCAGGAGGAGATGGACGTAGGCGCACTCGGGCAGTCCGGGACCCCAGGACGATTCGACGTGCAGGGCCGCGATCTCGTGGTGCCGCCAGGCGCGCACGGCCACGTCGTCGCTGCAGAACACCGACGGTCGCCAGGCCCAGCCGGTGCCGGTGATGTGCACCGAGCCCGTCATCAGGGTCTCCGGCCAGCCCGGTGGCTGCGGCCGGTCGCGGGCGAGCGTCCGGGGGGCAGCGGCGCGGGCCATCGGGTGGCCGGCGGTCCGGCGCCGCCACCGCCACCACCGGGTCCGCAGCGCGCCGCCCACGACGACGGCGGCGGCAACGGCGGCCGCCAGCACGGGAAGGACGAGCCAGTCGTCGTCCAGGAGCGCGAGCACGAGGCACAGCCCGGCGACGAGCACCCAGCCGTGCACCAGCCGCTGCCGGCCCGCCTCTCGATGCCGTGCCCACTCCGGGACCGCCGCCGGGGCGAAAGGCGCCGGGCGTGCTGGCAGGGTCCCGTCCATCTCGCCGTCCCTGTCCGACCAT
>DAIOGQ010000199.1:0-7578 GCA_036745175.1 Kineosporiaceae bacterium
GTTGCCCCATGTCCCGAGTCTCGTCGGCGCCCGGGCGTGTCGCATCCGGGGACCCGGACGGACGGTGGCCGTCGCGTGCACGGTCAGCCCTTCGGCACGTCCGCGACGCCCGGCGCCGCGGGTTCGGCCGCCACGGGTTCGGCCGGCGCCGACTCCTCCCGGACGACGACGGCACCGGACCCGTAGGCGGTGCGGATCCCCTCGGCCTCGAAGCGCTCCTTGATCCGGCGCCGGAGCTCGCGGGCGACCGCCCACTGCTGCAGCGGTGCGGTCTTGACGACGAGCCGCACGACGACACCCGCGGCGGAGACCGACTCGACCCCCCACACCTCGGGGTCCTCGAGGATGAGGGCGGCGAACGCCTCGTCCCGCTGGAGGCCGCGCGCGACGTCGAGCAGTGTCTCGGTCGCCGTGTCGACGTTCTCGTCGTAGTCGATGCCGACGTCGAGGACGGCACGCGCCCAGCCCTGCGACCGGTTGCCGACCCGGACCACCTCACCGTTGCGGACGTACCAGACCGCGCCGTCGGTGTCGCGCAGCCGGGTCACGCGCAGCCCGACGGCCTCGACGACCCCGGACGCCTCCCCGAGGTCGACGACGTCGCCGACGCCGTACTGGTCCTCGGCGATCATGAAGATGCCGGAGAGGAAGTCCTTGACGAGGGTCTGGGCGCCGAAGCCGACGGCGAGGCCGAGGATCCCCGCGCTCGCGAGCAGCGGGGCGATCGAGTAGCCGAGCGCCTGGAGCGCCATCAGGAGCACGACCGTCGCGACGACGCCGGTCGTGATGCTCCTGAGCACGGACGCGGTGGTGCGGGCGCGCTGCTCGCGACGGGCGGACAGGATCGGGCTCGTCGCGAGGATCGCCGTCGCGTTCGGCAGCCGCTCGTCGAGCCGGCCGAGGCCGGCCGTCCCGCTGGCGATCTTCTCCGAGACCCGGTCGATGACCTTGTGGAGCACGTACCGCAGGCCGAGGCCGACGAGGAGGATCGACGCGATCCGCAGCGGGGTGCCGAGCAGGACCTGCGCCCACCTGCCGACCGTCACGCTGTCGAACCAGTCCGAGAACGTGCTGCACACCAGCGACCCGGCGTCGCACCGGCGCTGGGCCTCCTCGAGCACCCCGCTGACGGCGGGGCCGGGCGTGACGCTCCCGGTCGGGGAGGGGAGCGGGGACGGCGTGGCTGCCGTGAGCACGAAGTGGCCTTCCGGACGGAGTCTCGGGACCGCACCACGCTAGCGGGGGGACCGGGTCCGGCCGGGACGGGAGGCCATGGCGACCCGGGCGGAGGGGGCGATTCCGCCCGGGCGCCTGACGGCAGGGATGCCGTCACGGTCCGGCCGAGGCGGTGTCGCTGGGGGCGCAGCGGCGCCGCGGCCGGGGGTCACGACGTTCGGCGGGCCGGACCGTTCGGGCCGGCGCCGCCACCGGCGGGCCGGTTCGCCGTGACGATTCCAGAGTGCCCCACGCCGGCGGTCTGCGCGACTCTCACGACCCCGCCGTCGTCGCGGGGTCCGGGCCCCGGCGCCGGAGCGTCCGCCGGCGCCTGCGGCCGACGCCGCCGGCCGCGCCAGGCGGCCCCGGCCAGACCCGTCGCGGCGAGCACCAGCGTGACGCCGAGCAGGGTCACCGCGAGCCGGACGGCCGGTGCCGTCGCCGCGCCCGCGGCCTGCGTCCCCGGGCGCGGCGCGACGGTCCACGGCACCCGCACGGTCGTGTCGGGCAGGTCGGCGCGGTGCACGGTCACCGTGACGCCCGCGGGTCCGGAGCGGCGCAGGTCGACGGCGGGGGAGAGCCAGGTCCCGCCGCCCTGGTCGGCGGCGGGGACGGCGGTCAGGTCACCGACGGCCACGTCGACGCCGGTGACGGGGCCGGGGTCCGGCCGGCGGGTGGAGACGACCTGGGTGGCGACGAACGCCGACCCCGGCCGGTTCGGCGTCACCACCACCGTGACGAGCAGGTCGTCGCCCGCCGCCGTCCGGGGCTCGCTGTCGGCCTGCCAGGTCGGCGTCGGGGCCCAACGGGGCGAGGTCGGGGGTGCGAACGTCCCGAGGAGCGCGGCGGCGCCGAGGACGGTCACGAGGACGAGGGCCTCCGCGGTGACGACGCGGGAGCCGGCCGGGCCGGCCCCGGCGACGGGGGTTCGCCGGGCCCGGCGGCGGGCCCGGGTGGCGTTGACGGCGCCGAGGAGTGCCGCGGCGGTGACGAGGACGACCTTGACGGTCATGAGCCGGCCGTACGCAGACCCGCCGAGCGCGCCGGTGCTCGGCACGAGGAGCCCGGCGAGGACGAGACCGGTGAGCGCGCTGACCCCGACCGCGGGCGCGGCGACGAGCGCGACCCGGCGCAGCAGCCCTCGCCGGGCCCGGACGGCGACCAGTGCCACGAGCATCCCCGACCAGAGCGCGGTCGCGAGCAGGTGCGCCGCGGTGACGAGCGCTGTCCGGGCCGGGGTCGCGGACGCCCCGGCCGGGTGGCCGACGAGGGCGGAGACGGCGGCGGCGACGGACGCCGCCGCGAGCACGGCGACCTGGGTGCGCAACCGTGCCTGGTTCTCGGCGCGCCGCGCGAGAGCGGTCGCGGCGCCGAGCAGTGCGCTGTAGCCGGCCCAGACCGCCCCGTACCGCGACGACGTGAGGGCCGCCGCGTCCGCGGCGAGGAGCAGACCGGCCGTGCCGACGGCGGCCGTGCACGCGAGGGCACCGCCGCGGCGCGCGAGGCGGCGGGCCCTGGCGTGGGCGCCGGCGTCCAGCAGGTCGACGACGGTCGCGCCGAGCAGCGCCGCGAGCCCGACGAAGCCGAGCCAGCGAAGCGCCGCCTCGATCGGGGCCCGCCAGCGGGGCGTGCCGGCGGAGTCGACCCCGTCCAGGGACGGGTCGGGAGTGACGTCCGTGCCGACACCGAAGACGAACGTGCCGTAGGTGGAGTGCATGTCGTCCGCCGAGACCGTGCGCCAGGCGACGTGGTAGGTCGACGGCGCGAGGTCCGGCAGGGCCACGTGGAGGGACACCGGGCTGCGGACGTCGAGGTCGTCGTCCCGGGTCAGGGTCGGGCGGGGGAGCGCCACGTCGACGCCGCGGGCGTCGACGAGTGTCACCGTGGTCCGGTCGAGAACGACCGCCTCCGTGAGCTGGAGGACCACCTCGTCCGGGGCCTGCTCGACCCGCTCGCCGGCCGGCGGCACGGTCCAGGCGATGTCGGCGTGGGCCTGGGCCGCCGGCCCGGTCACGAGGACCAGGCCGGCGGCCAGCACCGCGGCGGCGACGGCGGCCGCGCCCCGGCGCAGGACTGCTCGCCGCACGGCTACTCGGCCCGAAGACCCTTGTAGGAGTCGCCGGCGGCGCCGCCGACGAGGTCGAGCAGGTCGCCGGGCCGGATCTTGCCGCCCGGGTTGAGGTAGATGAGGAAGTACGTCTGGCCCGATCGGTACTCGTTGTGCGCGTGCATCGACGCGACCTCCTTCACCGTCGCCCTGCGCCCGGGGGCGTACATCCTCGGCGGCGCGAGCTTCGACCTGCCCTGCGTGGTGTGGTCGCTGTCGCCGACGAACCGGTGCGCCTTCTGCGTGTCGATGACGGTGAACCGGACGTCGATGAGCCCGCCGTCCCCGACGACGCTGACCCGGTCGATCCGGATCCCGCTGCGCCCCTCGAACGAGGCGTTGACCGGGACCGGCTTGTGCGGGACCCGCTGCTGCCCGGCGTCGGCCCGCTGGGTCCAGCCGACGGTGCCGATGAGCGCGACGATGAGCACGACGCCGGTCCGGGCCCACCAGGAGGTCCGCCGTGCCGCCGGGGCGGCGGTTGCTGTGCCGGTCATCTCGGGACCTCTTTCTGCGTGGTCGGGGCCGACGGCGGAGCGGGTCGGACGGGGTCCGGGAGCCCGGATCCGGTGCGGCCGGTCACGACGGGAGCCTGTCGCGGGCCGAGTCGTAGCTGTCGAACAGCATCGAGCCGAGGCCCGTCGCGCCGCCGACGGCGCCGAGCCGGACGCTGCCGACGCCCGCCCCGGAGCCGGCCGTCGCGGTCGTGGGCGCGAGGGACCCGACCGTGAGTGTGGCGGTGGTCCCCGCGAGGTCGACCCGGACGAGCGTCGACCCGGTGCCGGCGGCGACGGTCCGCCAGTCGGCCGTGGGGACCGTCCCGGTCGGTCCGAGGATCCCGACCTGGGTGAGGCCGCCGGACCGCCGGACGAGCACCCGGAAGACCGTCGTCCCGCCGCCGTTGTCCGTCGTGTAGGCCTGGTAGATCACCCCGGTGCCGGTCGCCGCGCCCGCGCCGGTGCTCCGGACGAGGAACTGGGCGTGGAAGGTCGTCTCGGCGTTCGGGGTGTTGTCCGTGAGGTAGTTGCCCGACGTCGTCAGGGACACCGTCCCGCTGCGGGCGCCGGCGATGGCCCCCGTGGCGGTCGTGGTGAACCCGGTGCCGGTGCGGCCCGACCAGCCGTACGGCGAGCCGGTCGTGTCGAACCCGTTGGTGAAGATCCGGTTCGCCTGCACGGTGACCGGGGTGCTCTTCGACGTCGTGCGTCCGACGCCGTCGACCACCGAGACGGTCAGGGTGTAGGCGCCGGCGGCCGCCGGGTACGTCAGCGTGCCGCTGAACGTCCCCGCGGTGCCCGTTCCCGGGGCGGACCCGGTGAGGGTCCCGTTGCCCGCCGCGGCGCCGCCCGACGTCGTCAGCGCCCAGGTGCCGCTGCCGACGGCGGTGCCGACGTTCGTCACCGGGAAGCTGACGCTGCCGGTCACGGCACCGCGGGTCGGGTTCGGCGCGACGGCGACGGTCCCGATGGCCGGTGCCGTGCGGTCGACGACGAGGGCGTCCGGCGCGGACTGCGCGGCGGTGCCCCAGTTGCCCGCGGTGTCCCGGCCACGGACCCAGACAGAGTGCGGACCGTCGGCGAGCGAGGTCAGCTGGCTCAGCGGGACGTCGACCTTGACCGTGAGCGGCGAGCCGGTGGCGTTGGAGTTCGCGAGCATCGCGAAGCCGGTGCCCGGGGTCGGGTTCAGGGTGTCGAAGAAGCCCTCGCCGTAGCCGGCCGCGACGTCGTCGGTGAGGACCGCGGAGACCGTGAACGCGCCGGAGCCGACGCGGCTCTCCCGCGTGCCGTCGTTGGCCTGCGGCGACACCGAGATGCTCGCGGCCGAGACCGTCGGGCCGGTCGTGTCGACCCGGTAGGTGGCCGTCGCCGGAGTGCCGGTCGCGTTGCCGAGTGCGTCCAGGGCCGTGACCGCCACAGTGTGCGGACCCACGGCCACCGCCGCCGGGACGGAGCCGGTGAGAGCGGCGACCGGGTTGTTCGTCCGGTTGAGGACGAGGGCCACAGGCGCGCCGCCGTCGAGCGAGTACGACGCCGAGACGGTGTTGGAGCCGCCCGTCGTCGAGTCGTCGCCGGTGGCGCTGATCGCGATGGCGGTCGTGCCGGCGCTGACGGCGGGGGAGACCGTGAGGCCGGTGACCTTCGGCCCGTCGACGTCGACGCCGAACGTCACGGCCGAGACGGCGCCGAACGTCGTCCCGTCCGCGCTGGCCCGGACGAAGACCGTGTGCTGGCCCGTCGTCAGGGCCGGCACGGTGACGTCCGTCGTGAACGCGCCGGGCGCGGTCGCAGCGGTGGTCCACGTGCCGGCCTGGTTGTCGAGGACGTACTGGACGAGGGTCGCGGTCGGACCCGCGACGCCGGTGAGCGTCAGCACGTCGCCGGTCTTCACCGGGAAGGCGGGCAGCGGCGCGACGTGGTTGCTCGTCACGGCGAGGCCGGTGACCGCCGGGCCACCGGTCGTCGCGGTGCCGCCGGTGGTGATGAACGCGAGCATCCCGCTGAAGTTCGCGAGGTTGCCCGAGACGCCGTCGCCGGCAGCCGTCTCGTACACCGGGTAGGTCGCACCGGTCGCGCCGGCCGGGACCGTGACGAGGGTGTCGACGGTCTGCCCGGGCTGCGCCGTCTCGGCGTACACGTTGTAGGGGTGGGCGAGCGAACGGCCGCCGAGCGCGACGACGTCCTGCCGCAGCCCGAGGGCGCCGAGCGCGTGCTCGGTGAGCCCGGCGTTGACGGTGCGCAGCAGGAGCCTCGCGCCGGCGGTCGTGCCGATCGTCGTCGCTCCGGTCGCCGTCGTGCCGCTGAGCGCGCCGCCGTTGATGAGCCGGAAACGCGGCGCGAAGGTCCGCATGTCGAACCCGGTCGGGTTGGCGTTGAGCCGGTCGTCGACCTCGGTGAGGACGAGCAGGGCCTCGTCGGCGAACGCCGTGGCCGGCTGCCCGTCGAGGGTCGCAGGATCGGCGGCGGGCCGGACGACGAGCGCGCCGACCAGGCCCATGGCCGCCTGCCGGGGACCGTTGGTCGTGAGCCCCGCCTGGTAGAGGAACGTGCCGGGCCGGGACGCCGTGAAGGTGTACGTCCTCGTGCCGCCTGCGGGTGCGCCGGTGCCGTCGTCGACGAAGCCGTCGACCTGCGGGAAGGACAGGGACGACGCCTCGGCGAGCCCGTTGTGCAGGGTCACCGACACGGTGTCGCCCTGGGTGGCGACGAGCACCGGCCCGGGAGCCGAGGCGGCACCGGCCTCGGTGTCGCTGTAGCCCCAGATCGGCACGCTTGCCGGGTTGGCGCCCGCAGGCAGGGTCAGGGTGCCGGTCTTGGCCCACAGCTCGCACGACGTCGCAGCGGGGCCCGTCGTGGTGCAGGGGCCCGTCGTCGGCACGTTCGACGCCGCCAGGGCCGGTGCCGCGACGGCACCCGCCGCCGTCAGGGCGAGCGCGACGCCGAGGGCGGCCGCAGGGGCGCGCCGGGCGTTCACTTCAGTCCGCATCGTCCTCGTCCTTCCGGTCAGCAGGTGGTGGCGTCGGGCGGGTCGATGCGGATGAGCGTCATCATCCCGCCGAAGGAGGCGCCGAAGTTCGTGGACTGCTGCAGCGCGTGGCTGTGGGCCACGTGGTAGTACTCGCCGCAGGTGTTGTACGACGTCACGCCGGGCGGCAGGTCGCCGGTCACCCCGAGGTAGGGGCTCTGGCTCCACCACGTGTCGGCGGTGATGTCGAGGTTCTGCTGGCTCGGCAGGGGGACGCCGATCGGGTTGTCCGTGGGGTTGAACATCTCCACGTCGGTCCAGCTGAGCAGGGTGTCGACGGTCTGGCCCGGCCCGACGTCGACGAGGAACTTGTCGTAGGTGAGGTCCTCGCCGGTCGTGCCCGCGAGGGCCCGGCCGTCGCGGCCGACGACGCGCTGGCTGTTGCCGTGCGGGTGGAACGGGTACGTCGCGGTGCCTGCGTTGAGGTAGCGGATGACGGCGGGCAGCGGGTTGTCGCTCGTCCTGGGCTGGATGTGGACCGTCGACCCGTACGGCTGCGCGGGCAGGTACGGCGCGTGGTTCGGCGCGATCGTGTCCGGCATGCTGCGGCCGTTCAGCAGGAAGTACCGCGGCTTGTAGTTCGCCCAGACGATCGTCGAGACCCGGTTGCGCTCGACCGCCGCGTGGACGACGGGGTCGACCTCGGAGAGCAGGTGCACGTACTCCTGGCCGCCCTTGAACGTCGTCGAGACGTCGGCGTAGACCTGGTCCGGGTGCCCCGCGGGCCGGACGAC
>DAIOGQ010000200.1:0-2952 GCA_036745175.1 Kineosporiaceae bacterium
GTCGTGACGCAGGAGAACCCGGCCGGCAGCAGCCGCAGGTACGGCAGCGCGACCTGCCGACGGAACGCGCGCAGCCCCGAGTTGAGGTCGGGGATCTTCTGGTTCGTCAGCCGCTCGGCGACCTTGCGGATGAACCACTTCGCGGGGGCGCGCAGCCACTTGTGCGTGCCCTCCTCGCTCGTCCGGGCGCCGACCACCTGGTCGACGCTCGGGTCCTGCTGGAGCATCCGGACGAGCTCGGGGATCCGTTCGTTCGGGTAGGACATGTCGGCGTCGGTCCACACGACGATCTCGCCGCGCGAGCTCTGGGTGCCGATCCTGCGCGCCGTCCCCGAGCCGCCGTTGCGGCGGAACGGCAACACCCGCAGCACCGGCATCCGGGGCTCGACCGCGCGCAGCACGTCGAGGGTGCCGTCGGTCGAGGCGTCGTCGATCGCGAGGATCTCGTAGCGCAGGCCCGAGGCGTCGAGGGCAGCGCTGATCCGGTCCAGCTCGGCCTCGACGTGCTCGGCCTCGTTGTAGCAGGGCAGGACGACGGTGCACTCGAGCCCGCCGTGCCGTCGGGAGTCGCTCATCACGGTCGAGGCTACCCGGGAGCGGGCGCCAGCCAGACCTCGACCGGGAGCGCGACGACCCCGTCCGGGCGGCGCACGAGCAGTCGGGCGTCCTCGACCGTGGTGAGCCGCGCGGCCGGCGTGGCCAGGGCGGCGGGGTCGACGCCGAGCCCGGTGAGGGTCTCCCGGCCCGGCACGTCCCCGCCGGCGGCGAGCAGTACGAGCCGACCCGGCCGGGCGTCGACCCGGGCCGCGGCGACCCGCCGCCGGACGGCGTCGACCGCGGCGACGGCCTCCTGGAGCTGTCGCGGGGTCGGCCGGCGCGGCACGCGCAGCGCTGCCGCCGGGCGCCCGCACACGCCGCGGACGACCTGCGGCCACTCGTTGGCCCCGCGGGGGTCGACGGCGAGAACCACGTCCCCCGGCCGCAGCGCCGCGCAGACCGCGGCGACGGCACCGGGCTCGCCGCGCTCGGTGCGGACCTGCGCGAGCGGCCAGGTCGCAAGCGCCGGCGGCACGAGGAGCCCGGCCACGGCGACGACGGTGACCCCGGCGAGCAGGGTCGCCGGGGTCCGCCGCCGGGCCCAGCGGAACGCCGTCGCGGCCGCCGCCGTCGCGGCGAGGACGACGACGGGCACGACGACGGCCGCGAGCCGGCGGTCGGCCCACGGGTGGTCCGGCGTGATCCCGGGCCGGAACAGGGTCAGCACGAGCGAGCCGAGGCCGACGAAGGCCGGCAGCAACCAGCGCGGTGCCGGTGGGGTGGGCGGGGCGTCCGGCCCGGTGCGGCCGGGGAGCCCCGACCGGCTGTCCAGCCACCACCGGACGGCGCGGGCGGCGAGCACCGCGAGCGCGGCCCAGGCCGCGACGACGGCCAGCGGCCCGGTCCACCACGCGACCCAGTCGAGGCTGTGCTCGGCGTACGTCCGCCCGCCGTCGAGCGGCAGGCCCTGCCCGACCTGCAGCCCGCGGACGTAGCGGGCACCGGGGTCGTCCGGGTCCTGCCGGACGACGAGCCACCACGGCCTGCTCGCCAGGACCGCGCCGACGCCGGCCACGATGAGCCCGGCGGCGAGCGGGAGCAGCCGGGTCGGTCGTCCCGGGGCCCGGGTGGCCGGACGGCGCCGCCGGCCGAGTGCGACGGCGACGAGGCTGCCTCCGCCGAGGACGACGAACACCGCGGCGAGCGGCAGCAGCGACCCCGCGATCGAGTCGAGGTAGGGCCGGGAGAGGCCGAGCGCCGCGAGCGCCGACACCGCGGTGCCGGCGAGCGCACCGCCGACGAGCGGCCCTGCCGCGGGGTGCCCGCGCAGGGCGAGGACCGCGCAGATCGGCAGCACGAGAGCGACCTCGCGCAGGGCGTCGACCCGGACGAGCCCGGCGAGCCCGAGGACGAGGCCGGCGCCGAGCGCGAGCCGGCGTGCGGCGGCCTGGCCGGCAGCGGACGGCAGCCCGCGGCTGGCGACGGTCGCGTCGACCGCGAGCGCGGCCGCGGCCGCGACGAGCAGCAGCGCGGGCGCCTCGGAGTACGTCGAGCGTGCGACGTGCAGCACGGGGAACGTCAGCGCCAGCGCGGTGGCTGCGAGCGGTGCCCAGTTGGGCCCGACGAGCCGGGCCGCGAGCCCGGCGACGGCGAGGACGGCGAACGCCGACACGATCGCGGGCACGACGAGCAGGCCCGGCCAACCGTCGACCCACCAGCCGAGGGACCACAGCGCGGGGGCCCCGACGAGGAACTGCGGGACGACGTGCGCACCGGCCGGGTCGCCGGCGGGGCCCTCGAGCACCTGGTAGTAGGCCGGGCTCGCGAGGGTGAACCCCGGGACCCCGAGCACCTCGGGCCCGCCGAACGCGTCGAGCCGGCCGCCGACCGGCAGCCCGTGCCGGGTCGCGACCCACTGCGCGTAGAGCGCGTAGGAGCCGGAGTCGCGGCGCAGCACGACATGCTCGGCGTGGGTGAGGGCGGCCCAGACCCCGTGCCCCACCGCGGCGAGCCCGCACAGCGCGGCCGACCAGACAGGCACCGGCCGGGCGGGCAGTGCGGCCGCCAGCCGCCACCCGAGGGCGACGACGACGGCGACGACCGGCCAGGCGACGAGGGGCCGCCACAGGCCCGCGGGGACGAGGACGGCCGCGGCGAGCGCGACGCCGGCGACGGCGAACGCGGCGCCCGGGCCGGTCCGGGCGAGCACCGCCCCGGCGACCCGTTCGCCGCGCAGGACCGCCATCTCCACGGCCGACGACGCTACCGGTCGCGTTGACCCGGCGATGACCCGGGACTTCGTACGCTGCGACGGTGAGACCCCGGGGACCTTCGACCGCCGTCCGTACCACTGTCCGTACCACTGTCCGTCCCACCGCGGTCCGTGCCGGCGCGGTCCTGGCGGGTCTGCTGCTG
>DAIOGQ010000200.1:3052-7575 GCA_036745175.1 Kineosporiaceae bacterium
GCGCTCCCCCGGCCGGCCCACACCGTCGTCGTCGTCATGGAGAACCACGGGTTCGACGACGTCGTCGACAGTCCGAAGGCCCCGTGGCTCAACGGACTGCCGGCCGCCGTCCTGACCGACTGGCACGGCGTCGCGCACCCCAGCCAGCCGAGCTACCTCGGGCTCTTCACCGGGTCGACGCACGGCGTCACCGACGACCACTGCCCCGTGCGGGTCCCGGGTCCGACGCTGGGCTCCCAGCTGCAGGCCGCGGGCGCGACCTTCACCGGCTACTCGGAGGGGCTGCCGGCGGCCGGCTCGACGGTCTGCCGCGTCGGCGACTACGCCCGCAAGCACAACCCGTGGGTCGACTCCACGCGGCTGCCGGCGGCCGTCAACCAGCCGCTGACCGCCCTGCCGACCGACTTCGCGGCACTGCCCACGGTCGCCTTCGTCATCCCCGACCTGTGCCACGACACGCACGACTGCCACACCGTCGAGGGCGACCGCTGGCTGCGCGACACCCTCGGACCGTACGTCGCCTGGGCCCGGACGCACGACAGCCTCCTCGTCGTCACCTACGACGAGCAGGAGGGCCACGGTGCGTCCAACCACATCCCGACGTTCCTCGTCGGGCCCATGGTCACGCCGGGCCGCTACGCCGTCCGCGGCGACCACTACACGATGCTGCGGACCCTCGAGGCGCTCAACGGCCTGCCCGGGATCGGTGCGGCGGCGGACCGCGAACCGCTCACGCAGATCTGGCGCTGACGCCTGCGAGCCGTGGCCCGACAGCCCCTCCGTAGGGTGACGGCCATGGACGACGTCCCCGCGCTCCTGCGCCGGCTCCTCGACGACCCCGGACGGCCGCGCGTCACGTGGTACGGGCCGGACGGCGAGCGCGTCGAGCTGTCCGGGAGGGTCCTCGACAACTGGGTCGCGAAGACCGCGAACCTGCTCGTCGACGAGCTCGACGCCGGCCCCGGCTGCCGGGTCGTCCTCGACCTGCCGCCGCATTGGCGCACCGTCGTCTGGCTGCTCGCGGTCTGGTCGACGGGCGCCTGCGTCGTCGTCGAGGACCTCTCGACGCCGACCGGCGTCCGGCCCTGCGACGGCGAGGACCTGCACGACGCCGCGCCCGTCGAGATCCTCGTCACGGCCGACCCGGCCGGCCCCGGCGCCAAGGCGTGGGCGGGGCAGGCCGAGCGGCTCGTCGCGGTCGCGCTGCCCGCCCTCGCGACGTCCTTCGGTCCGGGCCTGCCTCCCGACGCCCTGGACGCGGCCGTCGAGGTCCGGTCGTTCGGCGACGTCTTCGTTCCGTTCGTCCGACCGGCGCCCGGTGACACGGCCTACTTCGCGACGCTGACCGCTCCCGCGCCCTCGGTGCTCAGCGCCCCGTACGGCGAGCTGCTGAGGTTCGTCAGCCACGAGGCGGGACTGGCCGCCGGCGACCGGCTGCTGACCGGCGGCCCGGGCACCGACCCGCTCCTCGACGTCCTCGGCCCGCTGCTCGCCGACGGCTCGCTCGTGCTCCACCACGCGCCGGACGCGCTCGACCCGGCCGCCCTGGACCACCTGCGCGGCCAGGAGGGTGTCACGGTCACCCGGTTCCGCAGTCGCTGACCGGCAGCCCGTCACCGCTCATGCTCGCGCCGTGTACCCGTTCAGGGCCCGTGACGGCCCTCGAACGGTGCACAACGGGAGCATGAGCGCTCGAGGGCGGGCTCAGGAGCCGGTGACCGACCACACCCACGTCGCCGGCAGCCGCAGCCGGGACCGGAACTGGGCGCCGGTGAGGGTCGCCGTCCGGCCCGACGACGACGTCGCCGTGACCGTCCTGGCCCCTCTGCCGGTCGTGCGGGCGGTGACGGCGACGCTGCGCACGTCGGTCAGACCGAAGGCCGACCGCATCGCCGCCTGGTTCGCGATCCGGGTCCACGACCGGTAGGGGTTCTTCGCCTTCGCGTCGAGGCTGTACGGGTCGGGGACGCTCACGAGGTAGGGCCGGGCGCCGCCGAAGACGTCACGGACGTCCTGCGTCCGACCGCCGGAGCTGGAGTAGTAGGTGGTCTCGGCCGGCGCGCCGGCGAAGGCGAGGATCCGGCCGGCCGTCGCGTCGGCGGCCTTGCGCCACAAGGCGCCGTAGGTCCCGAGCTCGGCGGCGTAGCCCCTGAACACCTGGTCCCGCGAGCTGTCCAGGAGGGTGCAGCCGCCGCACGAGGCGACCCCGGGCCGCAGCACCTTCCGCCAGGCGAACGTCCGGGCCGCGACCGACTGCGCCTGCAGCGCGGCTGCCCCCCTGACCCCCCACGACGCCGGCATCTCGGCGATCCCACGGACGTACTCGCGCCCGAGCGGCAGCTCGTTGACGACCTCGAGCCGCGAGCCGTAGCGCACCACCCACATCTCGCCGTAGCGGTAGGGCGCCGCGGACTTCGTGCCTTCGGTGCCCGTGCCGGAGAGCCGGGCGAGGGCGGCGTTGCCCGCGAAGTCCGGCGTCCCGGTCCACGTCACGTGGACGGCACCGGTCGTCGTCAGCACCCGGGTGCCGTTGCGCCGCACCTCGAGCCCGCCCGAGGCCGACGGCACGACGACGCCGCTGTCGGCGGTCGACAGGGTCGTCGAGCCGCCCGACGTGGCAAGCCGCAGCGAGACCGGGCCGGTGACCCCCGGCGCCCGGCCGACGCCGAAGGTCGCCTTCGACGAGGCGTGCAGCACGTTGACCTTGAGGTGCCGGGTGTCGGCCACCGTCGCCAGCCTCGTGCCCGGGTAGTAGGTCGTGAGGATCCGGCCGTACGTCGCACCGCCCTGGGCCATCGCGTAGGCGCCGTACTGGCTCATCCCCGCGCCGTGGCCGAAGCCGGACCCCTTGACGGCGAACGACGCCGGGACGGCGACGACGGCGGCCTTCCGCGCGTAGGTGACCGACAGCGCGACGAAGGACGCCGGGACGACCGACGGGCTCGCGGCGACGCCGAGCCGGTTCACGGTCGACGCCTTCGCGGTGAGCCACGCCTTCGCGCCCGGGGCGAGGGCGCCGCCGGACATGAGGAGCTGGGGCCGGCCGAGGGCGGACGCGAGCACCGCCTCGAGCCCGTCGCCCGAGGTCGGCACGAGCAGCGTCCAGGCGCGTGCCGACGCGGGCAGCAGGTTCGCGAGCCTGACGAGCGCCGCGTCGCGGGTCGACGCCCGGACGTCGGTGAGCCCGTCGAGCGTGGTCGCCAGCGACGTCTTCGCCGCCGCGCCGATCCCGCCCGTGCCGCCGAGGACCGCACGGGTGATGCCGAGGTCGGCGATCGCGGACGTCGTGACGGCCGGGACGCCGGACGCACCGGCCGGCAGGACGACGTGGCCGAGCGCGAAGCCCACGGCCGCGGCCGAGGCGGCGGCCACGGGGTCGGCCGGGTCGACGAGCATCGCGGTGCCGACCGTGCGGCCCTGCGCCGCGCGGCGCGCGGCCGTGACGAGGACGGCGTCCCGGCTCGCGCCGCCGATCGTCGTCACGGCCGCACCGTGCGGCGCGAGCTGACCGGCGACTCCGGCCGACCACGTGCCGTCGGTGCCGACGAGGTAGACGCGGGTGACGGCGTCCCGCTGGACCCGCCCGAGGACCGCGGCGGAGAGGGTGCCGCCGGGCGAGCTCATCAGCCGGCCGCCGACCGCCCGGGCCAGGGCCCCGGCGTTGACGCTCTCGCGCCGGTGCGCGGCCTCGGCCGGGACGACGACGAGGGTGCGCGAGGGACCGGACACCGCCCGCACGCCGTCCGTCACCGAGGCGGCGGTGCGGCCGGCCAGCCGGACGCTCCGGCAGGTGCCGACGCCGCTCGTCGCCGAGGGCAGCACCTCGACCCGGGACCGGTACGGCGTCGCCGTCGACGTACCGGTCCGCGACGTGAGCGTGACGGTGTACGTGCCCGGCGGCACCGCCGCCCCGGACGACTTCTTCAGCGGCCAGGTCGTCGACATCGAGCGGCCGGAGCCGGTGCGGCTCCACAGCACGGTCGTCGAGCAGGTGCTCGTGACGGTGACCTTCCACGACTGCGCCAGGGTGAAGCGGGCGCTGACGGTGACGGGGACGGCGGCGCCGTGGACGACGGTGCCGGGCGAGACCTTCGGGGCGATCGTCTCGGCGCCGACCCGGGTGGCGACCTGGGACCGCAGCGACGCGAGCTTCGCGTACAGGTTCTTGCCGGGGCAGGCCGTCGGGCCGACGTTGCGGTGCGCCGACATCGTCGGGAGCGTGACCTTCTCTCCGGCGGCGTAGCGCAGGTTGCCCGTGGAGGTCAGCACGGTCCTGGCGCGCGGGTCGATCCGGTGCACCGAGAACTTCCACGCGAAGACCTTGGCGATCGTCGTCAGCATGGCCGCCGACGGCGTGGCCCGCTCGTAGTCGCCCATCGCGGAGACGCCGAAGGTCTGGCCGTTGAAGCCGAGCGCGTGCGCCCCCTGGACGGGTTTGGAGACCCCGCCCCAACGCCCCTCCCAGGCGCGGCCGAACCGGTCGACGAGCACGTTGTAGGCGATGTCGTTCCAGCCGCGGACCT
>DAIOGQ010000201.1:0-7532 GCA_036745175.1 Kineosporiaceae bacterium
ACCCTCGCGCCTGCGCGGCAGGCACTGCATCGACCAGCACCGCACCGACCAGCACCGCACCGACCGGCACCGCACCCGCACCGCACCCACGAGGAGTCCACCGTGTCCGTGACCGACGAGTACCTCGAGAACAACGCACGCTACGCCCGGACCTTCAGCGGCCCGCTCCCGTTGCCGCCGTCGCGGCACGTCGCCGTCCTCGCCTGCATGGACGCCCGGCTCAACGTCTACGCGGTCCTCGGCCTCGCGGACGGCGAGGCGCACGTCATCCGCAACGCGGGCGGCGTGGTCACCGACGACGAGATCCGCTCGCTCGCGATCAGCCAGCGCCTGCTCGGCACCAGAGAGATCATCCTCATCCACCACACGGACTGCGGGATGCTCACGTTCACCGACGACGCCTTCAAGCGCTCCATCCAGGACGAGACCGGGATCAAGCCGGAGTGGGCCGCCGAGTCGTTCCCCGACCTGGACGAGGACGTCCGGCAGTCGCTCGCGCGGATCCAGGCGAGCCCGTTCGTCGTCCACAAGGACTCCGTGCGCGGGTTCGTCTTCGACGTGGCGACCGGGCTCCTGCGTGAGGTCGGGTAGGACTTCGCGGTGATCGTCACCAGAGATCGATAACAACGCCCACCGTCGACCGAAGGCGGACACATCGTCGATCTGTCCGCCTTCATCCGTCGGGTCACGAATGAGGGTTTGAACCCCGGAAGGTCGGCGGGTCCGTCCCCACGGACCTCGATCCACCGGCAAGATGTGCACACACGTGCTCACGGTGAGTGTCCAGGCCAGGGCGCTCACACTCGGGGCACGCCTCTGGGGAGAGGGCGACAGATGCCCGAGGCAACGGGGACGCCGGGGGCTCGGCGAGCTGCCGTGCCCGAACGGCGCGCAACGATGCGCGACGTCGCGCGGGTGTCGTCCGTCAGCGTCATGACGGTCTCCCGCGTGGTCAACAACAGCCCGAACGTCGACCCGGTCACGCGGGAGCGGGTGCTCGACGCGATCGAGGCGCTCGGCTTCCGGCCGAACGAGGCGGCCAGCTCGCTGCGTCGCAACGGGGCGCAGACGATGACCGTCGGTCTCGTCGTCGACGACGTCGGCAACCCGTTCTGCTCGGCGCTGAACCGGGGCGTCGAGCGGGTGTGCCGGGCGCGCGGCCAGCTCGTCATCTCGGGGTCGTCGGACCACACGCCGTCCGAGGAGCGCGCCCTCATCACCGCGCTCCTGCGCCGTCGCGTCGACGGTCTCATCGTCATGGGGAACGACCCCGACGAGAGCTATCTCGCCGACGAGATGCGCCGAGGCGTCCCCACGGTGTTCGCCGACCGACGGCCGGCAGGCCTCGACGCCGACCTGGTGACGAGCGACAACCTCGGGGCCGCCCGGGTGGCGACCGAGCACCTGCTCGAACGCGGTCACCGTCGGATCGCCGTCCTCGCCGGACCCGGGGTGTCGACGGTTGAGGACCGGCTCGAGGGCTACCTCCAGGCCATGTCGACGGTCGACCGGGCCGACCCCGGGATCGTCGTCCGAGACCTCGTCGGGTCAGCCGCCGCCGAGACCGCGCTCACCGGGCTGCTGGCGCTCGACCGCCCGCCGACGGCCGTCTTCGCGGCGCAGAACCTGCTCGCGATCGGGGCGCTGCGCGCGCTGCACCGGACCGGGCTGGCCCGCACGGTGGCGCTCGTGGCCTTCGACGACTTCGACCTCGCCGACATCGTCCGGCCGGCCGTGACCGTCATGGCGCAGGAGCCCGAGCTGATGGGCGAGACCGCCGCCGAGCTCCTGTTCAGCCGGCGCGAGGGCTACCTCGGCACCGCGCGGACCGTGACCATCCCGGCGCGGCTCGAGGCGCGCGGGTCCGGGGAGATCTGCCCGGCCTGAGCGCCGGCACGGCCCCGGCCGGAGCGGCCCGGCACGGCATGCTGTGCCGGCCCGGCACGGCATGCTGTGCCCGTGAACCACGTGACCGCCGCCGGCCCCGCCGCGACCGACCCCTGCACCCCGGTCACCGAGACCGCGGCCGACGGCGCCGCCTCGTCATGTGCGCCCACGGCGGCCAGGTGCTCGGCTGGACACCCGCCGGCGGCGGCCCGAGCCGGCTCTGGGCGAGCCCGCTGGCCAGCTGCGGTCCCGGCGCCGCGATCCGGGGCGGCGTCCCGGTGGTCTTCCCGCAGTTCTCCGACCGCGGCCGGCTGCCCAAGCACGGCCTCGTCCGGGACCGCCCGTGGCGGCTGCGACCGGGCCTCGAGCGGACGGCGGCGGCCCGGTTCGTCGCGACCCTCGAGGACGACGCGGCGACCCGGGCGGTCTGGCCGCAGGGCTTCCGGCTCACCGTGACCGCCCAGGCGCTCGGCGACCGGCTCGACGTCGCCCTCGACGTCGAGAACACCGGGTCGCAGGCGTGGTCGTTCACCGCTGCGCTGCACGCCTATCTCGCCGTGGGCGACGCCGGCCGGACGACGGTCCAGGGCCTCGGCGGGCGGACCGCCGAGGACAACGGAGCCGGCCGGGCGAGCGTGACGCTGCCGCCCGGACCCCTCGCGGCGACCGGACGCCGCGACGTCGCCGTCCACGGTGCGACGGCACCGGTCGTCCTCGACGACCCGGAGTTCGGACGGCTCGTCGTCGACGCCGAGGGGTTCACGGACCGTGTTCTGTGGAATCCCGGAGAGCCGCACGGGCTCCCCGACGTGCCCCCCGGCGGCGCCGCGTCGTTCGTCTGCGTCGAGCCTGCGGTGCTCTCCCCCGTGACCCTGGCGCCCGGCGCCCTCTGGCGCGGCACCATGCGCCTGCACGCGTCGCGGCCGTCCGACCGGCCGACATGACGTGACGCGTTGCGGGCCGGGAGGTTTGCCCGGCACGACGACCGGGGCGCCGGGGCCGGCCGGCCCCGGCGGGGCACACACCCGCGCGAGACTGCACAACCCCAAACGATTGGCGCACCGGCGCCAAGAGCGCCGGTGCGGAAGTGAGATTGCCATACCGTCGCCAGATTGCAAAGCCCCATCACTCTGCGTAGTCGCACTGCGGGTCAACCCGCAGGTCGGACCTAGGTCACGATCACGTAACGCAAGATCCGCGCGAGTGGGACGACCACATCGTGGACACCCGGGGGTCGGCGACCATCCGATCCGCGACCGGTCAGGTGCAGGCGACGTCGGCGACCTCGTCGCGGCTCACGTGCTGGTGCACCGGCGGCATGACGACGACCGGGCAGGCGGCGTGCTTGATGACCGACTGGCTCACGGACCCCAGGAGCGCGGACCGCACCGGCCCGCGGCCGTGGGTGCCGACGACGACGAGGTCGGCGTGCCGCGACGCCTCGACGAGCGCCTCGGACGCGGTCGCCCGGACGACCTCGCGGGCGACGACGGGCGCGACGGACATCGCGCCGACGACCTCGTCGACGGCCCGGGTCTGGGTGTCCTCGGCGATCTGCATGAGCGTCCCCGGGTCGACCGCAGCGAGCGGCGCACCCTCGGCGGCGTCCCAGGTCCAGGCCGTCACGACCTGCAGGGTCGATCCGCGCCGGAGCGCCTCCTGGGCGGCCCATTCCAGAGCACGCCGGCTGCTCTCGGTGTCGTCCACCCCGACGACGACGATCGAGGTCTCCTGGTTCCTCTGCTCGGACATCGCTACCTCCCGTGTGCGCCGGGGACCGCCGCCGCCGCACAGCTCCACACTGCTCCCGGCCGGGTACGACGCGCGGGGACGTTGGGCTCTCGGGACCTCGGTGGCCGGGTCGCGGTGGCGGGCCGCCGGCCCACGTCGTCGTGGTCAGCGGCCGACGGCGTAGCCCTGTGCGCCGCGCGGGTTCGCCGCGGCCCGCAGCCACCCGCCGCGCGGGCGCTCGTCGGCGACGGCGCTGAGCCGGCCGAGCGACCAGCCCGGGACCGTGACGACCGCGTGGCCGCGGGCGGCGAGGTCGCGCCGCACGGCGTCCGGCCAGCGGTCCTCGACGACGACCCGGCCGGGCGCGGCCCGGCGCGGAGCGAAGGACGACGGCACGTGGTCGGTGTGGAGCATCGGCGCGTCGACGAGGGCCTGCAGCCCCGGCCGGCCCGGCGTCCGCAGCGCCTGGGCGCAGCGCAGCAGGAACAGCAGGCTCCACTGGTCCTGCTGGTCGCCGCCGGGGGTGCCGTAGGCGAGCCACGGCCGCCCGTCGCGCAGGGCCAGGGACGGCGAGAGCGTCGTCCGTGGACGCGCGCCGGGGCGCAGCGACGCCGGCAGGCCCGGCGCCAGCCAGAACATCTGGGCCCTGGTCCCGAGCGGGAAGCCGAGGTCCGGGACGGCGGGCGAGGACTGCAGCCAGGCGCCGCTCGGCGTCGCGGAGACCATGAGCCCGCGCGCGTCGACGACGTCGACGTGGCAGGTGTCCCCGCGGTCGGTGGCCGCCCGGCCGTGCACCCCCGTCGCCGCGTCGCCGGGCGCGCCACGCTCGGTGGCGCCCGCGGTCGGCTCCCCCAGGCCCGGCCGCAGGTGGAGGCTGGTCCCGTCGACCGGGTCCTCGGCGAACGCCCCCGCGCCGGCCCGCGCCGCCGCACGCGGTACGCCGTCCGGGGTGAAGTCCGGCAGCGGCGGCAGGGCGGGACGCCGGCCGCCCGGGCTGCCCGGCCGCAGGCGGAGGTTCGCCGTCCGCGCACTCACCGCGTGCGCGCGCTCGCGGGCGTACGCCGGTGAGAGCAGGTCGTCGAGCAGGGAGCCGGCGTCCTCCGCGGGGCCGCTGTCGCCGTACCAGGCCTCGCGGTCGGCGTACGCGAGCTTCTGCACCTCGACGACGGTGTGGACCCACTGCGGGTCGTCGAGGTCGAGCGGGTCGGTCTCGGCACCGAGCGCGCGGAGCAGCGTGAGCTGCTGGAGGTGGGCGGGGCCCTGGGACCACAGCCCGGGCTTGAGCACCTCCAGGGCGTCCCCGGGGCCGTACGTCGTCCGGGCGGGCGCCTCGACCGCCGGCTCCCAGCGGGCGAGGTCGTCGGCCGTGAGCAGCCCGCCGTGCGCGCGTCCGGAGGAGTCCGGCCACACCGTCGTCGCGCAGAACCGCTCGACGGCCTCGGCGACGAACCCGCGGTACCAGGCGTCGCGGGCAGCCTCGATCTGCACGTCCCGGTCCTCTCCGGCCGCCTCGGCCTCGACGAGCACGCGCGCGTACGTCTGGGCGAGCCCGGTGAGCCGCAGCCGGTCCCACGGGCCCGGCGCCCTGCCGGCCGGCAGGTAGACCGGCCCGGACGTCGGCCAGCCGGCGGTGAAGACCTCGGCCATCGCGGCGATCGTCGCGGCGACCCGGGGCAGCACGGGCGCGCCGTCGCGCGCGTAGCCGATCGCGGGCTCGAGGACGTCGCGCAGCCGCCACGTGCCGTGGCGGGCCAGCAGCGTGAGCCATCCGCCGAAGGCCCCCGGGACGGTCGCGGCGAGCAGGCCGGTGCCGGGCACTGCGTCGAGGCCGAGGTCGGCGAAGGCCTCCGGGGTGGCCGCGGCGGGCGCGACGCCCTGGCCGCACACGACCTCTGCCGCGCCGTCCGGCGTGGCGACGATGATCGGCACCTCGCCCGCCGGCCCGTTGAGATGCGGCTCGACCACCTGGAGCACGAACCCGGCCGCGACCGCGGCGTCCGCGGCGTTGCCGCCGCGCTCGAGGACCGACATGCCGACCTGCGAGGCGAGCCAGTGCGTGCTCGCGACCATGCCGAACGAGCCGGCGAGCTCGGGGCGGGTGGTCGCGAGGCCGGGGAGTCCAGTCACCCGCCCAGCCTGCCGGACGCGGTCGCGTCCCGCCGTACCGGAGTCCTCACGGCATGCCAGACTCACCGGGCGTGAGCCAGCCCCCGGGTGCCGTCCGCGCCGTCCGCGTGCCGACGGCGACCGACCTCGACACCGCGTGGGAGGTCGTCCGGGCCCGGCTGACCCCGACACCGCTCGTCACGACGACGGTCGAGGTGCCCGCGCTGGGACCGGTCCCGGTGCTGCTCAAGCTCGAGACGATGCAGCCCACCGGCTCGTTCAAGGTGCGTGGGGCCCTGTCGGCCCTGAGCCGGCTGCCCGCCGGCGAGCGGGCCGTGACGGCCAGCGCGGGCAACCACGGGCTCGGCACGGCGTGGGCCGCCGGCGTGACCGGGGCGGCCGCCACGGTCGTCGTCCCGCGGTCGGCGTCCCCGGCGAAGATCGCTGCGCTGCAACGGTTCCCGGTCGAGCTCGTGGAGCACGGCACGAGCTACGACGAGGCCGAGGCGCACGCGCTCGGGCTCGCCGACGTCCCCGGCCGGCGGTTTGTGTCGGCGTACAACGATCCCGAGGTCGTCGCCGGGCAGGCGTCGATCGGGTTCGAGCTCGACAGTCAGCTCCGCGGCCTGCGTGACGAGCTCGTCGACGGCGCGCGCGACGTCGTGCGAGGCGACCTGCGCGACGAGCAGCTGCCTCCGCTGACCCTGGTGACCCCGGTGGGCGGTGGCGGGCTCGCCGCCGGGCTCGCCCTGTGGGGCCGGGAGCGGGCCCGCCGGCCGGTCCGGCTCGTCGGCGTCGAGGCCGCGGCGTCGCGGCCCGTCGTCGCGGCGGTCGAGGCCGGCCGGATCGTGCCGGTCGGCGTCGGCCAGACCCTCGCCGACGGGCTCGCCGGCAACCTCGAGCCCGGCAGCGTGACCCCGTGGCTCATCGGCGCCGGCACCACCCTCACCGATGTCGCCGAGGACGAGATCGTCAGCGCGATGCGCTGGCTGTTCTCCCACCACGGCCTCGTCGTCGAGGGCTCCGGCGCCGTCGGGCTCGCTGCGCTGCTCGCCGGCCGGATCCCGGCCGCGGCCCTGGACGGCGTCCTCGACGGCGACCCGCTCGTCGTCGTGCTCACCGGCCGCAACGTCACGACCGAGACGTACGCCCGCGTCCTGGGCGCCGACTGAGCTCCCGCCGACCCGGGAGATCACCGCGAAGCAGAGGATCTGCCCGCTGTGGCGGGCAGATCCTCTGCGCGACGACGATCACGGGGTCGTGGCCGAGCGGTTACGCGACCTCGCCGAGGTAGACGTCCCAGCTCGGGTCGCGCACGTCGGCACCGCGCACGACCCAGGCCGGGCCGCGAGGGACGTACGGGCGGACCCGGAGGGTCCAGCCCTTCTCCTCGGGGGTCCTGCTGCCCTTGGCGTTGTTGCACCGGACGCAGCAGGCGACGAGGTTCTCCCATGAGTCGGCGCCGCCTCGGCTTCTGGGCAGCACGTGGTCGATGGTCGAGGCGTGGCCCCCGCAGTACGCGCAGCGGTGCGCGTCCCGCCGCAGCACGCCGCGGCGGCTCACGGGAACGGCCCGGCCGTGCGGTGCGCGCACGTACCGGCCGAGGAGGATGACGGACGGCCGCGGCAGCGTCAACGAACCGCCGACGACGGGAGACCCGCCGTCCGCGACGATCGTCGCCTTGCCCGCGAGCACCAGGACGATGGCCCGACGGAACGACACGACGGCGAGCGGCTCGTACCCCGAGTTGAGCACCAGGGTGCGCATGCCGTCACCTCCCTTCCCTCGTCGACGTCACCTGGCTGGTG
>DAIOGQ010000202.1:0-7473 GCA_036745175.1 Kineosporiaceae bacterium
GCCGCGCCGAGGTGAAGTACTGGGACGAGTCCGTCGACGTCGAGGGCGCCGTCGCGCAGGCCCTGCGCCTGTGGGGCGACCACGAGTCGTCCGCGGGGCTGCCCTCGTGGACCGTCGTCGGGCTCGAGGTCGTCGACCGCGACACCGCGCGCCGGCGCTGGGACTCCGACGCCAACCTCAGCATCGTGGGCCTCGGCGAGATCCGCCCGATGGAGGGCGTCGACCGCTGACCGGGCGGCGGCGCCCCGGCGCCGTGCCGCCGTCTAGGCTGCCTGCATGACGATCGCCGAGGCCGAGCACGCGCACGGCGGGCCCGAGCACCCGGACGGCCACGAGCACCCGGGCAGCCACGAGCACGATGCGGCCCCGGAGCGGGACGACGTCCGCAGCCAGGTCCGTGCCGTCTGCGCCCGCGCCCGGACGGCGGCCCGCACCCTCGCGACCGCGCCCCGGTCCGTCAAGGACGCCGCGCTCCTCGCGGTCGCCGACGATCTCGTCGCCGCGACGGGGCGGATCGTGGCGGCGAACGCGCAGGACACCGCGCGCGGTGAGCGCGACGGGATGGCCGCAGGCCTGCTCGACCGGCTGCGCCTGGACGCCGGACGGGTCGCCGCGATCGCGGGCGCCGTTCGTGACGTCGTCGGCCTGCCCGACCCGGTCGGCGAGGTGGTGCGGGGCTCGACGCTCGCCAACGGGCTGCGGCTGCGCCAGGTGCGGGTGCCCATGGGCGTCGTCGGGATGGTGTACGAAGCCCGGCCCAACGTCACCGTCGACGCGGCGGTCCTCGCCCTCAAGGCCGGCAACGCGGCCGTCCTGCGCGGCGGCTCGGCGGCCGAGGCGAGCAACGCGGTCCTCGTCGAGGTGGTCCGCGGCGCCCTGCAGCGCAGCGGCCTCCCGGCCGACGCGGTGACGTCGATCGACGCGTGGGGCCGAGCGGGCGTCGTCCACCTGATGCAGGCCCGCGGCCTCGTCGACCTCCTCGTGCCGCGCGGCGGCGCCGGCCTCATCAGGACCGTCGTCGAGAGCAGCACGGTGCCGGTCATCGAGACCGGGACCGGCAACTGCCACGTGTACGTCGACGCGTCCGCCGACCTCGCCCAGGCGCTCGCGATCACGCTCAACGCCAAGACCCGCCGGGTCGGGGTCTGCAACGCGGCCGAGACGCTGCTGGTCCACGCCGACGCCGCAGCGGCCTTCCTGCCGCTCGCGCTGCCCGCGCTCGACGCGGCGGGGGTCCGTCTGCACGTCGACGAGCGGGCGGCGTCCGCGGCCGCGGACCTCGGCCTCGACGTCGTCCCGGCGACCGACACGGACTGGGCCGACGAGTACCTGTCGATGGACCTCGCCGTCGGGGTCGTCGACTCCCTCGACGCGGCGGTCGAGCACATCCGCCGCTGGTCGAGCGGGCACACCGAGGCCATCTGCACGACCGACCTGCGGGCCGCCGACCGGTTCGTCGCGGAGGTGGACTCGGCGGTCGTCGCCGTCAACGCCTCGACGGCGTTCACGGACGGCGGTCAGTTCGGGCTCGGCGCGGAGGTCGGCATCTCGACGCAGAAGCTCCATGCCCGGGGCCCCATGGGCCTGGCGGAGCTGACGTCGACCAAGTGGGTGGTGACCGGCGACGGTCACACCCGCGCCTGAGGCCGGCGTGGAGGGCACCGAGGTCCGCAAGCTCACCGAGCTCGAGGACCGGCACTGGTGGTACCGCGAGCGCCGGCACCTGCTCGACCGCGCCGTCGACGGGCTCGTCCCCGGGGACGCGCTCGACATCGGCGCGGCGGGCGGCGGGAACACCCGGGTGCTGCTGCGCCGCGGCTGGAGGGCGGCGGCGCTGGAGTACGGCGCCGAGGGTGCGCAGGTGTGCCACGAGCGCGGGATCGACGTCATGCGCGCCGACGCCACCCGCCTGCCCGTGGCGCCGGCGAGCCTCGACCTCATCGTCGCGTTCGACGTCCTCGAGCACATCGACGACGACAAGGCGGCGGCCGCCGGCATCTTCGAGTCCCTGCGCCCGGGCGGCACCTTCCTCGTCGCCGTCCCGTGCGACCCCAGGTTGTGGTCGGCGCACGACGTCGCCGTCGGGCACGTGCGGCGCTACACCCGCGTCGAGCTCGTCGACCTGCTGCTCGGGGCCGGGTTCGAGGTCGCCTCGGTCCGCAGCTGGATGGTCCTGCTGCGGCCGGCCGTCGCCCTGCGCCGGCGGTCGTCCGCGGGCAGTGACCTCGACGACCCGCCGGGCTGGCTCAACGCCTCCCTCGGTGCGGTCGTCGCCCTCGAGCGGGTGCTGCCCGTCGGCCGGCTGCCCGGGGTCTCGCTGCTCGTGACGGCGCGCCGCCCGCGCTGAGCCCAGCGCAGGTCCGCGGCCGGCTCAGCGCAGGTCGGCGGTCAGCTCCGGGGCAGTCGGCTCACCGGCCGTCCGGGCCGGCGCGGCCACGACGTCCTCGAGGCTGTCGTGCGCGACGTAGTAGGCGGGCCGGCCCTGCATCTGGGTATAGAGCCGCCCGACGTACTCGCCGAGCAGCCCCAGGCACAGCAGCTGGACCGTGCCGACGGCGGCGACCGCGGCGAACGTCGACGTCCAGCCGGGCACGGTCTTGTCCGACACGAACGCGACGAGCGCGGCGGCCAGCAGCAGGGCGGTGACGAGGGCGCCGCCGAGGCCGAACCAGGTGGCGAGCCGCAGCGGCGCGACGCTGAAGCCGGTGAGGCTGTCGACGGACAGCCGGATCATCCGTGACAGCGGGTACTTCGTCCTGCCGGCAGCCCGCTCCTCGCGGCGGTACATGACGCGGGTGCTCGGGAAACCGAGCGCGGGCACGACGAGCCGCAGCACCCGGTGGTGCTCGGGCAGGCAGTTGACCGCCTCGACGGTGGCCCGGCTCATGAGCCGGAAGTCGCCCGCGTCGTCCGGCACGTGGCCGCCGAGCAGCCGGCGCATGACGCGGTAGTACAGCCGCGCCGTGAGCCGCTTGAAGACGCTGTCGGTGCTGCGGTCGTTCCGGACGCCGTACACGACGTCGGCCCGCTCGGCGCGGGCGGCCGCGAGCATCTCGGGGACGACCTCGGGCGGGTCCTGCAGGTCGGCGTCGAGGGTGGCGACCCAGGCGCCGCGGGCGCGGGCCAGGCCCGCGGACAGCGCGGCCTGGTGACCGGCGTTCGTCCGCAGCCGGACGATGCGCAGCTGGGGCCAGGTCCGGCGCTCGCGCTGGAGGATGACGGGCGAGGCGTCCCGGCTGCCGTCGTCGACGACGAGCACCTCGTAGGGCTCGGCGAGCCCGTCGAGGACGGGCCGCAGCCGCTGCGCGAACATCGGCAGGACGGCCTCCTCGTCGAAGACGGGGACGACGACGCTGAGGACGGGGTCGACGGGGTCGCGCCCGGACGGTACGGCTGCCACGGCCGGGGTCGACCCTCCTTCGTTCGGTCGGCGCGTCCCGCATCGCCCCGACGGTGGGGGTCGTGGGAGACTGCGTGGTGTTCGGGCAGCCAGCCTAACCGGCCCCCACGTCCAGTGAGGCGACCGGAGCGACGAGAGAGGACAGCGACACCATGGGCATCACGTTCCTCGCCGAGACGGCTGCCGAGGGCGGCGAGGCGCTGCGCGACCTGCCGATCCCGCCGGCCGGCATCGGCCTGCTGGCGCTGGCGACCTTCGGGCTGCTCCTCGTCGTCACGTTCGCCTTCCGCAGCGTCGGCAACCGGCACTGACACCTGTTCCTCCGCCCGACCTCAGGGGCGCTCGATGATGACGTCCGCGGGCCGCCTCGGGGTGATGGGCGGAACCTTCGACCCGATCCACCACGGCCACCTCGTGGCCGCGAGTGAGGTCCAGTCCGCCTTCGACCTCGACGAGGTCGTCTTCGTGCCGACCGGCCGGCCGTGGCAGAAGTCCGCCCGGCACGTGGCGCCCGCCGAGCACCGCTACCTCATGACGGTCATCGCGACGGCGTCGAACCCGCGGTTCACCGTGAGCCGTGTCGACGTCGACCGGACCGGCAAGACGTACACGATCGACACCCTGCGCGACCTGTCCGCGCAGCGGCCGGGCGCGGAGCTGTTCTTCATCACCGGCGCCGACGCGCTCGCGCAGATCCTGTCCTGGAAGGACAGCGACGAGATCTTCGACCTCGCGCACTTCATCGGCGTCACCCGCCCCGGGCACACGCTGGACGACGCGGGCCTGCCCTCGGACCGGGTGAGCCTCATGGAGGTGCCGGCGATGGCCATCTCGTCGACCGACTGCCGTATCCGCGTCGCCAAGGGTGAACCGGTCTGGTACCTCGTGCCGGACGGCGTCGTGCAGTACATCGGCAAGTACGGGCTGTACCGGCAGGAGGCCGGGCGGTGACCGTGACGCAGACCGGTGATGCGCCCGTGCGCCTGACCCGCCGGACGTTGCGGGCGGCGGGGGCCCTGCGGGCCGCGCCGGCGGGCCTCGCCGACGAACGCGCCCTCGTCGAGGCGCTCGACGCGGTCGCGGACCTGACGGCGACGTCGCACGCGCCCGCCGGGAGGCCCCCAGAGGTCGTCGAGGCGCCGCGCACCTGGCTGCCTCCTGGGCTGCCTCCTGCGCCGCGCACGCCGCCGGCCGCATCCCGCAGCCGCCGCGAGCACCGGCTCGCCGAGCGCCGCGGGGCGGACCGCCGGGCCGGTCCCGTCGAGCCGTGGACCGGGCCGGAGCGCCGCGCGGGCCAGCGGCGTGCCGGTGAGCGGCGTGCTGCCCTCGTGGCCGAGCGGTCCCGTCCACGCTCGACCGCGGCCATCGCGAGGCCGGCGGCCCGGGGCGCCGTCCCCCGACGAGCTGGACCGCTGGTCCAGCTCGTCGGGGGCGTCGTCGTCATCGGCCTGCTCGTCGCGGCGGGGTCCTGGTGGGTCGTGCGCGGCCACCCGGTCCCCGCGGCCCCGGCGCCCGCCCCGGCGGCCGCCGCGCCGACGTCCGTGACGCTGCTCGTCGGCCTGACCGCGGCCGACGGCCTGACGAGCGTCGCGCTGCTCGGGGCGGACGGGTCGACGGCGGTGAGCCTGCTGCTGCCCGGCGACGTCCTCGTCGACGACGGCGCGGCAGGTCTGACCCGGCTGTCCGACCCGGAGGCGGCCTCGCCCGACGCGGCGGGCGACGCCGTCGCGGACGCGCTCGGGGTCCGGGTCGACGGCGCGTGGGTCCTCACCACGGCCGGGCTCGCCGGGCTCGTGGACGCTGCCGGCGGCGTCCGGGTCGACGTCGACCGCGCGACGACGGCGGGCGCGATCCAGGTCCCGGCCGGTCCCGGCCGGCTCACCGGGGCGCAGGCGGCCGTGCACGCGACGTCGCTGGCCGCACGGGAGCCCGTGCAGGCCCGGCTCTCCCGGTTCCAGGCCGTGCTCGCCGGCCTTGTCGCGGGGCTGCCCGCGGCCCCGGACCGGCTCGCGGCCGCCCTGCGCGGCCTCGGTGCGCAGTCCTCCGCCTCGCTGCCCGGCGACCGGCTCGCCATGCTCCTCGTCGCTGTCCGCGCCGCCGCCGGTACAGGGCCGCTCGCCGGCACCGTTGTGCCGCTGCGCCCCGTCGAGGCGGCGGCCGCGCTCGCCGCCGCGCAGGCCGTCGACTCGACGGCGGCGCGGGCGCTCGTGGGCCGGCTGCTGCCGGACGCCGTCGCCACGCCGTCGACGGTGCTCGACGTCCGTGTCGTCGACGGTCTCGGCCGGCCGGGCCTGACGGAGGCCGCCTGGTCGCGGCTGCGGGCCGCCGGCCTCGGCGGGCCGGCCGGCGCCCCGGCGGGCGGTCCGTGGGACCTGCCCCCGGGACCCTCGACCGGCGCCCCGGGCGACGGCGTCGCCGCGGAGCGGACGACGGTGACCGTCCCGGGCTCGGACGAGACCGCGCGGGCCACGGGGGAGCGGGTCGCCGCCGCGCTGGGGGTCCCGGTCTCCGCCGTCCGGCTCGGCGGCCCGACGGACGGGGCCGGCGTCCTCGTGGTCCTGCGCCGTGACTTCGCTGACGACGTCGCGGCCCGCGGCGTCTGAGACACGCTCTGCGACAGGCTCTGACGGGTCGGCCGCGCTGCGGCGCCGGTCGGGCGGCCTGCCCTCGCCCGCGGGGCGTGAGAGGGTGGGCAGGCACGTCCGCAGACGAAGGGTGAAACCGACCGTGACCGCCTCCGACCGGGCGATCGAGCTCGCGCAGGCCGCGGCGTTCGCCGCTGCCGACAAGCTCGCGACGGACGTCGTCGCGCTCGACGTGAGCGACCAGCTCGTCATCACGGACGTCTTCCTCCTCGCGTCGGCGCCGAACGACCGCCAGGTCCGTGCGATCGTCGACGCCGTCGAGGAGAGGCTCCTGACCCTGCGGGCCAAGCCGATCCGCCGCGAGGGCGAGCGCGAGGGCCGCTGGGTGCTCCTGGACTTCGGCGACGTGGTCATCCACGTCCAGCACGCCGAGGAGCGGGAGTACTACGACCTCGAGCGGCTCTGGCGGGACTGCCCGGCGATCGAGCTGCCGCCGCAGGCACGTGGCCGCGCGACCACGCTCGACGAGCGTGGTTCCGCCGCCCGGCAGTGACGCAGCGGCACGACGCCGGGGGGCAGCGACCCCCGGTCCGGCGCGCGGCGGGCGTGCCCGTGTACCTGTGGCGGCACGGCCGCACGGCGCACAACCACGGCAAGGTCTGGCAGGGCCGGCTCGACACCGACCTCGACGACGTCGGGCGCGCCCAGGCCGCGACCGCCGCCCGCGCGCTCGTGCAGCGGCTCGGCGGCGCCCCCCTGACGCTCGTGACCTCGGACCTGCGGCGGGCCGCTGACACGGCCGCCGCTCTCACGGCGCTCACCGGCGTCGAGGCGGTTCCCGACCCGCGGCTGCGCGAGCTGGACGCCGGGCTCTGGGAGGGGCTGACCCGCGACGAGGTGACGGCGGCCGGGATGGGCGACGACCTGGCGGCCTGGAGGCGCGGCGAGGACGTGCCTGTGGGTCGCACCGGCGAGCGCCGCAGCGAGGTCGGACGCCGTGGGGCCGAGGGCATCGGCGAGCACGCCGCCGCCGTCCCCGACGGTGGGGTGCTCGTCGTCTCCTCGCACGGTGGCGTCCTGCGCGGTTCGATCCTCACCCTGCTCGGGCTCGACCCGGACCGGTGGCAGCTCCTGGCCGGGCTGCGGAACTGTCACTGGGCCGAGCTCCTCGTCGAGACGCACGGCCGCGGGACGGCGCACGAGCGCCGCACGTGGAAGCTGGTGACGTACAACGCGTTCGCGGCCGAACCCCTCGTCTGACGGGACCGCCGTCGCCCGTTCGGCCGAGATTCGTCGATCCCGCCCCGGGCCCCGTCACGTTGGGTAGCCTCCATGGGCACCTGAGTGATTCGTGCTGCCCCTTGGTCGGTGCGGCTGCCTGCTCAGAGTTGGACGCGTCTGGGGGGACACCCGTCGCGAGGACATGGGGAGCACCACAGATGGTCCGGAGCCTTCTCCGTCGTAGGCCGTGGCTCGGGGTGGGGACGA
>DAIOGQ010000203.1:0-7372 GCA_036745175.1 Kineosporiaceae bacterium
GTCGGCGCGATCACGATGAACAACGTCAACCTCGCGGTGGCGTCCAACGCGATCATCGTCGGGTTCAACGTCCGGCCGGCCGAGAAGGTCGGCGAGATGGCCGACCGCGAGGGGGTCGACATCCGGCAGTACTCGGTCATCTACCAGGCGATCGAGGAGATCGAGGCAGCCCTCAAGGGCATGCTCAAGCCGGAGTACGAGGAGATCCAGCTCGGCTCCGCCGAGGTCCGCGAGGTCTACCGGTCGAGCAAGTTCGGCAACATCGCCGGTTGCCTCGTCCGGACCGGCGAGATCCGCCGCAACTCCAAGGCCCGGCTGGTGCGCGACGGCGTCGTCGTCTCCGAGAGCCTGGCCATCGAGTCGCTGCGCCGGTTCAAGGACGACGTCACCGAGGTCCGCGACGGCTACGAGTGCGGGATCGGGCTCGGGTCGTTCAACGACATCAAGGTGGGCGACATGATCGAGACCTTCGAGATGCGGGAGAAGCAGCGCGCCTGACGCGCCCGCACGCCTCGGCCGAGCACCGCACCGACCCGTCACCAGGAGGGTCGGTGCGGTGCGCAGCCGGGAGGCGAGTACTGCCTGGTGATCACATGGTCGTGGGAAGCCTGAGCGTGGACCTGCTCCTCGGGGACGTCCACTCGCTCAAGGAGAAGCGCTCTGTCGTGCGGCCGATCGTCGCCGAGCTGCGCCGCAGGTTCGCGGTGAGCGCGGCCGAGACCGGGCACCTCGAGCTCCATCGCCGGGCCGAGCTGGGCGTGGCTGTCGCCACGTCGGACCTCGCACACTGCCGCGACGTGCTCGACGCGTGCGAGCGGCTCGTGGCCGGCCGTCCCGAGGTGGAGCTGCTGTCCGCCCGGCAGCGGCTCTGGGCCGACGAGGACATGTAGGCGAACCACTGCACGATCCGGCGGACCGCACCGGCCCGCCGGCCGGAACGAGTGAGGAACGACCGATGGCCGACACGGCACGTTCACGCAAGCTGGCCGACCGCATCCGCGTGGTCGTCGCCGAGACGCTCGAGAAGCGGATCAAGGATCCGCGCCTGGGCTTCGTCACGGTGACAGACGCCCGCGTCACGGGAGACCTCCAGCACGCGACCGTCTTCTACACCGTGTACGGCGACGCGGAGGAGAAGGTCGCCTCGGCCGCGGCGCTCGAGAGCGCCAAGGGCGTCGTCCGCTCCGAGGTCGGCCGTCGCACCGGCATCCGGCTCACGCCGACACTGGAGTTCATCGCCGACGCGGTGCCCGAGAACGCGCAGCACATCGAGGAGCTCCTGCGTGTCGCCGCCGCCCGCGACGCCGAGGTCGCCGCCCTCGCCGCCGGCGCCGAGTACGCCGGGGACGCCGACCCCTACCGCCACGAGGACCTCGACGAGGTCGACGGCGACGACGAGGACGACGAGGACGAAGCGGACGACGAGGACCACGCCGACGCAGACCACGAGGCCGTCGACACGGACCGCGGCCCGGTGGCGAGCAGCGACTCGGACGACCAGGACGGCGCGGCAGCCCGGCAGTGACGGCCTCCGCAGTCGGCGACGGGCTCGTCGTCGTCGACAAGCCGGCCGGGCTCACCTCGCACGACGTCGTGGCCCGGGTCCGCCGGCTCGCCGGCACGCGCAAGGTCGGGCACGCGGGCACGCTCGACCCGATGGCGACGGGCGTGCTCGTGCTGGGCGTCGAGCGCGCGACGCGGCTGCTCACCTACCTCGTCGGTGCGGAGAAGTCGTACGACGCGACGGTACGGCTCGGCGTCACGACGGTGACCGACGATGCCGAGGGAGACGTGCTCGAGCGGTCCGACGCGTCCGGGGTCACCGACGAGGCGGTCGCGGACGGCGTGCGACGGCTCACCGGGACGCTGCAGCAGGTCCCCAGCGCCGTGAGCGCCGTCAAGGTCGACGGCCGACGCGCCTATGCCCGCGTCCGCGCGGGGGAGCAGGTCGTCCTGGCCGCGCGCACCGTGACCGTGCGGCGGTTCGACATCCTCGCGGTGCAGCGCGCGGTCGCCGAGGGCTCGCCGGTCGTCGACGTCGACGTGCGCGTCGACTGCACCGCGGGCACCTACGTGCGGGCGCTGGCCCGCGACCTCGGCGCCGACCTGGCCGTCGGGGGACACCTCACCGCGCTGCGCCGCACCCGGGTCGGCCCGTACGGCCTCGACGTCGCCCGTACCCTCGACGTCCTCGCCGAGAGCTTCTCGGTGCTGCCGATGGCGGACGCCGCCCGGGTCGCCTTCCCGGTCCGCGAGCTCGACGCCGAGGAGGTCCGCCGGCTCGTCCACGGGCAGCGCCTCGCGGCGGTGGGCCTGGGGGAGCAGCCCGTCGCGGCGTTCGCGCCGGACGGCAGCCTGGTGGCGATCGTCAGCGAGACCGGCCCGACGGCCCGACCGTTGCTCGTGCTCCAGGGCTGACCGTCGCCGGACGGGGCTCAGGCGCCTGCCGCGGGGGTCAGACCCCCGCGCCGCGCGGGCTCGCAGCCCGCCGCGCCGGCCGCGGGTCGCCCTCGACCGCCTCGGCCGGACCGACGTGGGTGGCCAGCCACGCGTTGAACGGGCCGATCGCCCGCCAGCCCTCGGCGATCCGGTCGAGCGCCTCGGGCGTCGCCAGCCAGCTCGGCGAGCCGTGGTGGTAGGTCGCCGCGATCCCTTTGTGCTTCAACAGCTCCACGCGGGGGTGCGCGGGATCGGCGCCGCGCGGTGCTCGCTGCAGCCGCTCACCGGCGAAGTCGAACCCCTGCTCGCGCAACCCCGCGACGACGGCGGCGAGCGGCTCGCCCGTCGCGTCGTCCTCGACCGCCGAGCGCCAACGGACGAGCTGGTCCTTGGCCATCTGGTAGCAGCCGCCGCCGAGCATCAGCCCGTCGGCGGAGATCTGGACGTAGAGCGAGCCCTGTGCGGTCCCGGTGCCGACGACGGCGCCCTGGTGCGTCTTGTACGGCGACTTGTCGGAGCTGAAGCGCACGTCCCGGTGCGGTCGGAAGAGCTTCGCCGGGCCGAACTCCGCCTCGAGGGCCGCGACGAGCGCGAGCATCGGTCCCTTGACCGCGCGCTCGTACACGGCTCTGTGGTCGGCCCAGTACGCCTTGCTGTTGTCGGCCTCGAGCCCGTCGTAGAAGCCGAGCGCCTCGTCGGGGAACCCCGAGAACGCCGGCGTAGCGCCGTCGCCCGGGGCGGCCTTCGCCGCGGGTGTCGTCGTCATGGCAGCACGCTACGCCCGCACGGCGGCGGGCCGCCGACGATGTCCACAGGCCTCGTCCGAGCCGGGTCGGGCCCGGCCGCAGGGCGCACCGGCAACGCCGGCACCGCCGTCGGCGCACCGTGCACGCCGAGCGGCCCGGTCGGCGTGGCCTGGAGAGGGACGACGAGCCATCGCTCGACGTTCGTGCCGGAACCGCCCGGGGCGCGTCGCCCGCCGCCGGACTGGCACAGTTGGTCCGTGCAGCGGTGGAGCGACCTCAACGACGTCCCGGGCGGCTTCGGTCCGTCGGCGGTGACGATCGGGAACTTCGACGGCGTCCACCGCGGGCACCAGGCCGTGCTCGGCCGGCTCGCCGACGTCGCGCACGGCCAGGGTCTGGCCGCCGTCGCGATCACCTTCGACCCGCACCCGCTCGCCGTCCTCCACCCCGACCGGGCACCGGCGACGCTGACGACGCTCGACCACCGGCTCGACCTGCTCGTCGGGTGCGGGCTCGACGCCGTCCTCGTCATGGAGTTCACCCGCGAGCTCGCCACCTGGAGCCCGCAGCGCTTCGTCGACGAGGTGCTCGTCGCGACCCTCGACGCCCGCCTCGTCGTCGTCGGCCACGACATGCGCTTCGGGCACCGCAACTCCGGTGACGTCGGGACCCTGCGCGAGCTCGGCGAGCAGCGCGGGTTCGCCGTCGACCTCGTCGACGACCTCGGGTCGTCCGACGACACCCACCCCGGCGGCCGCCGCTGGTCCTCGACCTGGGTCCGCGAACTGCTCGCCGAGGGCGACGTCGCGACCGCGGCCGAGGTGCTCGGCCGGCCGCACCGGGTCACGGGCGTCGTCGTCCACGGCGACCACCGCGGTCGCGAGCTCGGTTACCCCACGGCGAACCTCGGGCAGGACAGCGTCGGTCTCGTCCCCGCCGACGGGGTCTACGCCGGCTGGCTCGTCCGGCTCGACGTGCCGGACGACGCGACCGACCGACGACTGCCGGCCGCCGTCTCCATCGGGACCAACCCGACGTTCGACGGGCACGAGCGCCGGGTCGAGGCCTACGTCCTCGACCGCGACGACCTCGACCTCTACGGCGAGACGGTGGCCGTCGAGCTCGTCCGCCGGCTGCGCGCGACGCTGCGCTTCGACAGCGTCGGGGCGCTCGTCGCGCAGATGCGCTCCGACGTCGAGGAGTGCCGCTCGGTGCTACGGGTCAGCACCCCGGCGTCATGATCCCGACGGCCGGTCCGGACGACGAGGGTCACGACGCCCCCGACCACCACGACACGGCGCGTGCCGCCGAGGAGTGGTTCGCCTCCCACGGCCTGCCGTGGTTCGTCGAGTCCGTCGACGCCCGCGTCGCCGCCCTCCTCGCGCCGCGCCGGATCACCCCCGTCGTCGCCGTCGTCGCCGTCCTCGGCGCGCTGGCCGGGACGGCGACCGCCGGAGCAGGTGCGGACGTCGCGTCCGGCGTGCTCGTGGGCGCCGCCGTCGCGGTCGTGCTCCTCCTGCTGTACGCCGGCGGCCCGCTGCGGGTCGCGACGATGGCCCGCTGGGCGGCCGCCCGGGTCGTCAGCGAGCTGAGCCTGCTCCTGCCGCTGGTCACCCGGGCGCTGCCGCTCCTCCTGCTCTTCATGACGTTCCTGTTCATCAACACCGAGGTCTGGCAGGTGGCGTCGGACATGAGCCGGACCACGCTGTGGGGCGCGGTCTGGCTCTTCTCGTTCGTGGGGATCGCCTTCCTGCTCACCCGGCTGCCCGAGGAGGTGCGCCGGGTCGAGGCGCTCGTCGTCCGGGACGGCGTCGCGCGGGCCTGCCGGGGAACCCCCGTCGAGGCCGCCGCGGCGAGCGTCCCGCTGCCCGACGCGGCGCAGCGGCTGTCCCGGACGCAGCGCGCGAACCTCGTGCTCGTGCTCCTCGTCGCGCAGGCGCTCCAGGTGCTGCTGCTGGCCGTCCTCGTGCTCGCGTTCTTCGTCGCCTTCGGCCTCCTGGCGATCTCCGACGACGTCGTCCGGCTCTGGGTCACGCACGAGCCGTCCCCGGTGAGCATCCTCGGGTGGTCCGCCCCGGAGCGGTTCCCGGTGAGCAACGAGCTGTTCCAGGTGTCGCTGTTCCTCTCGGCCTTCGCCGGGCTCTACTTCACCGTCTACGCGGTGAGCGACGCGACGTACCGGGCGCAGTTCTTCGCCGAGCTCGACGACGAGCTCGAGCGGGCCGTCGGGGTCCGGGCCGTCTACCGCGCCGTGACCGGTGCGGCCGCCGGGGACGGTGCAGGCACGCCGTGACGTGCGCCGATTCGGTGACGCACCGCCCAACTGGTAGCGTTGTCGGTGCCGTCAGATCGGCCGCGGATCGATAGAGCCCGGGTGAACGTGCCCCGGAGCGCCGCGCAACGAGTTCAGAAGGAGCACTGTGCCACTCGACGCCGCCACCAAGCAGAAGATCATGGCCGAGTACGCGACCGTTGAGGGCGACACCGGCTCCCCCGAGGTCCAGATCGCGATGCTCACCACGCGCATCAAGGACCTCACCGAGCACCTGAAGATGCACAAGCACGACCACCACAGCCGTCGGGGCCTGCTGATCCTCGTGGGTCAGCGCCGCCGGCTCCTGCAGTACCTGCAGCGCACGGACATCTCGCGCTACCGGGCGCTCCTCGCGCGCCTCGGTCTGCGCCGCTGACCCCACGGGCCGTGGTTCCCCTGCGGAACCGCGGCCCGAGCTGCACCCCGGTCCAGCCCGGACCACACCACCACCAGGAGCGTCGGGTTCTGACGAAGTGCTCCGGTCCTCGGTAGTGGCCCCCGGGACGCCGCCAACGGCGTCCGCCCCGAGGGTCTCGATCGAAGACCGGACCCCACGCCCGGAAGCACCAGGCGCTCCGAGACGACGGACGACGGGCACACGGCCCGCGTCGCAGAACGGAGTTGACCTCTCAGTGGAGGGTCCCGAGATCACCACCGCCGAAGCCGTCATCGACAACGGCTCGTTCGGTAAACGCACCATCCGGTTCGAGACGGGCCGGCTGGCCCGGCAGGCCGCCGGGTCCGTCGCCGTCTACCTCGACGGCGAGTCGATGCTCCTGTCGGCCACGACGGTCGGCAAGCAGCCGAAGGACCACTTCGACTTCTTCCCCCTGACGATCGACGTCGAGGAGCGGATGTACGCCGCGGGCCGGATCCCCGGCTCCTTCTTCCGGCGTGAGGGCCGGCCGACGACCGACGCCATCCTCACCTGCCGGCTCATCGACCGGCCGCTGCGCCCGACGTTCGTCAAGGGCCTGCGCAACGAGGTGCAGGTCGTCATCACGGTCCTGTCCCTCAACCCGGACGACCTCTACGACGTCGTCGCGATCAACGGCGCGTCGCTGTCGACGCAGATCTCGGGCCTGCCGTTCAGCGGCCCGGTCGGCGGCGTCCGCGTCGCCCTCGTCGACGGGGTGTGGATCGGCTTCCCGCGGCACTCCGAGATCGAGCGGGCGGTGTTCGACATGGTCGTCGCCGGCCGCGTGGTGACGGCGGCCGACGGCAGCCAGGACGTCGCGATCATGATGGTCGAGGCCGAGGCCACCGAGACCTCCTGGGACCTCATCAAGAACGCCGGTGCCGTCGCTCCCACCGAGGAGGTCGTCGCCGCCGGGCTCGAGGCCGCCAAGCCGTTCATCGCGGCCCTCTGCGCCGCCCAGCAGCAGGTCGCGTCGACCGCCGCCAAGCCGACGGTGGACTTCCCGCTCTTCCCGGACTACGCCGACGACGTGTACGCCGCGGTCGAGGCGGCCGTGTCGGCCGACCTGGCCGCAGCGCTGACGATCGCGGGCAAGACCGAGCGCGAGTCACGCCTCGACGAGATCAAGGACGCCGTCAAGGCGCACCTCGCCGAGCAGTTCGAGGGTCGCGAGAAGGAGGTCTCGGCCGCCTACCGGTCGGTGACCAAGAAGCTCGTGCGGCAGCGCATCCTCACCGACAAGGTCCGCATCGACGGTCGTGGCCTGGCGGACATCCGCCAGCTCTCGGCCGAGGTCGAGGTCATCCCACGGGTCCACGGCTCGGCGCTCTTCGAGCGTGGCGAGACCCAGATCCTCGGCGTGACGACGCTGAACATGCTCCGCATGGAGCAGCAGATGGACACCCTCTCGCCCGAGACCCGCAAGCGGTACATGCACAACTACAACTTCCCGCC
>DAIOGQ010000204.1:0-7352 GCA_036745175.1 Kineosporiaceae bacterium
GCCGGTCCCGCGGCTGCCGCGGTCTCGCCGTCCCACGTCCAAGAGCCTCGTGCGGGTGGATCTACCCAGGTGACTCTGCCGAGATGTGACTCTGCCCGGATGTGGAGAACGCCCGCGCTCGGTGCTCCGCGGGCGTTCATGAACGTACGGGGAACTGCTTGTGCAACCGCCACGACGCTATCACGCAGGTATCCGGGAGCGAAATGTGTCAGGGGGGGAATTCTGGCCGGTGTGCCACGAGCCTGCGCCCCCGGACCGTCGCCCACGCGTCCGGCCCTCCCCGCCGACGTCGGCGGCGACCGGGTCATCTGGGATCCCAGACAGCATTGGCGTGGCGGTCGGTGACGCGACGGTCGCCGCGGGTGTGCTCTTGACCCATGACCACGACGACGACGCCGACCGGCGCCTCCCGCCCCGCCGGGTCCGGCCATCCTGCCGTCCCCGCCACGGTCGCCGTGGGCCCCGAACCGCTCACGGTCGCGGACGTCGTCGCCGTCGCCCGGCACGGTGCCGGCGTCGTGCTCACGGACGCCGCCGTCGAGGCCGTGGCGGCGACCCGTACCGCGATCGAGGCGCTCGCCGCCCGTGACGAGCCGGTCTACGGGGTCTCGACCGGGTTCGGTGCGCTCGCGACCCGGCACATCCCCGCCGCCGACCGGGAGCGGCTCCAGCGCAGCCTCGTCCGCTCGCACGCCGCCGGTGCCGGCCCGGCGGTCGAGCGCGAGGTGGTCCGGGCGCTCATGCTGCTGCGCCTGCACACCCTCGCCACCGGACGGACCGGCGTCCGGGTGTCCACCGCCCGGGCCTACGCCGCCCTGCTGTCGGCCGGCATCACGCCGGTCGTCCACGAGTACGGCTCGCTCGGCTGCTCGGGCGACCTCGCGCCGCTGGCGGCCGTCGCGCTCGCCCTCATCGGCGAGGGCGACGTCCGGGACGCCGACGGCGTGCTCCGGCCGGCCGCCGAGGCGCTCGCCGCCGCCGGCCTCGAACCGGTGACGCTCGGCGCGAAGGAGGGCCTGGCCCTCATCAACGGCACCGACGGGATGCTCGGGATGCTCGTCCTCGCGCTGCACGACCTGCGCGCGCTGCTCACGGTCGCGGACGTCGCGGCCGCCGCGAGCGTCGAGGCGCTGCTCGGCACCGACCGCGCGTTCGCCGACGACCTCATGCGGCTGCGCCCACACCCCGGCCAGGCGGACTCGGCGGCCAACCTGCGCGCCGTCCTTGCGTCGTCCGCAGTCGTGGCGAGCCACCGGACACCGGACTGCACCCGCGTCCAGGACGCCTACTCGCTGCGCTGCGCACCGCAGGTGCACGGCGCCGCCCGGGACACCGTGTCCCATGCCGAGACGGTCGCGGCCCGCGAACTGGCGTCCGCGATCGACAACCCGGTCGTGACGCCGGACGGCCGGGTGGAGTCGAACGGCAACTTCCACGGCGCACCGGTCGGCTACGTCCTCGACTTCCTCGCCATCGCCGTCGCGGACGTCGCGAGCATGAGCGAGCGCCGGACCGACCGGTTCCTCGACACGGCCCGCTCGCACGGGCTCGCACCGTTCCTCGCCGACGACGCCGGCGTCGACTCCGGGCTGATGATCGCCCAGTACACGGCGGCCGGGATCGTCAGCGAGCTCAAGCGGCTCGCCGCGCCGGCGTCCGTCGACTCGATCCCGTCCTCGGCGATGCAGGAGGACCACGTCTCGATGGGCTGGCACGCGGCGCGCAAGCTGCGTCGTGCCGTCGACGGGCTCGCGACGGTCCTCGCGATCGAGCTGCTCACCGCCACCCGGGCGCTGGAGATCCGGTGCTCCGCAACGGTTCCGCCGCTCGCGCCGGGCCCGGCGACGGCTGCCCTGCTCGCGACCCTGCGGGCGGGCGGCGTCGGCGGCCCGGGCCCCGACCGCCACCTCGCGCCGGAGATCGGCGCCGCCACCGACCTCGTCCGCTCCGGCGCCGTCCTGGCCGCCGTCCAGACCGTCACGGGAGACCTGCGATGACCCCCTCCACGCCCGAGAGCCCCTCCGCCGCGACCGCCGCGACCGGTGCGGCCGGCGCTCCCACCGCCGGACCGCGACCGGTCCGGGCCCCCCGCGGGACGACCCTGTCGGCCCGCTCGTGGCAGACCGAGGCGCCGCTGCGGATGCTCATGAACAACCTCGACCCGGACGTCGCGGAGCGCCCCGACGACCTCGTCGTGTACGGCGGCACCGGGAAGGCCGCCCGCGACTGGGCGAGCTTCGACGCGATCTGCCGCACGCTGCGCGGCCTCGCCGACGACGAGACGCTCCTCGTGCAGTCCGGCCGGCCGGTCGGCGTGCTGCGGACCCACGAGTGGGCGCCGCGGGTGCTCATCGCGAACTCGAACCTCGTCGGTGACTGGGCGACGTGGCCGGAGTTCCGCCGCCTGGAGCACCTCGGGCTGACGATGTACGGCCAGATGACCGCCGGGTCGTGGATCTACATCGGTACCCAGGGCATCCTCCAGGGCACCTACGAGACCTTCGCGGCGGTGGCCGCCAAGCGGTTCGGCGGAACGTTGGCCGGCACGCTCACCGTCACCGGCGGCTGCGGCGGGATGGGCGGCGCGCAGCCGCTGTCGGTGACGCTCAACGGCGGCGTCTGCCTCATCGTGGACGTCGACGCCCACCGGCTGCGGCGGCGCGTCGAGACCCGGTACCTCGACGAGATCGCCGACGACCTCGACGACGCGCTGCACCGGGTGCTCGCCGCGAAGACCGAGCGCCGGGCGCTGTCCGTCGGGCTCGTCGGCAACTGCGCGACCGTGCTGCCCGAGCTGCTGCGCCGCGGCGTCGAGGCCGACGTCGTCACCGACCAGACGAGCGCGCACGACCCGCTGTCGTACCTGCCCGAGGGCGTCGACCTCGCCGACTGGCACGACTACGCGCAGGCCAAGCCGGAGGAGTTCACGGACCGGGCTCGGGCCTCGATGGCCAAGCACGTCGAGGCGATGGTCGGCTTCCTCGACGCCGGCGCCGAGGTCTTCGACTACGGCAACTCGATCCGCGACGAGGCCCGCCAGGGTGGCTTCGACCGGGCCTTCGCCTTCCCCGGCTTCGTGCCCGCGTACATCCGGCCGCTCTTCTGCGAGGGCAAGGGCCCGTTCCGCTGGGCCGCGCTGTCCGGCGACCCGAAGGACATCGCCGCGACGGACCGCGCGGTCCTGGACCTGTTCGACGACGACCATCTGCACCGCTGGATCCGGGCGGCCCAGGAGAAGGTCGCCTTCCAGGGCCTGCCCGCCCGGATCTGCTGGCTCGGCTACGGCGAGCGCGACAAGGCCGGCCTGCGGTTCAACGAGATGGTCGCCTCCGGCGAGATCTCCGCCCCGGTCGTCATCGGCCGTGACCACCTCGACTGCGGCTCGGTCGCCTCCCCGTACCGGGAGACCGAGTCGATGCTCGACGGTTCCGACGCGATCGCCGACTGGCCGCTGCTCAACGGGCTCGTGGCGGCGTCGTCCGGCGCGACGTGGGTCTCGATCCACCACGGCGGCGGCGTCGGCATCGGCCGGTCGATCCACGCCGGCCAGGTGTCGGTCGCCGACGGCACGCCGCTCGCGGCCGCCAAGCTCGAGCGGGTCCTGACGAACGACCCGGGGATGGGCGTCATCCGGCACGTCGACGCCGGCTACGACCGAGCCGCCGACGTCGCGGCCGAGCGCGGCGTCCGTACGCCGATGCGCGAGGCGTGACGGTGCACCGGCCGTGACGGTGCTCGGGCTCCTCGACGAGATCGCGTCGGTCGGGCGGGACGCCGGGACCGGCGGCTACCGCCGGTTCGCCTTCACCCGGGACGACGCCGTGCTCGCGCAGTGGTTCGCCGGGGCCTGCGCGGCGCGCGGGCTCGACCTGACGGTCGACCGGTGCGGCAACCAGTGGGCGTGGTGGGGCGACCCGGACGCCGCGGCCGACGCCGGTGACCCGGGCGTCGTCACCGGCAGCCACCTCGACTCGGTGCCGGACGGCGGCGCCTTCGACGGCCCGCTCGGTGTCGTGTCCGCGCTCGCCGCGGTCGACGTGCTGCGGGGCAACGGGTTCACCCCGTCCCGGCCGCTCGGCGTGGTCCGCTTCGTCGACGAGGAGGGCGCCCGGTTCGGGCTCGCCTGCTCCGGCTCCCGGCTGCTCACCGGCGCC
Source organism: Kineosporiaceae bacterium (assembly GCA_036745175.1). Taxonomy (GTDB): domain Bacteria; phylum Actinomycetota; class Actinomycetes; order Actinomycetales; family Kineosporiaceae; genus R-H-3. Next base: position 4,155 of record DAIOGQ010000204.1, read on the forward strand.
GCGCGGCCGGACGTCGTGCTCGCCCTGCGCGACGCCGGCGGCACGACATACGCGCAGGCGCTGCAGGACGCCGGGCTGGACGCGTCGGCGGTCGGGCGGGACGAGGCGACGCTGCGTCGGGTCGGCGCGTTCGTCGAGCTGCACGTCGAGCAGGGCCGGCTCCTCGCGCGGCCGGAGGTCGCCGCACCCGTCGGTGCCGCGAGCCTGATCCGGCCGCACGGCCGGTGGCGGGTCGACCTCACCGGACGGGCCGACCACGCCGGCACCACCCTGCTCGCCGACCGGCAGGACCCGATGCTCGACCTGGCGCGGCTCGTGCTCGCCGTCCGGTCCCAGGCCGAGCGGCACGACACCGTCGGCACCGTGGGCAAGGTCGAGGTGCGACCGAACGCCGTCAACGCCGTCCCGTCGCACGTGAGCGCGTGGCTCGACGTCCGTGCCGACACCGAGGACCGGGTCCGCGCGGTCGTCGCGGGCCTCGCGGCGCAGGGCTTCGCGGCCGTCGAGGAGTCGTGGACGCCCGCGACGCCGCTCGACGCCGGGCTCACGCGACGGGTCGCCGCCGTGGCGGGCGGCCCCGGGTCGCCCGTTCCCGTCGTGCCGACCGGCGCCGGGCACGACGCCGGCGTGCTCGCGCTGGCCGGTGTGCCGGCCGCGATGCTCTTCGTCCGCAACCCGACCGGGACCTCGCACGCCCCCGACGAGCACGCCGAGCCCGACGACTGCGCGGCCGGTGTCCGGGCGCTCGCAGCGGTGCTCGCGGACCTCTGCGGATGATCCCGAGGCCGTTCGGGGCAAGCGCTCGCGCCGGGTGTCCCGCTGAGAGAGGATCGGCACCGTGACCAATACGTGGTGGTGCGAGCACGCCTGGTTGCCGGGCGGGCCCGCCGCCGGGGTCCGGGTCGAGGCGGACGCGACCGGCCGGGTCGTCGCCGTCACCGAGGGCGTCCAGCCGGCCGAGGGCGACGTCCGGCTCGCCGGGCTCGTCCTGCCGGGCTTCGCGAACACCCACTCGCACGCGTTCCACCGCGCGCTGCGCGGCCGGACGAACATCGACGGCGGGACGTTCTGGACCTGGCGCGACCGGATGTACACGCTCGCCGACCGGCTCGACCCGGACTCCTACCGCGAGCTCGCCACGGCCGTGTACGGCGAGATGGCGCTGGCCGGCATCACGTGCGTCGGCGAGTTCCACTACCTCCACCACGGTCCGGGCGGGGCGCGGTACGGCGACCCGAACGCGATGGGCGAGGCCCTGCGGGACGCCGCGCACGCGGCCGGGATCCGGCTCACCCTGCTCGACACGTGCTACCTCACCGGCGGGATCGACGTCCCGCTCGAGGGCGTGCAGCGGCGGTTCGACGACGGTGACGCCGAGGGCTGGGCGAACCGGGTCAGCATGATGAAGGACGACGACAGCTTCCGGGTCGCGGCCGCGGTGCACAGCGTGCGCGCGGTCCCCGCGGACCAGCTCGACCTCGTCGTCGAGGCGGCGCAGGACGACGACGGGCCGCGACCCCTGCACGTCCACCTGTCCGAGCAGCCCGCCGAGAACGAGGCGTGCAAGCAGGTCTACGGCTGCACGCCGACCCATCTGCTCGCCGACCACGGCGTCCTGGGGTCCGCGACCACCGCCGTCCACGCGACGCACCTGACCGACGACGACATCACCGAGCTCGGCGCGTCCCGGACGACGATCTGCGTCTGCCCGACGACCGAGCGGGACCTCGCCGACGGCATCGGCCCGGCCCGCGCGCTGCGCGACGCCGGCTCGCCGCTCGCGCTCGGCACCGACCAGCACGTCATCGTCGACATGCTCGCCGAGAGCCGGGGTCTGGAGATGCACGAGCGGCTGCGCTCGGGCCACCGCGGCCGGTTCGCCGTCTCCGAGCTCGTCGAGGCGCTGGCCCCCGCCGGCCATGCCGCGCTCGGCTGGCCCGAGGCGGGCAGGATCGCCGTCGGCGCCCCCGCCGACCTCGTGTGCCTGCGCCTGGACTCGCTCCGGACCGCCGGCGCCCTGCCGTCCCAGGTGCCCCTCGTCGCCGCCGGCGGTGACGTCGCCACGGTCGTGGCCTCGGGCCGCACCGTCGTCCGTGACGGCCTGCACGTCGCGCTCGAGGCGGACGGCGAGCGCGGGATCGCCAAGCGCCTGGCCGCGGCGGTGGCCCGGGCGTGGGGGGACCACTGACCCGCCGACGGTGACCGGCGCTCGGCCGGCTCAGCCGGGCATCCGGTTGACCGCGTGGGTGCCGGTGGCCCACAGGTGCTGGACGGCGTACGCGCGGTAGGGCCGCCAGGGCTCGGCCCGGGCGGCGAGGGCGGCCGGGGTCGAGGGCAGGCCCAGGGCCCGGGCGGCGAGGACGACGCCGAGGTCGGTCGCGAGGAACGCGTCGGGGTCGGCGAGGGCGCGCATGGCGACGGTCTCGACCGTCCACGGGCCGACCCCGGGCAGCGCCGCGAGGCCGGTCCGGGCGCCCAGCGGGTCGCAGCCGGCGGACAGGTCGAGCCGGCCGGTCGCCACCGCCTCGACGAGCCCGAGGAGCGTGCGCCGCCGGGACCGCGGCAGGCCGAGCGACTCCGGGTCGATCCCGGCCAGCGCCGCAGCGTCCGGGAAGAGGTGGGTGAGGCCGCCGTCCGGGTCGTCGACGGGCGTGCCGTGCGCGCGGACGAGCCGGCCGGCGTGGGTCGCCGCGGCCGCGGTCGACACCTGCTGGCCGAGGACCGCGCGGACGGCGAACTCGGCCGGGTCGGGCGCACCGGGGACGCGGCGTCCCGGGGCGGCGTCGACGAGCGGCCCGAGGGCGGGGTCGGTCCGCAGGTGCGCGTCGACGGCGAGCGGGTCGGCGTCCAGGTCGAGGACCCGGCGGCAGGTCGCCACCGCCGCCGCCTCGTCGGCCGGGTCCGTGAGCCAGAGCCGGGCCTCGACCCGTCCGGTCCCGGGCGCGGACGGCGCACGGGGCGCGGACAGCGCGACGACCGCCGGGCCGCCCGCGAGCCGGACGGTGCGCCGGTACGCACCGTCGCGCCACTCCTCGACCCCGGGGACGGCGGTCGCGACGAGGTGGCCGAACAGGTTGTCCGGGAACAGCGGGGTGCTGAACGGCAGGGTGAGGCGGACGGCGTGCACGCGCTCAGCATCTCCGACGAGGCCCGCGGACAGCACCGGCCGGCGCACGTCCCCCGTGGCGTCTATACCGT
>DAIOGQ010000205.1:0-7262 GCA_036745175.1 Kineosporiaceae bacterium
GGTGTGGTCGGCGGCGCGCTCGCCGTCCTCTACCGGGTGGCGCCCGACCGCCGGGCGCCCAGGATGAGGTGGGTGTCCGTCGGTGCCGCCGTCGCCGTCGTCCTCTGGGTCGTCGCGTCGGTGGCCTTCTCGGTCTACGTGGACAACTTCGGCAGCTACGGCACGACGTACGGCAGCCTGGCCGGCGTCGTCGTGCTGCTCCTGTGGCTGTGGATCAGCATCGTCGCGGTGCTCCTCGGGGCCGAGATCAACGCGGAGTCCGAGAAGCAGACGGTGCGCGACACGACGCGGGGACCGGACCGGCCGATGGGGCAGCGGTCGGCGCTCAAGGCCGACGTCGGGCCGGGCGACCGCGACGAGGCGGGCGTCAGTGAAGGCGGACCGCGGCGGACGCCGTAGCCACGGCGAAGTCGGCAGGGTCCAGGTGTGCCGTCCGTCGCCGGTACTCCCCGGCCGAGCCGGGCCAGTTCGTCACGACGCGCCCCGACGGCGTCCGGTACCAGGAGCTGCACGCCGTCCAGACGCTGTCCGCGAGGCGGGCCTGGATCTCGCGGTCGTAGGCGTCCTCCACGTCGGCCCGCACCTCGAAGCGCGGGCCGTGCGGGGCCGTCCGGCCGCCGAGCAGCTCGAGGGCCTGCACCAGGTAGCCGGCCTGGGCCTGGAGGAAGTAGACGACGGACGTGTTGCCGGTGTTGGTGTTCGGGCCGTAGAGCAGGACGAGGTTCGGGAAGCCGGGCACCGTCATGCCGAGGTGGGCGCGCGCGCCGTCCGACCACTGCGTGTGCAGGTCCCGGCCCTCGCGGCCGATGACCCGCAGCGGCACGAGGATCTGCGTCGCCGCGAACCCGGTGCTCAGCACGAGGACGTCGCACGGGTGCTCGACGCCGTCCGCGGTCCGGACCCCGGTCGCGGTGACCTCGGCGACGGCGGCGGTGACGAGCTCGACGTCCGGCCGGCGCAGCGTGGGGTACCAGGTGCTCGTGTAGAGCACCCGTTTGCAGCCCATCGGGTAGTCGGGTGTCACCTTGGCGCGCAGCGCGGGGTCGGGCATCTGGAGTCGGCGCTGCGCGACGGAGAGCGCCCGGACGGCGCGGCGCGCGACCGGGCGCCCGCGGACGGCGCGTCCGGTCACGACGGTCGCGGCCCAGACGCCGAGGCGGGACAGTCGCATCGCGCCGGGGACGTGCCGGAAGACGGCACGGTGCGCGCGCGAGTAGCGCCGGTCCGGCTTGGGCAGCGTCCACGGCGGTGAGCGCTGGAAGACCGTGACGCCGGCCGCCGTGCCGGCGATCGCCGGGACGACCTGGATGGCGCTCGCGCCCGTCCCGAGCACCCCGACCCGGCGCCCGCGCAGGTCGACGTCGTCGTCCCACCGCGCGGTGTGGAACCTCGGGCCCGCGAAGGCGGCCAGGCCCGGGATCACCGGGATCACCGGCCGCGACAGCTGCCCGACGGCGGGCACGAGCACCTGCGCCTCGAACCGGCGCCCGTCGGCTGCGTCGACCTGCCAGACGCCGCGGGCGTCGTCCCAGCGGGCCTGCTCGACCGACGTCCCGAGCCGGAGCGCGTCACGGGCGCCGAACCGGTCGACGCACGCCTCGAGATAGGCCCGGATCTCGCCGTGCGGCGGGAACCGCCTGCTCCACCCGGGGTTGGGCGCGTAGGAGTAGCAGTAGAGCGTCGCCGGGATGTCGCACGCGCAGCCCGGGTAGTGGTTGTCGCGCCACACGCCGCCGACGCGGTCGGCGGCGTCGAGGACGAGCACGTCGTCCGCCGCCGTGTACCCCGCGCGGCGCAGGGCGAAGGCCGCGCCGAGGCCGCCGAACCCGGCGCCGACGACGAGGACGCGGCACCGTTCGACGCCGTCCGCACCCGTCGTCATGGCGGCGGAGGCTAACAGCGTGTTGGCGCGCTGCCAACAGCGTCCGCCGTGAGGCAGGCCGCGTTCCGCCCGGCGACGCCGGCGGCGACCGGGCAGTAGGGTCGCGCCCATGGCGACTGCGACCACGACCACGGAGATCTCGGCCGACCCCGCAGCGGTCTGGGCCGTTCTCAACGACCCCGCCCGGATGGCCGAGTGGGTCTCGATCCATCAGGGGTACGTCGGCGAGCCGCCGGCCGCGTTCGACGTCGGCACCCGCTTCACCCAGCGCGCCTCGATCATGGGCATGCCGGCGGACGTCACCTGGCAGCTCACCGAGGTCGAGGCCCCCTCGAGAGCAGCCATGTCGGGCAACGGGCCGATGGGCATCGCGGTGTCGAACCTCTACACGCTCGTCCCGTCGGGCGCCGGCACCAGCGTGACGTGGACGATGGAGTTCTCCGGCGGGATGGTGATGGCCGTCGGCGCCCAGCTCGAGGGCCAGGTCTCGGCGGCCCAGCGGACGAGCCTGGACGCTCTGAAGAAGATCGTCGAGGGCTGAGGCGCCCTTCCGGGCCGTCGGCCACGGTGGCGGCACCAGGCGGATCGGTCCTTGACCCGGCGTTGACCCGACCCTGAGGAAGGCTTCACCGCCGGCCGTGCAATCCTGGGTGGATGCGTTCTGCTGCAGTCGTCACCGGTACCGTGCCGCGTCCGACCCCGGGGGTCGCGCGCCGCGAACGCAGGGGCAGCGGTCGGCACGTGGCCGCGCCGCAGGAGCAGCGTCGAGTGGCGCCCGAGAGGTTCCCGCACGAGTCGGACGGCGGGTTCTGCGTGGTCTGCGGCAGTGTCTGGCCCTGCTCAGCGTCCGCCCGGGCCGCCGGCTGACCCGGCCGGGCCGAGACCGCCGGGGCCGGCGACGTCCTCGACGATCGTCAGGAGCGTGCGGCTGAGCAGCGTGTGCACCTGCTCCCGGGTCATCGCCCGGCGCACGAGCCACTCGTGCGCGGCCGCCTTGCACATGCCGGCGTAGGCCCGGACCATCGACCGCAGCTGCTCGCGGTCGGCGCCCGACGGGCCTCGCCCGTCGGCGGCGCCGGTGAACCCGACGACGGCCAGCACGTGGTCCGCGGTCACCTCGTCCGCCGCGTCGAGGATCGCCACGACGTCCGGGTCGCGGCCCAGGCCCTCGGCGTTGACCGCCGCGAGCCACGCCCGGCGGTGCCGGGAGACGACGTCGAGGAACCACGCGACGCTCGCGTCGACCCGTTCCTCGCGGGTGCCGGCCGGAAGGTGCTCGACGGCGACGTCCGGCACGGTGACGAGCACCCGGACGACCTCGAGGTACAGCCCCTTCTTGGTGCCGAAGTAGTGGTTGATGAGGCCGCGCGCGACGCCAGCCTCGCGGGCGACGTCCGTCGTCGAGACCTCGGCGAACGGCCGGTCGCCGAAGAGCCGGACCGCGCAGCCGAGGATCTCCTGGCGCCGCGCGTCGGGCTCCAACCGGCGCCGCGGTCTCGTTGCGGCCGGCGCGGACGTCACGGGACCACCGGCTCGCGGCCCCAGCGCAGCGCGGCGGGCGCACCGGCCGGGACGGCGGGCCGGCGCGGCGGGACCGGCGCGACCCGCACGTACCGCGAGCCCCGTGGCGGTCTGGGGTCGACGCCGCCCCGGTTGGGCCACAGGGACATCGCCCGCTCGGCCTGCGCGGTGATGGTCAGCGCCGGGTTCACCCCGAGGTTGGCCGAGATCGTCGATCCGTCGACGACGTGGAGGTTGTCGTAGCCGTGGAGCCGGTGGAACGGGTCGACGACGCCCTCGGCCGGGGTCAGGCCGATCGGGCAGCCGCCGATGAAGTGCGCGGTGATCGGCACGTCGAAGAGGTCGGTCACCGAGCCGAGCGGGACGCCGTCGATCTTCTCCGCCACGCGCCGCGTCACGTCGTGCGCGACCGGGATCCACGTCGGGTTCGGCTGCCCGACGCCCTGCCGCGACGTGAGCCGGCGGCCGAGAAGGCCCCGCCTCGTGAACGTCGTGATCGAGTTGTCGAGGGTCTGCATCGCGAGCAGGACGACGACCTGCTGGGACCACCTGCGCGGCAGGAGGGCGCCCGGCAGGTGCCGCCGGATCCGCCAGACCTCCCGCGGCGCGGCGGCCCACCGCCTGCGCGGCCGGCCGCGGTCGTCGGTGCCGTCGACGAGCACCGTCGACAGCAGCCCGAGCAGGTTGCTGCCACGGCCGTAACGAACCGGCTCGATGTGGGTCACCGGGTCCGGGTGGATGGACGACGTGATGGCGACCCCCGAGCTGAAGTCGAGGTCCGCGCGCGAGGTGCGGGGGCCGAGGACCGCCTCGGAGTTCGTCCGGCTCAGCTCGCCGAGGCGGGGCGAGACGTCCGGCAGGGTGCCCTCGTCGCGCATCGCGTGCAGCAGGCGCTGGGTGCCGAGCGCCGCGGCGGCGAGGACGACGTGCCGCGCCGTCAGCACCCGGCGTCCGGTACGCCGGCGCAGCGGTCCGGCGTCCGTGGGTCGGGTCTCGACCGCCCAGCCGGCCGCGCCACGGGCGTCACCGTCCGGTCCCGGCAGCGGCCGGACCCGGACCACGGTGGTCAGCGGGAGCACCTGGGCGCCCGCTGCCTCGGCGAGGTGGAGGTAGTTCTTGACGACGGTGTTCTTGGCCCCCACGCGGCAGCCGACCATGCAGTTGCCGCACAGCGTGCAGGTCGCCCTGGCCGGACCGGCGCCGCCGAAGAACGGGTCCGCGACGCGGGTGCCCCCGGGCGTCCCGGGCGGACCGAAGTGGACCCCGACGGGCGTCGGCCGGTAGGTGTGGCCGATCCCGAGGTCGTCCGCGACCTCGCGCAGCACCCGGTCGGCGGCCGTCGTCACCGGCGTCGTCACGACGCCGAGCATCCGCGACGCGGTGTCGTAGTGCGGCGCGAGCTCGGACCGCCAGTCGGTGATGTGCGCCCACTGCCGGTCGGCGTAGAACGCGTCCGGCGGGGTGTAGAGGGTGTTGGCGTAGACCAGCGAGCCGCCGCCGACACCGGCTCCTGAGAGGATGAAGACGTTGCGCAGCAACGTCATCCGCAGGATCCCGGAGCAGCGCAGCGCCGGGGCGAACAGGTAGCGCCTCACGTCCCACGACGTCCTCGCGAACTCGTCGTCGCAGAACCTCCGACCGGCCTCGAGCACCCCGACCCGGTAGCCCTTCTCGACGAGGCGCAGCGCCGCGACGCCGCCCCCGAACCCCGAGCCCACGACGAGGACGTCGTGGTCGAACGGCCCGTCGGCCGGGCCGTCCGTGGCGGGCGGTGCGCCCATGGACCTCACCTCCAGGCCGGTCAGCGGCACCGTCGCACCTTGTTGTCAGGGTGTCAACAGTGTCTCTCGGTGGCCCCGCGGAGCGCCTACGCTCGCCGCGTGGAGATCGTCGCGGGCTGCGCCGTCGAGCGGACCGGTACCGGGGAGCCGCTCGTCCTCCTGCACGGCATCGGCAGCAGGCGGCAGATCTGGGCGCCGCTGATGCCGGTCCTCGAGCCGGTCAGGGACGTGCTCGCCGTCGACCTGCCCGGGTTCGCCGACGCGCCCGCTGCGGCGTCCGGCGGGCGGCACGCCCCCGGCAGCGTCGCCGCCGTCGCGGACGCCGTCGAGAGGCTGTGCGCCGCGCTCGACGTCGACCGGCCGCACGTCGCGGGCAGCTCGCTCGGCGGTGCGGTGGCGCTCGAGCTCGGACGGCGCGGGGCGGCCCGGTCGGTCGTCGCGTTCTCCCCGGCCGGGTTCTGGCGCCGGCCCGGTCGGCTGTGGTGCCAGGGCGTCGTCCGGACGGCGCGCGGTCTGGGCCGGGCGGTCCCCGCGCGGGTCGTGCGGGTGCTCGCCGCGAACCCGGTCGCCCGTCCGCTGCTCTTCGGTGCGTTCTCGGCGCGGCCGGCCCGGCTCGGTCCGGACGTCCTCGCCGCGGACGCCGCGGCGCTCGTCGCGTCGACCGGCTTCGACGACGCCGCCCGCGCCTTCGCGGACCTCGACTGGTCGCGCGTGCTGCCCGGCGACGCGGACGGCCTCGACCGGGTCCCCGTCGTCGTCGCCTGGGGGACCCGCGACGTCGTCCTGCCCTACCGGCCGCAGGCGGCCCGCGCCAGGGAGCTGCTGCCGGGGGCCGTCCACCTGGCGCTGCCCGGATGCGGCCACGTCCCGTTCGGGGACGACCCGGTCGCGTGCGCCGCGGTCCTGCTGAGCGGTCGGTCGACGGGCTGAGGGCTGCTCCGGCTACTTCAGCTCCCGCCGGTGCAGCAGCACCGCGCCGACGACGAGCGGGAGCAGCACCCACAGGCCGCCGGACGTCGCGAGGTGCGCCCAGTCCGCGCCGCGCATCGACCCGCCGAGCAGGGCGTCCGTCGAACGTCCGACGTCGAGCCACGGCGCCGCCCGGCCGACGAACGGTACGAACCCGGCGAGCGCCGACCACGCCGTCGGCAGCACGAAGAACGCGACGATCGCCGCGGCCGGGCTCGTGAGGAGCAGGCCGAACGCGACGCCCTGCGCGACCCACAGCAGCTGCGCGACGACGAACCCGGCGAGCATCGAGCCGTCGAGGCCCCAGGCGGTCGGGGCGTCGCGGAACACGATCGCCGCGCCGTGCGCGGCCGCGGCGAGCGCCACCGCGACCGCGAGCCCGACCAGGCCCCAGCCGGAGCCGGCCACGAGCTTGGCCCCGACGACGCGGTGCCGCCGCGGCTCGACCGCGAACCGAAACATGATCCACAACCGATCCGTTAATGATCACCGCTGCCTTACGTGCGGATCTGGGTCTGACGAACGCCGAGATCGCCGCCGAGCTCTTCATCTCCGTGGCGACGGTGAAGTCGCACGTGACGGCGCTGCTCGCCAAGCTCGGGGCCGAGAACCGGGTGCAGGTCGCGATCCGGGTCCACGACGCCGGGATGCTGTGACGCCGTGCGCCCCGGCCGGCGCGTGATGTGAGCGAGCCGTCACCGCGGTCTGTTGACACCGTGCCAACAAGCGGGTGATGCTCGGGGCGGTCCCCGAGCGGCCGCACGCCGCGCCGCGCACCCGGTCGGGAACGTCGCGACGGAGGCACACGCATGGCTGTCGACACGCACGCCCGGCGCCCGGCCGCGGGTCTCGCCGTCCGCTCACCGTGGCGCACCCAGGAGCACGAGGACCTGGCCCGCCTCGCCCGGACCTTCTTCACCAAGGACGTCCTGCCGCACGAGGAGCGCCTGCTCGCCCAGGGCCACCCCGACCGCGCGCTGTACCGGCGGGCCGGGGAGCTCCGACTGCTCGGCCTGTCGGTCCCCGAGGAGCACGGCGGGGGCGGGGGCACCTTCGCCCACGAGGCCGGCGGCTTCGAGGAGCAGAGCCTGGCCGGTGAGGGCAGCCTC
>DAIOGQ010000206.1:0-7247 GCA_036745175.1 Kineosporiaceae bacterium
GCCGGACCTCGTGCTCTGCTCGGACGCCGTCCGGGCGCGGCACACCTGGGAGATCGTCGCGTCGGTGCTGTGCCCGGCGCCGCCCGTCCGCGTCGAACCGGCGATCTACGGTGCCGACCCCGACGACCTGCTCGCCGTCCTGCGCAGCCTGCCGGCGGACCGGAAGACGGTCGTCGTCGTCGGGCACGAGCCGACGATGTCGCAGACGTGCTCGCTGCTCGCCGGCCCCGGCTCGGACCTCGTCGCCCTCGGCAGGATCCGGTCGAAGTTCCCGACGAACGGTGTGGCCGTCCTTCGGACCACGGTCCCCTGGGTGCGGCTGGCCCCGGGGACCGCGGTCCTCGAACGGTTCGCCGTCCCACGCACCTGAGCCCGGTCAGCGGCGGTCCACGCCGATAGCGTGCAGCCCGTCGGCGTCGGACAGCACGATCACGTCTTCGGCGGACGTGTCACCGAGGGCGGCGATGACCGCGTCGGCCGTCCACGGCGCTGCGGCCTCCGCCTCGTCGGTGCGCGACCACGCCTGCACCCGACCTCCGGTGCGGTGGGCGACCGCGCGTGCGACGTCCGGGTCGCGCGGCCCCACGAGAAGCACGTAGTGCGGGCCGTGAGTCGTTGCGAGCGCCGGGGCCGGCGCGCTCCGGTACACCGACCAGTGGTAGCCGCTGACTGCGCCCGCGCTCGTCAGCACGCCGATCGGGACGCGGACCCGACGCAGCGTCTGGGTGCCGAGGACGCCTTCCAGCATGTCCTCGACGAGGAAGTAGACACCGACGAGAAGTGCGACGACGGCAGCGATGCCGGCGACACCGAACAGGACGAAGAGATAGACCCTGCGGGTCGGTGAGGCGTGCTCCGCCGACGGGTCACGACGGACGGCCGCCTGGATCCGGCGCCAGAAGAGCCACCAGACCGGGCCGCCGACGAGCAGCAACGTCGCCGCCGCGACCAGGGTGTTGACGGCGGCGTCACCGACGAGCACCGCGGACCCGGTGACGGCCTCGACGAGCGCCACGAGGACCATGGTCAGCCCCACGGCCGCGGCGACCAGGCCGACACCGGCCATCAGGTACTCGTAGACCCGCGTCACCTCGGTCCGGGTCCGGGTGGCCGTCTCACGCAGGACTGCGCGGTGGTACCACCAGACCACGAGGCCGACGACGGCCGCGCCGGCGGCAGCGGGGGCGTCGTGGAAGTGGACGGCCGCCGCAGCATCGCTCGGTTCGCCGACGAACCACACGAGCGACTGGTAGACCACCGTGCTCGCCGAGGCGACAGCGGTGACCAGCCCCCCGCCGACACCCGCCAGCAGGACGTAGGCGAGCCACAGCGGGGTGCGCTGCGAGCCCGCGGCCCAGCGCAGCCAGTAGAGCAACCAGACCGGCGCCCCGACGGCGAGCAGGATCGCGCCACGCAGCAGCGGATCGTCGTCCTCGGCGAGCAGCCTCGACCCGCCGAGGTCCAGCAGTGCCTCGATCGTCCCGGACAGCAGCAGAGCGACGCCGGCGGCGGATGTCCCGAGGCCCGCCAGCGAGCCGAGCAGACGATGGGGCTGCGCGTGCTCGGCCGGTGTGAGCCGGGCGTCGAGCCACAGGTGGACGGCCGCCAGGGAGCCCCACACGACGAACCGGGCGGGTGCCCCGGCGTCGTACGGCTCCAGGCCGGTCGCGGCCGTGAGGGTGCCGTGCAGGGCGCCCATGGCGACACCGACGCACGTGAGGGTCGCGACGGTGATGTAGGCGGTCCACGCGAACGACCGGACCTCCGCCGGGTCGGTAGCGAGCCGGCGACGCGACCACAGCGCCAGGGCGGCGAAGAGCGGCAGACCGACGACGGTGAAGGCGACGCTGAGGGCGAGCCCGGCCCGGTCCCCCGTGACGAGGGTGTCCCGCCCGAGCACCTCGGCCGCCAGGCCGGACACACCGACGGCCGAGACGACGAGCAGCCCGAAGAGAAGGACGTACTGGAAGAACTGCCGGACGACGTGGGCGTCGGCCACCCCGTGCCCCGCGCGCCCCACGATCCTGCGCACGGCGAGCACCACCACGCCCACGACGACGGCCAGGAACAGGATGCCGATGATCATTTCACGCCTCCTGCGCAGTCGTAGAGCGGCCACGGTGAGCCGACGAGCCGCCAGCCCGCATCGGTGCGGGTCAGCCGGAACGTGTGCTCCTCGGTGTACGAGCTGTCGAGGGGACCGCCGCCGGTGGACCGCGTGAGCTCGACCCGCACCCGCGCGTTCCCGCCCTCGACCGTCGTGCCTGCGAGGTCGACCCGGATCGTGTCCGTGACGTCCGCGCCTTCCAGATCCCTGACGTCGCAGGGACTCTGCGTCGAGAGGTAGCCGGCCGCCTCGGCCGCGTCGGCGTCGAGGACCGCGGCGAGGTACGCCTGCAGGGCGCCCTCGGGAGTGGTCCTGTCCCACGTCGTGGCGGGCCTCGTCGACGCGAGGGCCGCCGCGACGACGGCCAGGGCGACGACGGCGCCGACGACGGCTCCGAGAACTCGACCCGGTCGAGTACCCATGGCTTCAGTGTTCGACCGGCAGGGACGACGGGTCCGAGGCCTAGGTCCTCCGGGTCACCGACGCCTCCCCGAGCACACTGGACCGTGGCCAGGTTCGACCGGCTGACGGCGCTCGAGGCGGGCTTCCTCGAGCTGGAGACCGCGGCCCAGCCGCTGCACCTGGGGTCCCTGCTCGTGTTCGAGGGCCCGGCCCCGGACCACGCGGCTCTGCACGACCACCTGGCGTCCCGGCTGGAGACGCTGCCCTTCCTGCGCCGCCGGGTGCTGCGCATGCCCGGGGATCTCGGACGGCCGGTGTGGGTGGACGCCGAGCGCTTCGACCTCCACGAGCACCTGCGCCACGTGGTGGTGGCGGCACCCGGGGAGGAGGCGCAGGTGCGGGGGCTCGTCGTGCGCCTCATGGAGCCACGCCTGTCCCTGGACCGGCCGCTGTGGGCGATGTGGCAGGTCGACGGTCTCGCGGGAGGTCGCTGGGCGCTCGTCGTCAAGGCGCACCACGTCGTGACCGACGGGACCTCGGGGGTCGACCTCGTCCGGGCCGTCCTGTCCGGCCACCCGGACTCACTGACCCGGCCGCCCGCTGACACGAGCGCGCACCCGGTGCCGTCACGGGTCGTTCTCGCGGTCGCCGGCCTCACCTGGGCGGTCATGCTGCCCCTGCGGGCCCTCCGGCTGCTCGCCCGGGCGGTGCTCTCCCCGCGCGCGGCCGTACGCCGCGTCCGTCGGGTGCGGGCGGGACTGGCGCAGGCGATCCGTCCCGACCTTCCGCCGTGCGAGCTGTCCGGCCCGTTGGGAGCACGCCGCGGATGGGGTTGGGTGAGCCTGGACCTCAGCGACGTCCGGACGGTCACGGAGGCCGTCGGGTGCACCGTCAACGACGCGTTCCTGAGCGTGCTCACCGGCGCCTACCGCAGGTACCTGTCGGCCCGTGGTGACCCGCTCGAACGGCTCGTCCTGCGGGCGATCGTGCCGGTCTCCCGCCGCGGCCCGGGTGAGCCGCGCGGGGGCAACCGGGTCTCGGCGATGTTCGTCGAGCTGCCCGTCACGGTCGACGACGCCGCGCGGCGGCTCGCTGTGGTGGCGGCGCGGACGAGGCAGCAGAAGGCGCACGACGTCGCGTCGAGCACCGAGGCCGTCGTCCGTCTCGCGGACCACGTGCCGGCACCGGTCCTCGTCCGCGCTGCGCGGGCCTACGCGCGGGCCGGCCAACGGCGGGTCAACGTCGCCGCCACCAACGTGCCCGGGCCGCCGGACACGCAGTTCCTCGTCGGACGCAGACTGCTCGAGATCGTGCCGTTCGTCCCGCTGGCGCTGCTGGTCCGGACGAGCCACGGCATGGTCTCCTACGCGGGACGGGTCACGATCGGCGTCACGGGCGACGCAGCAGCACTGCCCGACCTCGACCGGCTCATCGACGCCGTCCGGACCTCGGCGGACGAGCTCGTGGCGGGACGAGGTGGCAACCCCGGTCGACCCGGTCCGCCCGGCTGACGACGCGGGCGCCGCAGCGGTTCCGGGCCGATGGCTGACCGGCCCGGCCAGCCTCAGCCCGCCGCGTGCGGGGCCGGACCGCCAGGGTCCGCGGCGTCCGCGTCCCCGGCGTCGGCGTCCTCGACGTCGGCCCGCGGGATCCCGAGCAGGTACAGGACGGCGTCGAGGTACGGCACGGTGACCGCCGTGTCGGCCTGGGCCCGGACGACGGGCTTGGCGTTGAAGGCGACCCCGAGTCCTGCGGCGGCGAGCATGTCGAGGTCGTTCGCGCCGTCCCCGATGGCGACGGCGCTCGGCAGCAACGGCGCGCCGAGGACGGTGACGTGGAGACGACCGGCCCTCCGGGGCGCGTTGTCGCCGCGGCCGCAGACGCACGAGACCGCCATGCCGAGCCGGGCGCCGGCGGCGTGCACCGCCGCCCGGACGGCACCCTCGGCAGGTCCTGCGCTGACGAGGACGGCGAGGGTGAGGTTGCCCCGGACGACGACCTGCTCGACGTCGAGCACCGAGACCCCGGGCACGGTGAGTGCCTCGAAGACGTCCCACGTGACGCCGGGCCGGTCGGGGCCGGTCACGGTGACGAGGAGCGTCGGCACCTGCAGGTCCGGTGCCGGCGTAGTGCCGGCGTCGTCATCCCGAGGCCGTGGCCTGGTCGTGGTTGACCTGGTCGCGCCAGGCGACCCAGTCGGACAGGAGCCCGACGTCGTAGGCCGGGCCGGACAGACCGAGGGTCACGAGCCGGGTGCCGACGCGCAGGAGCGCCTCGCCCATCTCCTCGGGGGAGGCGTCCGCGGCCGACGCCGAGCGCTCGATGGTCTCGGCGTCGCGGCCCTCGGTGGCGCACCACTCGTCGAGGACCGTGTGCTTGCGGGCGAGGGTGTCGACGTCGCCGAAGCCGTGCCAGATGTCGGCGTGCCGGGCGGTGTACCGCAGCGTCTTCTTCTCGCCGCCGCCGCCGATGAGCACGGGGATCTTGCGGGTCGGCGCGGGGTTGAGCCGCTCCCAGCGCCGCTCGATCCGGGGCAGCGCCTCGGCGAGGTCCGCGAGCCGACCACCCGCCGTCCCGAAGTCGTAGCCGTACTCGGTGTAGTCCCGCTCGAACCAGCCGGCACCGATCCCGAGGATCAGCCGGCCGCCGCTGATGTGGTCGACGGTACGGGCCATGTCGGCGAGCAGGTCGGGGTTGCGGTAGCTGTTGCACGTCACAAGGGCGCCGATCTCGACCCGGGACGTCGCCTCGGCCCAGGCGCCGAGCATCGTCCAGCACTCGAAGTGCCTGCCGTCCGCCTCGCCGTACAGCGGGAAGAAGTGGTCCCAGTTGAAGACGACGTCGACGCCGATCTCCTCGACCTTCGCGACGGCGCGACGGATCTGCGCGTAGTCGGCGTGTTGGGGCTGGAGCTGGACCCCGATCCGGACGGGACCGGCCATGGCACTCCTTCGGAGCAGCGGTCTCATGGGGCCGGCGCGGCTGCCGGTCCCAGGGGTGGACGCGATCAGACCGGGATCTTCTGGTCCTTGCCGACGACCGTGATGCCGGACTCGGTGACGGTGAAGCCACGGTCGCGGTCCTCGTCCGGGTCCATCCCGATCCGGGCCCCCTCGGGGACGACGACGTTCTTGTCGAGGATGGCGCGCCGGACGACGGCGTGCCGGCCGATCTCCACGTCGTCCATCAGCACGCTGTCGCTCACCGTCGCCCAGGAGTGGACCCCGACGTTCGGCGACAGGACCGAGTTCTCCACGAGGGCGCCGGACACGACGCACCCCGGGGAGACGATGGAGTTCACCGCGTGGCCGATCCGGCCGTGCCAGCCGTGGACGAACTTCGCCGGTGGCCACGGGCCCAGGTGGGTGTAGATCGGCCACTCGTAGTTGTAGAGGTTGAAGACCGGGTGCACCGACACGAGGTCCGTCTGCGCCTCGAAGTAGGCGTCGAGGGTGCCCACGTCGCGCCAGTAGTCCCGGTCGCGCGCGTCGGACCCGGGGACGTCGTTGTCGATGAAGTCGTAGACGCCGGCCTCGCCGCGGCTCACGAAGTCGGGGACGATATCGCCGCCCATGTCGTGCATGGAGCCCTCGCGGTCGGCGTCCCGGTTCACCGCCTCGACGAGGGCGTCGGCGTCGAACACGTAGTTGCCCATCGAGGCGAGCACCTGGTCGGGGGCGTCCGCCAGGCCCTCGGGGTACGTCGGCTTCTCGAGGAAGGCCTCGATCCGTCGCGGGTCGTCGGCGCGCGACTGGATGACCCCGAACTGGTCGGCGAGGCTGATCGGCTGCCGGATCGCGGCGACGGTGCACGGGGCGCCGCTGTCGACGTGCGCCTGCACCATCTGCCCGAAGTCCATCCGGTAGACGTGGTCGGCGCCGACGACGACGACGATGTCCGGCCGCTCGTCGCGCAGCAGGTTGAGGCTCTGGTAGATCGCGTCGGCGCTCCCCAGGTACCACCGCTTGCCGACCCGCTGCTGGGCCGGCACCGGCGCGATGTAGTTGCCCAGCAGCGTCGACATCCGCCAGCCCTGCGAGATGTGGCGGTCGAGGCTGTGGGACTTGTACTGCGTCAGCACGACGATGCGCAGGTACCGCGCGTTGACGAGGTTGCTCAGGGCGAAGTCCACCAGCCGGTAGACGCCGCCGAACGGCACGGCCGGCTTGGCCCGGTCGGCCGTCAGGGGCATGAGCCGCTTGCCCTCGCCACCGGCGAGGACGATGGCCAGCACCCTGGCCGCCCCCTTGGAACCTCGACTCGGAGTCGCCATAGGCGCGACCCTATGGCGTCGGCCAGGGATCGCACTACGGTGACTCGCGTGCGTATCGACCTGCTCACCCGTGAGTACCCCCCCAACGTCTACGGCGGTGCGGGGGTCCACGTCGAGAACCTCGCCTCGGCGCTGCGCAGCCGGGTCGACGTCCGGGTGCGGGCCTTCGGTGAGCCGGCGGCCGCCGAGGGGGTCACCGGGTACCCGGACCTCGCCGAGCTGGCCGCGGCCAACGCCGCGCTGCGGACCTTCGGCGTCGACCTCGCCATGGCCGCGGACTGCGGCGGCGCGGACGTCGTGCACTCGCACACGTGGTACGCCAACCTCGCCGGGCACCTGGCCGGCCTGCTCCACGACATCCCGCACGTGCTCTCCGCCCACAGCCTCGAACCGCTGCGGCCGTGGAAGGCCGAGCAGCTCGGCGGCGGGTACGCGCTGTCCTCCTGGGCCGAGCGGACCGCCTAC
>DAIOGQ010000207.1:0-3478 GCA_036745175.1 Kineosporiaceae bacterium
GCCGGGTACACGATCCGGGCGTCGGAGTCGAAGATGAGCCGGCTCGAGCTCGGCAGGGTCTCGTTCAAGGAGCGGGACGTCGCCGACCTGCTCATGTTCTACGGCGTCACCGACCCCAGGCAGCGGGACTCGGTGCTCGCCCTGCTGCGTGAGGCGAACCGGCCGGCGTGGTGGCGCGAGTACGAGGACGTCCTGCCGGACTGGTTCCAGGACTACATCGGCCTCGAGCAGGCCGCCGAGCGGATCCGCACCTACGAGACCCACTTCGTCCCGGGGCTGCTGCAGACCGACGACTACAGCCGCGCCGTCATCGCGTCCGGGCTGCCGACGCCGACCCCCGTCGAGGTCGACCGCGCCGTGGCCCTGCGCGCGACCCGCAAGCAGCTGCTCACCCGGACCGGGGCGCCGCACATCTGGGCGGTCCTCGACGAGGCTGCGCTGCGCCGGCCCGTGGGGTCCGAGCAGGTCCGCCACGACCAGCTCGAGCACCTGCTCAAGCTCGCCGACCTCTCGCACCTGACGCTGCAGGTCCTGCCCCTCTCCCGGTCGGTCCACGCCTCCGGCAGCGGTGCGTTCACGATGCTGCGGTTCTCCGAGCCGGACCTGCCGGACGTCGTCTACGTCGAGAGCCTGCTGAGCGCGCTCTACATCGACAAGCCGGACCACGTGAGCCGATACACCGAGGTGATGGACCGGCTCTGCGTCGAGAGCCTCTCTCCGGTCGCGACCTCCGTGTTCCTCGCGGATCTGCTCACCGAGGACCGATCGGGCCGTTGATCCTCCGTTCCCTGCGGGGAACGACCGTTCGTGCCGTCGTGCACCGATCGCAGCCGGTTCGGCACGTTCTGCAACGAAATGCACGCTCGGCGCTCGAATCCGTACACCGTGTCGCGACCTGGTGACGTTCTCGCCGGTGCGGCAACAACTCTCCGCCGTTTTCCTGGCCGTCCCTGTTGTCCCGGCGGCATGATCGGTCTACGGTGGCCCTCGTGCCGTCGCGGATGCACTCGCGGATGCACATGCATCCGGTGGCGGAGCTGCCACCGGGATCACATGGCGAAAGGTTGGCCAGGAGATGCACGCAGTGACCAACGGGATGTCCGGCACGCTCCTGCGGGGGCTCACCTGGACCAAGAGCCGCCGCAGCGGGCCTGCGGGCAACTGCGTCGAGCTGGCGGACCTGCCGGCCGGCGAGGGCGTGGCCGTGCGCAACTCGCGCTTCCCGGACGGGCCCGTCCTCGTCTACACCGACGCCGAGATCGAGGCCCTGATCCTCGGGGTCAAGGACGGCGACTTCGATCACCTCCTGGCCCGCACGCCGGCCGCCGGCTGAGGTCCGCCCGCGCCGGCCATCGAGACTGCGCGCGGGCTCGGGTGACCGGATCCCCGAGCCCGCGCGCACCGAACGTGCACCCACCGAACCTGCACCCGAACCCGCACCCACCGGCCACCCGGTGATCGCCTCTGGACAGGGTCGCTACGCTCGAGGCGAGAAGATCCACGTCCATCCTCTTCCGACGACCAGGCGCGAGAGGCGACATGGCTCCAGCACCGGACGGCACCGTCGCCGGGAAGAGCGCCCCGGGGCGCCCGTTCGGCGTGGCTCCCGGGCCGTCGACCCGGCCGAGCCAGGCACGGATCTACGACCACTACCTCGGCGGCAAGGACAACTACGCCGCCGACCGTGAGGTCGCCGCCCAGCTCGCGGCGATCGCGCCCGCCATCCCGGCCCTGGCCCGCGCCAACCGCGGCTTCCTCTCGCGCGCGGTCGAGGCGATGGCGCAGGCCGGGATCTCGCAGTTCCTCGACCTCGGCACTGGGATCCCCAGCTCGCCGAACGTCCATGAGATCGCCATGCGGACGCAGCCAGACGCCCGCGTCGCCTACGTCGACAACGACCCTGTCGTCATCGCCCACGCGCGGGCCATGCTCGCCGCCCGGCCGAACATCGTCGTCGTCGAGGGCGACATCGCCCGGCCCGAGACGATCCTGTCCCACCCGGGCGTCCGCGGGACGCTCGACCTCGACCGGCCGGTCGGCCTGCTGCTCGTCGCCGTCCTGCACTTCGTCGAGGAGGACGTCGCGCTCAAGGCGGTCGCCGAGTACCGGGACGCCCTGGCCCCCGGCAGCCACCTCGCGCTGTCCGTCGGCACGCACGACGGTGCCGACCCCGAGGTGGTGGCGCGCCTCGGGGCGCTCTACGCCGCCACGACGACATCGACGGTCGTCGGCCGGTCGCGGGCCCAGATCGAGGAGCTCCTCGGCGACCTCGTGCTCCTCGAGCCCGGCCTCGTCGACGTCGCGCAGTGGCGGTCGGGCGGGGCTCCTGGCGGGACGCCTGGCGGCGGGCCGGGCGGCCTCCGGGCCCTGTGCGCGGTCGCACGCAAGGACTGACCCGCGAGCCCGCCCGACGTCGAGTCGTGCGCGGAGAGTGATCGACACAGGCTCTCACCCGGTCGCGAGACCGACGCCTCCGGGCCCCGCTCCGGGGGCCGGCGAGGGCCCGTTCAAGCCCGGATGCATGTGCATCCGGGCTTGTGGATTCCCCTGCCGTGACAACGGTTCACGCGGTGTCGACGACCCGGGGCCCAAAACGGTGGCGCACCGGCGCCGAAGAGCGCCGGTGCGTGCACGACCCTGCCACACGCTCCCCTCGGAAGGCAAGTTTGCTCACTGTCAGTAGTCGTTCTCGGGCCTGTCAGGAGCGGATGGCTCGCCCGGGGTCAGGTCGGGCAGCACCGCGTCCGGCACCGCCGTGCCAGGAGCCGGCGCTCGGGACGCCGACGCGTCCGAGGCGGTCCCCTCCGACCCGGCCACCTCGGAGGCCGGCCGGGGCCTGGCGCTGCCGCCCTTGCCCTTCTTGCCGCCGGGCTTCGCCGGCTTGCCGGACGCCGCGCCCTCGGGGCCGCCGTTCCGCGACTCGACGAGCTCCTCGAGCAGGTCCCGCAGCTCCGACCGGAGGAAGTCTCGCGTGGCGACGTCGCGCAGCGCGATGCGCAACGCGGCGACCTCGCGGGCGAGGTACTCGGTGTCCGCGAGGTTGCGCTCGGAGCGCTGCCGGTCCTGCTCGAACTGGACGCGGTCGCGGTCTGCCTGCCGGTTCTGCGCGAGCAGGATGAGCGGCGCCGCGTAGGACGCCTGGAGGCTGAGGATCAGCGTGAGCAGGGTGTAGTTCAGCGACCGTGGGTCGAACTGGGCGTCGCCCGGCGCGAACGTGTTCCAGGTCAGCCACACCGCGACGAAGATCGTCATGCCGGCGATGAACTGGGCCGTCCCCATGAACCTCGCGAAGCGCTCCGATCCGCGGCCGAACGCCTCGGGGTCGACCTGCGGGGTCGGGAGGACCGCGCGCCGGCTCTCCAACGGCGTGTCGAGCCCGGGCGGCCGACGGGTCCGACGGCTCTCCGCCGGGCGCTTGCCGTCGGCCGGGCGCCTGCCGTCGACGGGACGCTTGCCCTCGACGGGACGCTTGCCCTCG
>DAIOGQ010000207.1:3578-7221 GCA_036745175.1 Kineosporiaceae bacterium
GGCCGGGCGCCTGCCGTCGACGGGACGCTTGCCCTCGACGGGACGCTTGCCCTCGGCCGGACGCCGTGGCGTGCCGCCGCCGTCCTGCGACGGCTCGTCGCGAGGCCGGCCCGGCGCGCGGCGGGCGCCCGGGTCCCGGACCGCGTCAGCGCACACGAGGCACCCCCGGAGCGGCCTCGAGGTCGTCGTCCGCGTCCCGCCAGTCCTCGGGGAGGAGGTGGTCCAGCACGTCGTCGACGGACACGACGCCGACGAGCCGCCCAGCGTCGTCCGTGACCGGCATCGCGACGAGGTTGTAGGTCGCGAGCCGCCGCGTGATCGCGCCGAGCGGCGTGTCGGTCGACAGCGCCTCGATCTCCTTGTCGAGCATGCTCCCGACCGGCTGGTGCGGCGGCTCGCGGAGCAGCCGCTGGACGTGGACGAGCCCGAGGTACTTGCCGGTCGGCGTCTCCAGCGGTGGGCGGCACACGTAGACCGCGGCGGCGACCGCGGGGGACAGGTCCGCGCGCCGGACATGGGCCAGGCCCTCCGCGACAGTGGCCTCCGGCGGCAGGATGACCGGCTCGGGGGTCATGATGCCGCCGGCGGTGTTCTCGGCGTAGGCGAGCAGCCGCCGGACGTCGTCGGCCTCCTCGGGGTCCATGAGCCCCAGGAGCAGCTCGGCCTGCTCGCTCGGCAGCTCGCCGAGCAGGTCGGCGGCGTCGTCCGGCTGCATCGCCTCGAGGACGTCGGCGGCGCGCTCGCCGCCGAGCTGGGACAGGATCGCGACCTGGTCGTCCTCGGGAAGCTCCTCGAGGACGTCGGCGAGCCGCTCGTCGTCGAGCGCGGCCGCGACCTCGAGCCGACGCTTGGGCGTCAGCTCGTGGATGACCTCGGCGAGGTCGGCCGCCTTGAGCTCGTCGAAGGCGGCGAGCAGGTTCGCGGCGCCCTGGCGCTGCTCGACGACGCCGAAGCCGACGAGGTCCTCGAAGTCGACGACGAGGGTCTCGCCGCGGCGGCGCAGCCGGCTCGGCCGGCCCCGGCGGACGAAGACCTTGGAGACCCTCCATTCCCGCGCCCGGCCGGGTTGGATGGCGACGTCCTCGACGGTCACCTCCTCGCCCTCGCCGGCGTCCGTCGCGTCGCTGCGCAGCCGGACGGTGCGGTCGAGCATCTCGCCCAGCACGAGTGTCTCGGTCGGCCGCTGCTCGAAGCGGCGCATGTTCACCAGACCGGTCGTGATGACCTGGCCGGAGTCCATGCTCGTGACCCGGGTCATCGGCACGAAGACGCGGCGCCGCCCCGGGACCTCGACGACGAGCCCGACGGCCCTCGGGACCTGCTTGCCGGCCCGGAAGACGGCGACGACGTCGCGGACCCGGCCGACCTGGTCGCCGAGCGGGTCGAAGACCGCCAGCCCGGCGAGCCGGGCGACGAAGACCCTCGACGGCGCTCCGCTCACATCGTCAGGCTAGTGGTCGCACCCGCAGGGGGCCGTCAGCGCCGCCTGCCCGGTCGTCGTCGCCTCGAGCACGCGGTCAGCCGCGGCGGGCGGCGCGGCGACGCCGGCCGCCGAGGTGCCACGGGGCGTAGTCGCCGCGGGTCGTCCCGGCCGCGGCCGGCGGCGGTGCCGCACCGGACGGCTCGTCGAGCCGGCCCGCGCCCTCGGAGACGACGTGCAGCGCCGTGAGCCGGGTGATGAGCGTGCCGGCCGCCCAGCGCTCGCGCTGGCTCGCCGGGTCGAGGGCGTTGAGGCGCTTGGCGGACAGCGCGTCGGCGGCGGCGTCCCACTCGGGGGACCGCGCCGCGAGGAGGTCGGCGCGCGCGAGGTAGGTCACGAGGCGGCCGTGCGTCTCCTTGCTCGGGACCGTGACCTCGACGATGCCGGACAGCAGCGGGAGCATCTGCTCGTCGACGCCGTAGATGACGTGGACGGCGTGCTCGTGCCAGACGTGCCAGGCGCACACGGCTCGTTCCGCGTCGTACGGGCGCAGCCACACGACCCCGCTCTTCGTGCACGCCTCGGCGATGAGCGCCGACTGCTCCGTGCTCAGGTCCGGGTCCTGCGGCACGGGGGACGGCGCGACGCGGCGGCGGTCCCCGAAGAAGCTCGCGACGGACTCCGGCGTACCCACGCCGGGCAGCCTGCCACAGCCGCGGCCACCGGCGCAGCGCCCGGCCGTGGACCGGGCCGTGACCCAGCCGCCCGGTCCGACCGTGACACAGTGCAGCCGTGACGGCGGTGCGGCAGCCCAGCAGCGCGGCGCGGGCGTGGGTCCTCGTCGTGACGGCCGTGCTCGGCATCGCGCTCGCCGCCCCGATCGGCAGCGCGACGGCCGCCCCCGCACTCGCCGTCGCGTTCTGGCGGGCTGCCTTCGGGACGCTGGCGACCGCGCCCGTCGTGGCGCTGACCCGGCGCCGCGAGCTGGCCGCGCTGGACCGGGCGACGGCCCGGCGCTGCCTGTTGTCGGGACTGTTCCTCGCCGCCCACTTCGCGCTGTGGCTCCCGAGCCTGCGGCTCACGAGCGTCACGGTCTCGACGGCCCTCGTCGTCACCGGACCGGTGTGGACCGTCGCCTGGCAGCGGCTGCGCGGTGAGCGGGTGCCGGGCGGCGTCGTCGTGGGCGTCGGGCTCGCCCTGGGCGGCGTCCTCGTCATGACCGG
Organism: Kineosporiaceae bacterium; assembly: GCA_036745175.1. Taxonomy (GTDB): domain Bacteria; phylum Actinomycetota; class Actinomycetes; order Actinomycetales; family Kineosporiaceae; genus R-H-3. The sequence goes on from DAIOGQ010000207.1 coordinate 6,222, forward strand.
CGTCGACGCGGGGACCTCGCCGACGGCCCTGCTGGGCGACCTGCTCGCCCTCGGCGGCGGCATCGCGGGCGCGGCGTACACCCTGGTCGGCGAGTCGGTCCGCCGGACGACGTCGACGGGGGTCTACACGCTCCTGGCCTACGGCACGTGCGCGATCCTGATGGCTGCGGTCTGCCTGCTCGCCGGACTGCCGCTCGGCGGCTACGCGAGCCGTACGTGGGGCGAGCTCGTCGTCCTCGCCGTGGCGGCCCAGCTCGTCGGCCACACGCTGCTCAACGCCGCGGTCCCCGTCGTCGGCGCGACGCCCTTGTCGCTCGCGATCCTCTTCGAGATTCCCGGCGCGAGCCTGGTGGCCTGGGTGTGGCTCGGCCAGGTCCCGCCGCTGGGCGTCGTCCCGGGTGCGGCGCTCGTCCTCGTCGGCCTCGCCCTCGTCGTCCGCGCGCAGGGCCGGACACGGAACGAGGCGTTCGTCGACGCTCAGGGCGTCGTCTGAGCGGCACCCGAAGCGCCGTCCGGGCCTCGTCCGAGACCGGTCCCCGTCCCCGCACCGCCGCTCGGCGCGTCCGAGCCGTCGGTACGGCGGTGGTTCACGTCACGCGGACCGGCCGTGACCCGGCCCGGGGGCACGGGTAGCGTCCGACGGAGCACCCGTCCGACGAGGAGCGACGATGACGACGACCCCGACCGGCCCCCCCGGCGCCCCCGCCCGGGCGGTGCGCCCCCGCCGCTCGAACCTCGCCGTGCCCGGGTCGAGCCAGAAGATGATCGACAAGGCGCGGACGCTGCCGGTCGACCAGGTGTTCCTCGACCTCGAGGACGCCTGCGCACCGCTGGCCAAGCCGGACGCCCGGAAGACGATCGTCGCGAGTCTGAACGAGGGTGGCTGGGGCGATCGCCTCCGCGTCGTCCGGGTGAACGACTGGACCACGCACTGGACGTACCGGGACGTCGTCGAGGTCGTCGAGGGCGCCGGCGCGAACCTCGACTGCATCATGCTGCC
>DAIOGQ010000208.1:0-4571 GCA_036745175.1 Kineosporiaceae bacterium
CCGCCTCCGGAGGGCGGTGCTCTATCCCCTGAGCTACGGGGGCTCGGGACGTCAGCGACCATACCAGCCGTCCCATGAGGCCAGAAAACGGGTTCCGTGGCACGCCCGGCGGCATCGGCAGCGACCTGCCGGGGGCCGTCGGCCGCGTGCCGACAGGCTCAGGATCCCGGCGAGCCACTCCGATGTCGCCGACGTGCGACGGGCCGGGCGGTCGGCGCGAGGGGCCCGCGCTACTGCGCGGGGAGCTCCTCGAGGAGGACGTCGAGGAAGCAGGCGGCCTCGACGGCGGCGGTCTCGGCGTCGCCGGCGGCGATGGCGTCGAGCAGCGCCACGTGCTCGGTGTCGTCGATGTGGCCCTGCATCACGAGGTTCAGCCGGACGCTCTCCGACAGTGCGTCGAGGAAGTTCTCGTAGAGGTCGGTGAGGACCGGGTTGTGGGCCGCCTGGCCGATCGCCCGATGCAGCGCGACGTCGTGGTCGACGACACCGTCGATGTCGCCGGCCTGGGACGCCGCCGTCCGCGCCGCGAGCAGGGCGCGCAGCCGGGTGACGTCGTCGGGGGTGCGCCGGCGCGCGGCGAGCCGGGCGGCGCCCACCTCGAGCGTGCGCCGGACCTCGAGGATGTGGTGCTGGTGCGCGCCTGCGACCCGGCGGCTCACGGCTCCGGCCAGCTCGCTCGCGGCGAGCACATAGGTGCCGGAGCCCTGGCGTCGCTCGAGCAGACCCGCGTGGACGAGGGACTGCACCGCCTCTCGGACGGTATTGCGGCTCGTGCCGGTGAGCGCCGCGAGCTCGGCCTCGGTCGGGATCCGGGCGCCGATCGCCCAGGCGCCGCCGGTGATCTGGTCGCGCAGCTGGTCGATGACCTGGTCGATGAGACCCGTGCGCCGGGCCGCGCGCAGCGCGGGGAACTCCCCCGTGGATGCGGCCGGGGTGTCGGTGGCCGGCGTCATCTGGTCATCCTATCTGTCGCGCATCTCGCCACGGGCGGGGAGCGGCACAAGGACGCCGGACCGTCCCGACGACCATTGTCCTGCCACGCCACGGTCGACGCCGAGTCGTCCGGCGCGCGCCCGATACCCTGGGAACGTGACGCCCGCCGAGCTCTCCTCCGCCGTCCGCGCGTGCCTGCAGGCCGCCGTCGACGCCGGCGACCTCACGGTCGCCGTGCCGATCGAGATCCGGGTGGAGCGACCCAAGCAGCGCGAGCACGGGGACTGGGCCACGAGCGTCGCCCTCCAGCTCGCCAAGCAGGCCGGCCGGCCGCCCCGCGAGATCGCGACGTTGATCGCGTCGCGGCTCGGCGAGGTGCCCGGCGTCAAGAGCGTGGACGTCGCCGGGCCCGGCTTCCTCAACATCGTCCTGGACGCCGCGGCGGCCGGTGAGCTCGCCCGCTCGATCGTGGAGGCGGGCGCCGCCTACGGCCGCAGCGACAGCGGCGCCGGAGAACGGATCAACCTCGAGTTCGTCTCGGCGAACCCGACGGGACCGGTCCACCTCGGCGGCACCCGGTGGGCCGCCGTCGGCGACTCGCTCGCGCGGATCCTCGCGGCGACGGGCGCGCAGGTGACCCGGGAGTACTACTTCAACGACCACGGCGCACAGATCGACCGCTTCGCGCGATCGCTCCTGGCCCGGGCCAGGGGCCTGCCTGCGCCGGAGGACGGCTACAGCGGCCAGTACGTCGACGACATCGCGACGCGGGTGCTGGCAGACGTCGAGGCCGCGGGCGGGCCGAGCCCGCTGACGCTGCCGGACGCCCAGGCGCAGGAGGTGTTCCGGGCCCGCGGCGTCGACCTCATGTTCCCCGAGATCAAGTCCTCGCTGCACGAGTTCGGCGTCGACTTCGACGTCTACTTCCACGAGAACGACGTCCACGACTCGGGGGCCGTCGAGCGCGCCGTCGCGCGGCTGCGGGCCAACGGGCACATCTACGAGGCGGACGGCGCGACCTGGCTGCGCACGACGACCTTCGGCGACGACAAGGACCGCGTCGTCATCAAGGGCGACGGCCAGGCCGCGTACATCGCGGGCGACCTCGCGTACTACCTCAACAAGCGCGAGCGCGGCTTCGACCGGGCGATCATCATGCTCGGCGCCGACCACCACGGCTACATCGGCCGGATGATGGCGATGTGCGCCGCCTTCGGCGACGTGCCGTGGACCAACCTCGAGATCCTCATCGGCCAGATGGTCAACCTCGTGCGGGACGGGCAGCCGGTGCGGATGAGCAAGCGGGCCGGCACCGTCGTCACCCTGGAGGACCTCGTGGAGGCGGTCGGGGTGGACGCGGCTCGGTACGCGCTCGCCAGGTCGTCGGTCGACTCGCAGATCGACATCGACCTCGACCTGCTGACGAGGCACACCAACGACAACCCGGTTTACTACGTGCAGTACGTCCACGCCCGGATCAGCGGCATCGTCCGCAACGCGGCCGACGTGCCGGGGCTGTCGATGGACGGGGGCGCCTTCGACCCGTCGCTGCTCGACCACGAGACCGAGTCCGTCCTGCTGGCCGCCCTCGCGGAGTTCCCGCGCGTCGTGGCGCACGCAGCCGAGCTGCGCGAGCCGCACCGGGTCGCCCGCTACCTCGAGGAGCTCGCGGGCGACTTCCACAAGTGGTACGACGCGTGCCGGGTGATCCCCAAGGGCGAGGAGGCTGTCGAGGACGTCAACCGCGCCCGCCTCTGGCTGGCCGAGGCGACCCGCACGGTCGTCGCCAACGGCCTGACCCTGCTCGGCGTGAGCGCACCCGAGCGGATGTGACCTGCGGCCCCGGTCGACGACGCCGCGGGCCGCGCTCCCCGCACGCCGGTCGTCCGCCGAGGCCAGATCCCTTCCACGAGAACGGTTCTTTACCATGGGTGCACATGAGGCCGGCGCACTGCACGCGCCCGGGTACGGGGGTGTCGCGACCGTCCCGGCATGGCTGCGGCCGCCGACGGACGTCAACGAGCTGATCCCGCAGCTGTGGTCGAGCACGGTGCGGCGCAACGCCTCCGGCGTGCTCGAGATCGGCGGGGTCGACGTCGTCGACCTGGCCGAGCGGTTCGGCACACCGGCCTACGTGCTCGACGAGGCCGACTTCCGCGGACGGGCCGTCGCGTTCCGCGACGCCTTCCACGACTCGTTCGTCGACCTCTGCGGCGGCGCGGACGTCTACTACGCGGGCAAGGCCTTCCTCTGCACAGCGGTCGCCCGCTGGATCGCCGAGGACGGCCTGCACCTCGACGTGTGCAGCGGCGGCGAGCTCGCGGTCGCCTTGCGCGCGGGCGTAGACCCGGCTCGGATCGGCCTGCACGGCAACAACAAGTCCGACTCCGAGATCGACCGTGCGGTGGCCGCCGGGATCGGCCGGGTCGTCGTCGACTCGCTCGAGGAGGTCGGTCGCGTCGCGGACGCCGGGGCACGCCACGGAGTCCGGGTGCCGGTCCTCGTCCGGGTCACCGTCGGGGTCGAGGCCCACACCCACGAGTACATCGCGACGGCGCACGAGGACCAGAAGTTCGGTGTCTCGTTGAGCGGCGGCGTCGCGGCGGCGACGGTGCGAGCGGCGCTCGGGCGCCCCGAGCTCGAGGTCCGTGGCATCCACAGCCACATCGGGTCGCAGATCTTCGACACCGGCGGCTTCGAGGTCGCCGCCCGCCGGGTCCTCGGTCTCGCCGCGGCGGTCGAGCGCGAGCACGCTGTCACCCTGCCCGAGGTCGACCTCGGCGGCGGCTTCGGCATCGCCTACACGAGCGAGCACGACCCCCTCGAGGCCAAGGCTCTCGCCGACCAGCTGGCCGAGATCGTCGCTCGCGAGTGCCGCGGACTCGGCATCGCCGTCCCGCGGGTCAGCGTGGAGCCCGGCCGGGCGATCGCCGGGCCGAGCACCCTCACGCTCTACGGCGTCGGCGCCGTCAAGGACGTCGAGCTCGACCACGGCGCCGTCCGCCGCTACGTCGCGGTCGACGGCGGGATGAGCGACAACATCCGCACCGCGCTGTACGACGCCGACTACTCCTGCACCCTGGCGTCCCGGCGCTCGACCGAGCCACCGGTGCTCGCCCGGATCGTCGGGAAGCACTGCGAGAGCGGGGACGTCGTCGTGCGGGACGAGTTCCTCCCGGGCGACGCCGGCCGGGGTGACCTCGTGGCGGTCCCGGGCACGGGTGCCTACTGCCGCAGCATGGCGAGCCAGTACAACCACGTACCGCGGCCGCCCGTGGTCGCCGTCCGGGACGGCGCCGCGCGCGTGCTCGTGCGGCGCGAGACCGAGGACGACCTGCTCGGGCTCGACGTCGGCTGAGCGCCGCGGGCTCGCAGGACCACCGACGGCGCCGCGCCGACGGTCGCGTCCACCGCGGAGCCGCGGGGCTGAGACACTGGACGGGGGCCTGCGGCGCGGGGCACCGACGACCACGTCCGGATCGTGAGACCAGTCGACCGTGCCGCGCGCCGATGTGAAAGACAACGAACGAACCGCCGCCCCGTGCTGCGCGGCGCCGGACAGAGGCGAGGAGTCGTCGTGGAGCCGCTCAAGGTCGCGTTGCTCGACAAGACGTTCTTCTCCTCCAAGGCCCATCCGG
>DAIOGQ010000208.1:4581-7220 GCA_036745175.1 Kineosporiaceae bacterium
CGCGCTGCTCGGGTGCGGGGTGGTCGGCACCGAGGTCGCGCGGCTGCTCACGGTGCACCGGGACGAGCTGGCCCAGCGGGTCGGCGCGCCGCTGGAGCTCTCCGGCATCGCCGTCCGGCGCCTCGGCCGGGCCCGGGACCTCGCCGTCGACCCCGGCCTGTTCACGACCGACGCGACGGGCCTGGTGAAGTCGGCCGACGTCGTCGTCGAGGTGATCGGCGGGATCGAGCCGGCGCGCTCGCTCATCCTCGAGGCGATGACCGCCGGCGCGGGGGTCGTGACCGCGAACAAGGCGCTGCTCGCCGAGGACGGTCCGACCCTCTACGCGGCCGCCGCCCAGCACGGCGTCGACCTTTACTTCGAGGCTGCCGTCGCGGGGGCGATCCCGCTGCTGCGCCCGCTGCGCGAGTCGCTCGCGGGTGACCGGGTCAACCGGGTGCTCGGGATCGTCAACGGCACGACGAACTACGTGCTCGACAAGATGGACTCCTCCGGGCAGGGCTTCGCCGAGGCGGTCGCCCAGGCGCAGTCGCTCGGCTACGCCGAGGCCGACCCGACGGCCGACGTCGAGGGCTTCGACGCCGCGGCGAAGGCCGCGATCCTCGCCTCGCTCGCCTTCCACACCCGGGTCGGCGCGGCGGACGTCCACCGCGAGGGGATCACCGGCGTGACGGCCGCCGACGTCGCCTCCGCGAAGGCGATGGGCGCCGTCGTCAAGCTCCTGGCGATCTGCGAGCGCACGAGCACGCCGGACGGCGCGGGCGGGCTCACCGAAGGCGTCTCGGTCCGCGTGCACCCGGCGATGATCCCGCGCAGCCACCCCCTCGGCGGTGTGCGCGAGGCGTTCAACGCCGTGTTCGTCGAGGCCGAGGCCGCCGGCGAGCTGATGTTCTACGGCCGCGGCGCGGGCGGCCAGCCCACCGCGAGCGCCGTCCTCGGCGACGTCATCTCCGTCGCCCGCAACCGGGTCGCGGGCGGCCGGGGCCCCGGGGAGTCCGCCTACGCCGACCTCACGGTGCGGCCCATGGGCGAGGTTCTGACGAGGTACCACATCAGCCTCGACGTGGCCGACCGGCCGGGCGTGCTGGCCCAGGTCGCCGCGGCGTTCGCCACCCACGGGGTGTCGATCGAGACGGTTCGGCAGCAGCAGCACCCCGCGCGCGAGGGCGACGAGGGCACGACCGCCCCGGGCCGGGCCGCGCTCGTCGTCGTCACCCACACCGCGCCGGACGCCGCGCTCGCCGCGGCCGTCGAGGCGCTCGCCGGGCTCGACATCGTCGAGGCGGTCGCCAGCGTGATGCGCGTCGAAGGGGAGTGACGGCGTCGCGCCGTCACGCCACCACCGGTCGGCCCGCCAGGGGCGAGCCCGTGACGATCGAGAGGGAGCAGACCGTGGCCCACCAGTGGCTCGGCGTCATCGAGGAGTACCGCGACCGGCTGCCGGTCAGCCCGACGACGCCTGTGGTGACGCTGCGGGAGGGCGGCACGCCGCTCACCCCGGCGCGGGTGCTCTCCGCGCGAACCGGCTGCGAGGTCTGGCTCAAGTTCGAGGGTGCCAACCCCACCGGGTCGTTCAAGGACCGCGGGATGACGATGGCCATCAGCAAGGCCGCGGAGGCGGGCGCGAAGGTCGTCATCTGCGCCTCGACCGGCAACACGTCGGCGTCTGCCGCGGCGTACGCGACGGCGGCGGGCATGACCTGCGCCGTCCTGGTGCCCGACGGCAAGATCGCGATGGGCAAGCTGAGCCAGGCGATCGCCCACGGCGCCAAGCTCCTGCAGGTCGCGGGCAACTTCGACGACTGCCTCACCCTCGCCCGCAAGCTCGCGGAGGCCTATCCCGTCGAGCTCGTGAACTCGGTGAACCCGGCCCGGATCGAGGGGCAGAAGACGGCCGCGTTCGAGGTGGTCGACCTGTTGGGGGACGCCCCGGACGTCCACTGCCTGCCCGTCGGCAACGCGGGCAACATCACCGCCTACTGGCAGGGCTACGTCGAGTACTCGACGCCGGCCCGCGCGACCGGTGCCGGCCCGGACGACGCGCCCCTGGCGGCCGTCGCGACCCGTCGGCCGCGGATGTGGGGATTCCAGGCCGCCGGCGCCGCGCCCATCGTGCTCGGCCACCCCGTCGACCAGCCGGAGACGATCGCCACGGCGATCCGGATCGGCAACCCGGCCTCGTGGCAGCGGGCGGTCGCCGCCCGCGAGGAGAGCGGAGGCCTCATCGACGCCGTGACGGACGAGGAGATCCTCGCCGCGCACCGGCTGCTGTCGTCGCGAGAGGGCGTCTTCGTCGAGCCGGCCTCGGCAGCGAGCGTCGCGGGTCTGCTCAAGAGCCACGCGGCGGGCCTGCTCGACCGGGGCCAGCTCGTCGTCGCGACCGTGACCGGGCACGGCCTCAAGGACCCGCAGTGGGCCCTGCGCGGTCCGGACGGCACGTCCGTCGAGCCGGAGCGGGTCACCGTCGACACCGTCAGCGTCGCGCGCGCCCTGGGTCTGGAGGGCTGAGGATGACCGTCTCCGTCACGAGCCGCACCGTCCTCGAGGGCGTCGTCGTCGGCGTCCCCGTCAGCGTCCGCGTGCCGGCGTCGAGCGCGAACCTCGGGCCGGGCTTCGACAGTCTCGGGCTCGCCCTCGAC
>DAIOGQ010000209.1:0-7217 GCA_036745175.1 Kineosporiaceae bacterium
AGTACACCGCGCCGCCCGCGCACGGGCCCATGATGAGCGAGATCTGCGGGACGACGCCGCTCGCGTGCACGTTGCGCAGGAAGATCTCGCCGTAGAGCCCGAGCGAGACGACACCCTCCTGGATCCGCGCGCCGCCGGAGTCGTTGATCCCGATGACCGGGCAGCCGATCCGCATCGCGAGATCCATCACCTTGACGATCTTCTCGCCGAAGACCTCACCGAGGCTGCCGCCGAAGACCGTGAAGTCCTGTGCGAACACGCAGACCTGCCGGCCGTCGATCGTGCCGTGCCCGGTGACGACGCCGTCGCCGTACGGCCGCGTGCGGTGCAGGCCGAAGTTGCGGCTGCGGTGCCGGGCGAGCTGGTCCAGCTCGGTGAACGAGCCCTCGTCGAGCAGGGCCTCGATCCGCTCGCGGGCGGTCTTCTTGCCCTGGGCGTACCGCTTCTCGACGGCCTTCGCCGACCCGGCGTGCACCGCCTCGTCGACGCGTCGCTCCAGGTCGGCGACCTTGCCCACCGTCGTGTGGATGTCGATGCCCGCGGGCACCTCGGTGCCACCCGCGTTCGCCGGCTCCGCCATGACTGTCCCTCCTGCAGCGCTGCAGCAGGCCGGCAGCGTGCCCGTCGACCCTGCTCGCGAGCGTAGTCCGCAGGTGTGGGTACGTCGGGGCGCCGCCAGCGGCGCTCGTCACATCCTTCACGTACCGCGCCGCCGTGGACGGTGCCCCGGTCCTGGCGCCGGCGGCACCGTCCGCCGCGGGCGGTAGGTTTCGCAGGGTGGACGACCCGAGCCCGTGGAGCGATCTCGACCGGCCCCCGCTGAGCCGGGCCGCCCTGAGCCGGGCGCTCACGCAGGGCTCGCAGGCCGCCTGGCGGGTCGTCGAGGTCGTCCCGCGGACCGCCTCGACGAACGCCGACGTCCTCGCCCGCGCCGCCGCCGGCGAGCCGGAGGGCCTCGTCGTCGTCACCGACCACCAGACCGCCGGCCGCGGCCGGCTGGACCGTGCGTGGGTGACGCCGCCGCGCGCCGCCGTCGCCGTGTCGGTCCTCCTGCGTCCGGGCGTCGCGACGACAGACCCGGACGGCGTCGGGCTGCCTGCCGTCGACGGCGCCCGCTGGTCGTGGCTGCCGCTGCTCGCCGGGGTCGCCGCCGCCGACGCCCTGACCCGCACCTGCGGCCTCACGGCGCGGCTCAAGTGGCCGAACGACGTCCTCGTGCCGCGCGACGGGCGTCCGGACGGCGAGCCCGGCAAGGTCTGCGGGATCCTCGCCGAGCTGGCCTCGACGCCGACCGGGATCGCCGTCGTCGTCGGGGCCGGGATCAACGTCTCCCAGACCGCGGCCGAGCTGCCGGTGCCGACCGCGACGTCGCTCGCGCTCGCCGGCGCGGCGACGACCGACCGCGACACCGTCGTGCGGGCCTATCTGCGTGCGCTCGCCGACCGCTACCAGGCCTGGCGCCGCGCCGCCGGCGACCCGCGCGGCAGCGGCATCGGCGCCGCGTACCGCGAGGCGTGCGCGACGATCGGCCTCGAGGTGGCGGTCGAGCTCGGCTCGGGCGTCGTCCGCGGGCTCGCCGACGGGGTCGACGACGACGGCCGGCTCCTCGTGCGGCAGGCCGGCCCGGACGGCGCCGACCCGGCCGGACGGGTCCACGCGCTCGCGGCGGGCGACGTCGTCCACGTCCGGCCGTCCGCCACGTCGGCCTGATCATCACGACCCGACAGGGCATCATCGCAGCCATGGGGATCCCGCGGCGGCTGCTCGCCGACGACGACGAGCGCGTCGTGGTCGCCGTCCGGCCGCACGGGAAGGTCCTCGCCGGGCCCGTCCTCATCCTGGTCGTCCTCGCTCCGGTCACCGTCGTCGTCGCGGCGCTCGTGCCGTCGGGGCCGGCGGGGCCGCTGATCCGGCTGCTCGTCCTCGGGGTCGGTCTGCTCGCGGTCGTCCGCGGCGCGGTCGTGCCGTTCGTCGGCTGGCGCAGCACCGTCTACGCGGTGACGACGCACCGGGTCGTCGTCCGGCGTGGCGTCCTGCGCCGCACCGGCCGGGACGTGCCGCTGGCCCGGGTCGTCGGCCTGTCGTCCCGGACGGGAGCGTGGGACCGCCTCCTGGGCTGCGGGCGGCTGCAGATCGACGCTGCCGGTGAGGCCGCGCCGCTCGTCATCGACGACGTGCCGGCCGTCGAGCAGTTCGGGCGCGCCGTCCACCGCCACGCCGGGCTCCTCGATCCCGCCGGCGATCCGGAGCCGGGGGACGACGCCGCCGAGGACGTCCTCGACGAGCCCGACGAGGCGTACCCGCCCGGACTCCTCGGCGACCTCGACGTGCCGTTCGACGCGGACGAGCCGTCCGTGGACGACACGGCCGGCGCGGACGACGTGCACCCGTGGGTGGGTGCCCGCGACGAGGGGGCGCAGGACCTGACGTGGCGGCGGCGCGGACGACGGGGCCGGGGGCGGCGGTGACCCCGGCCCGACCGGCACGGCCGTCCCGCGACCTGCGCAGGACCGCCGACGCGCTCGAGGAGCGGCTGCTCGGCGGCAAGCGGAGGCTGCGCCGCCGCGAGGTGGCCCGCGGCGTCGGCGTCTCCCTGCTGTCGGCCCGCAAGCTCTGGCGGGCCCTCGGGTTCGCGAACGTCGCCGACGAGGACGTCGCCTTCACCGACGCGGACGCCGCGGCGCTCGCCCGGGTCGTCGGCGCCGTCCGGGACGGCCTCATCGACGAGCCGACGGCGATCGCGCTGGCCCGGGCGGTCGGGCAGACGACGGACCGGCTCGTCTCGTGGCAGGTCGAGGCGCTCCTGGAGCACCTGCGCGACAGCGTCGGCACGGAGGGCGGCGACCTCGCCGTCGGTCACCTGGTCGACCTCGTCGACGACCTCGAGGCCGTCCTCGTGTACTCGTGGCGGCGCCGGCTCGCCGCCGTCGTCGCCCGGCTCGCCGACGGCCGGGACGCCGGCGACGACCTCCAGACCTCAGACCTCACCGTCGGGTTCGCCGACCTCGTCTCCTACACGCGGCTCAGCCAGCGGCTCGAGCACCGCGAGCTCGGCCGGATCGTCCAGCGGTTCGAGGGGCTCGCCGCGGACGTCGTCACGGCGGGCGGTGGCCGGGTCGTCAAGACCGTCGGGGACGAGGTGCTCTTCATCGCCGACACGCCCGGCGCGGGCGCCGTCATCGCCCTGACGCTGTCCGAGCTGATGGCCGTCGACCGGCTGGTGCCGGACGTCCGCGTCGGCCTCGCGCACGGTCCCGTGCTGCGCAGCCTCGGGGACGTCTACGGCGCCACCGTGAACCTCGCCAGCCGGCTCACCGCGCTCGCCCAGCCCGGCACGGTCGTCACCGACCAGGTGACGGCCGGCAGGCTCCAGGACCACCGGGACCTCGTCCTCGTCGCCCAGCGACAGCGCCAGGTCCGCGGGTTCGGCGCGGTGACTCCGCTGCTCATCGCGCGGGCGGGTCCGGACGCCCGGCTCGTCGACCTGGACTGACGAACCCGCGCTACGCAGCCGCCGACCGACGCAGCCGGTACCCGGTCGATAGGTTCGCACGCATGAGCGAGCCGCCCGCCCTGCCGTCGTCCGAGCACGTCCGCATCGAGCGCCACGGGGACGGCGGGCACGTCGTCGAGATCGTGCTCGACCGGGCCGGCGCGCTCAACGCGCTGTCGACGGCGTTCGCCGTCGAGCTCCGGACGGCGTTCGAGGCGCTCGGCGCGGACCCGGCCGCGCGAGCCGTCGTCCTGTCGTCGAGCCAGGACCGGGCCTTCTGCGTGGGCGCGGACCTCAAGGAGCGCAACGGGTTCAGCGATGCGCAGCTGCGGGCGCAGCGCGTCGTCTACCGGTCCCTGGTGCGCGCGATGCTCGCTGTCGAGGTCCCGTTCGTCGCCGCGGTCGCCGGCTACGCGCTCGGCGGCGGCTACGAGCTGGCGCTGCTGTCCGACCTCGTCGTCGTCGACGCGACCGCGGTCGTCGGGCTGCCCGAGGTGTCGGTCGGGGTCGTGCCGGGCCTCGGCGGCACCCAGCTCCTGTCACGCCGGGTCGGGCTCGCCCGCGCGGGCGACCTCGTCCTCACCGCGCGCCGGGTGCCGGCGGCCGAGGCGTTCGCGCTCGGTGCCGTGGACCGGCTCGTCGAGGCCGGGGCGGCCCGGACGACGGCGCTCGGGATCGCCGCGACGATCGCGGCGAACTCGCCGGTCGGCGTCCGCAACGCGCGACGGGCGCTGCGCCTGGGCCTGACGACCGACCTGCCCGCGGCGCTCGACATCGAGGACGGCGCCTGGCGGGCGACGGCCTTCAGCGCGGACCGGGTCGAGGGGGTGGCGGCGTTCACCGAGAAGCGGCGTCCGGTCTGGCCGGGAACGCCCTGACGGGGCAGGCCGCCCGGCCGTGCCCGCCCCGGACGTGATCGAGCAGGGCTACTCAGGCGACACGCGGTCGGTTAGGTACCTGCGCACCTGTCGATCACGGGCCGCGGGCACGAGGCTGGGGCTATGGTCAACACCCTCGGCGCCCGCGGCACCCCCGGTCGGCGGCCGCTCGGCTCGCTCGACCTGGACGCCCTCACCGACCGCTCCCGCTGCCCGTCCTGCGGCGCGCTCCTCGGCTCCTCGGAGTGCGGCACCTGCGGGGCCGACCTCGGCGGGCCGACGGCCCGCCAGGTCTGGGACCTGTCGCAGCGCGTCGTCGCCCTCGTCGCCGAGCGGCAGACGGCGGTCGGGGTGCTCCGTGCGGAGACCGCGGCCCGGCGCGCCCGCCCCGCCGCGCCGGCCCCGGCACCCGCTGCTGGGTACCCCCGGAGCCCCGGCTCCGTGCCACCGGTCGTGCCCTCGCCCCCGACCCGGCCGCCGACCGGCCACCCCGGCACCGTGCCGGGTCTGGCCGCTCCGGTCCCGCGCCGGCCACGCGTCGGCGTCCAGGGGCTGCTCGTCGGGCTCGGGGCGCTGCTCCTCGCGGTGGCCGCGCTCGTCTTCCTCGTCGTCTCGTGGAACGCCCTCGGCCTCGGCGGCCGGGCGGCCGTCGTCGGTGGGGTGACGGTGGCCGCGCTCGCGGGCGCGGCGTACCTGCGGCCACGGCTCGAGGCGACCGCCGAGGCCGTCGGCGCGCTCGCCGCCGTGCTCGTGCTCGCCGACGTCTGGGCGGTGCGGCGGACGAACCTGCTGGGTGCCGGCGAAACCGAGGCGCTCACCTACTGGGGGGCCGGCCTGGCCGTCGCGACGCTCGTCCTGGCCGGCTGGGCGTGGCGCTGGCGGGTCCGGGCCGGTTCGGTCGTCGCGGCGCTCCTCGCCCCGACGGCCGCGCTCCTGCTCGGGCTCGCGACGGACGCGCCGTCGCCCGGCGCGACCGCGGTCGGGGCCGGCCTGCTGGCCGCCGCGGCCGTCGGCGCCGCCCGGCCCGTCCTGCCACGGGACTGGTCGGGAGAGCGCGTCCTCCTGCGGCTCGCGGCCGCCGGGTCGCTCGTCGCGCTGCCGGCCGTCGCCCTCGTCGGGTACGCCGACGGACGCCGCGGTGCCGCCGTCGCGCTGCTCGCCGGCGGCGCCGTCTGCGCGGCGCTCCAGAGCGCCGTCGACTCGGGCCCGGCCACCACCAGGACTCCGACCCCGGTGACGACGCCGACCCCGGTGACGACGCCGACCCCGGTGACGACGCGGACCCCGGTCCTGCCGACCGCCTGGTCGGTCGGCACGGGTGTGCTGCTGGCGTCGGCCGCCGCCTTGGCGGCGAAGTGGGTGCTCGACGCCCGGGCCGCCGCCCCGGCCTGGGACCGGTTGCTGCCGGTCGCCGCCGTCGCGCTCGTCCTCGTCGCACTCGCCGCTGCCGGGCCCGTGCTCGGCCGGCTGCGGACCCGGCCCCGCGCGGCCGCGCTCGCCGTGCTCGTCGTCACCGCCCTGCTGCTCTCCCCGGCCGCGGTCACCCTCGTCACGGCCGCCGTGTTCCCGGTGGTCGCCGCGGTCGCCACCCCGTGGCGGGCCTCCGTCGGCGAGGCGCTGGGCCTGCTCACCGGGGACGTCGGGCTCGACGTCGGCCCGCTCGAGTCGTGGGGCGTGGACGTCGCCACCGCGGCCGCGGCCGTCGCGCTCGTCGGGCTCGCCCTCCTCGCCGCCCATCGGATCCGCTCCGACGTCGTCGGGGTCGAGGCCCGCGCCGCGGCGCCGGCCCTGCTCGGCGCGGCGGCGGTCGGTGCGCTGCTGCTGCCATGGCTCGCCGTCGGCGCGAGCGTCGCCGGGCTCGCCGGCCTCGCGCTGGCGACGACCCTGCTCCGGCTGCGCCTCGCCCGGCTCGGGATCGCCGTCACCGTCGCGCTGCGGCTGGTCGTCGCGGTCGCCGGGGTGCTCTCGGTCGTCATCGCCTGGTCGGTCGAGGGGCTCAGCGTCCCGTTCACCGTGCTCGGCGCCCTCGCGCTCCTCGCGGCCCGCCCGGTGCTCCGCGCGGTCGGTCCGCTGCTCGTCGCCGTGGCCGGGTCGGCGAGCGTCGTCGCCGCGGGCGCAGCGGCCGGCCTGCTCGGGCGGTCCGTCGCCGACCGGTTCACCGTCGCCGGGACCGCGGGCTGCGTGCTCGTCGGCGCCGTCCACGCGCTCGGCCTGCGGTGGCGTCCGGACGCACCCGCCGCACCCGCGGCGCCGGCCGGCGCGCGACTGCTCGAACGCCTCACCGAGCCCGAGCGGCTCGCCGCCTCCGCCGCCGGCGGTCTCGTCGTCTGGGTCGCCGTCGGCGCGGCCGTCGCCGGCGGTCTCGGGGCCGCGGCCGCCGAACCGGGCCGGCTCGCCGTCCTCCTCACGGCGCTGCTCGCCGCCGTCACCGTCGCGGCACTGGCGCCGGCCGGGATCGCCGCGGCGCGCGGGGTCCGGCTGCTCACCGCCGGTGCCGTCCCCGCCGTCGCGGCCGCCTCGGCGGTGGCACTGACCCAGCGGCTCACGCCGGCCGGCGCCGACCGGCCCGCGACGCACGTCGTGGTCGCGGCGACGGTCGCGGTCGTGGCCCTGCTCCTCGCCGGCCTCGCGGCGCTGCGCCCCGTCGTGGCCCGCGACCCGCGGCGGGTCGCGGTCGAGGCCGGGACGGTGCTCACCGGGCTGCTCGGGCTCGCCCTGACGCGGGACGCCGAGCGGTTCTGGGTCACGCTGCTCTTCCTCGGGGTCGCGGCGGCCGCCGTCGCGACCGCTCCCGACCGGCGACGCGTGGGCTGCCACGTCGATGGAAGCCGGCGTACCCGCGGCTC
>DAIOGQ010000210.1:0-7216 GCA_036745175.1 Kineosporiaceae bacterium
AGTCGACGAGCCCGGCGAGGTCGCCGTCGACGAGCCGGTCCGGCGCGAGCCCCGGCCAGCGCCCGTGGACCTTCCCGCCGACGACGCCACCGCCGAGCAGGAGCACGGCGTTGCCGTGCCCGTGGTCGGTGCCCGCGGACCCGTTCTCCTCGACCCGACGGCCGAACTCCGACAGCGTCACGAGCGTGACGCCGCCGAGCAACGGCCCGAGGTCCGCGGCGAACGCCGCCAACGCCCTCGCCAGCTCGTCGAGGTGGTCGACCATCCGCCCGCCGGCGAGGGTGCCGAGGTCGGCGTGCATGTCCCAGTCGCCGTAGTCGATGCACGCGACCTGGAGCCCGACCCTGGCCTTGAGGAGCCGGACGACGTCCTTCAGCGCCCGCCCCAGACCGGTGTCCGGGTACACGGCTGCGCCGGACGGGGTGTAGCCGGCCGCTTTGAGCGCCGTCGTCGTCGCGACCGCGCCGAGCGCGGCCCCGGCGGGCGCCGCCACCGACGGCGAGGTGCCGGTGTGCAGGGCCGTCAGCGCCTGCGTGAAGCTGCCGGGCAGCCAGTCGCCGTCGCCCAACAGCTCGACGTCGTCGATCCCGCTCATCGCGAGCTCGGGGCTCGACCCGTAGAGCGAGGCAGGCACCTGCGTCGAGCCGAGCTGGACGGCCTGGAACACCGACGCCCGCGACCGCAGCCCCAGCGTGCGGTCGAGCCAGCCGGACCGGATCGACGTCCCCGGCGCGGCACGCTCCAGCTCGGCCATCGCCTCGAAGTGCGACCGGGTCGGGTCGGCCTGCCCGACCGCGTGCAC
The DNA here is from genome assembly GCA_036745175.1 of Kineosporiaceae bacterium. Taxonomy (GTDB): domain Bacteria; phylum Actinomycetota; class Actinomycetes; order Actinomycetales; family Kineosporiaceae; genus R-H-3. Next base: position 803 of record DAIOGQ010000210.1, read on the forward strand.
GGCAGCGAGCTTTCCCTGCTGCCACAGCGGCCAGAGCGGCGCGAGGCGCGGGTGCAGCCCCCACATCGCGTCGACGGCGAGCAACGCACCCCGCGGGACGCCGATCGTCGGCCGCCACCGGTAGTACGCCGGGTCGCCCTTCGGCACGACGGCGGACAGCCCGTCGAACCCGCCTCGCAGCGACAGGACGACGACGGTGTCCCCGGTGTACCCGGTGCCCGCGAAGGCGTACCGGGCGGACGCCGGGCCGCCGACCGCGGACCCCACCACGCCCAGCGCGCCGGCGGCGAGCGCCGCCTGGAGCAGTCGCCGACGGCGCACCCGCGCACCGGCCCCCGGAGCCGTCGACGGCGACAGAACCGGCGGGCAGCCGCACCCCGGGGTCACGGGCTCCGCGGGCCTGCCCGTCCCGGCGGTCGCGACGTCGTCGCTCATCTGGACATCACCGCCGGCGCGTCGAGGACCAGGGACACCAGGGGGACCAGCAGCCAGTCGTCGAGCACGTCGCTCGACGTCGACAGCGCGGTCGCCGCGGTGCCGCCGAGGAAGCGGCACAGTGCGTCCCGGTCCGAGGAACGGATCGTGCGGAAATGCAACCGTTGCCATAGAGCACCGACAAGGTCGCCGTACGTCGCGGGCAGCGTCGCGGGCAGGAGCGTCGACACCGGGTCGCGGGTCAGGGTCGTCGGCCACCAGCCGCCGACGACGCTCATCGTCGCGTTCCAGCGGGCCAGCGTCCCGCCCGCCGACTGCCACGCCGACGCGACGTCCGGGTAGCCGTTCGGCAGCGGCCACGCGAGGGGCTGCTGGCCGAGGTCGCCGAGCATCCAGAACAGGTCCGAGAGCGCCTGCGTCCCGAGCGGGTCCTCGGCGCCTCCCGGGGGTGCGGGACGCAGGTCGAGCGTGCGCAGCACGGCGACCAGCGCCTCGAAGGGCCGCCGGGTCTTCGCGTCGACGCTCTCGGCGAACTCGGCGCTGCGGAACAGCTCCCACAGCACCGGCACGATGGCGGTGTCGTGCGTGAGGTAGGTCGCGGCGAGGCGCTCGACGAGGTGCGGCGGCGGGACGTCCGCGACGAACCGGACCGCGAGCCTGGTGGCGACCCGGCGCGCGGTCGCGGGATGCCGCGCGAGGTAGGCGACGTAGTCCGCGACGAGGGTCGGTCCGCCGCCGGCCGTCGTGTTCGCCCGGCTGAACCCCAGGACCCGCACCTGGCCCGTCCAGTGGTCGGCCGGTCGGTAGACGTACAGGCCGCTGTCCCAGTCGATCGAGTGCCCGGTGAGGATCCGCGCCGACGCGAGGACGTCCGACTCGGTGTAGCCGGCCTCGACGCCGACGCTGTGCAGCTCGAGGAGCTCACGGCCGAGGTTCTCGTTGGGCGCGTCCTTCGTCGAGGAGGCGTTGTTCAGGTAGGTGAGCATCGCCGGGTGCAGCGTCGCGGCGAGCAGCAGGTCCGCGTACCGGCCGAGCGCATGCGTCCGCACGACCGTGCGGTCGAAGTCGCAGCGGTTGTCCCACACCTCGCTGCTCGGGCACGTGACGTTGAGGTGGTTGGACCACAGGTCCACCATCACCTCGAAGAGCTGGCGCCGGCTCCACGTGGCCCGCGCGACGGCGGCCCTGCCGAGGTCGAACATCGGTTCCCAGCTGTCGAGCTGCTCGGCCGCGACGGCAGCGCGGACCTGCGGCGGCGTCATCGGCAGCGCGGGCAGCCGGGACAGCACGTCGGCGCAGGCGTCGTCCGCCACCGACGCCGGGTCGAGCTGGGCCGTCAGCCAGTCCCAGCGGTTCTCGTAGGTGACCTCGGCCGCGAGCGCGGGCGTGATGCCGAAGGTCGCCCGGCGCAGCAGGTGGTGCACCTGCCCCGTGCGCCACGCCGGGTCCCGCCGGTAGCCGGAGGTCCCGCCGAGCCGGCCGCCGGCCACCGGTGGCGACGCGACACCCGGGCCGGGGTCGCGCACCTGGCCGACCGGCGGCGTCGTGAACGGCCGGTCACGGCGTCCGGCGGTGTCGGTGGTCACCCCGAGACCATCCCCGCACGGCCCGGTCACGCGGCAGCCGCCGCACGGGGGATGACGCAGCGCGACCGCTACCGGAGCGTGACCTCGCCACGCCCACGACCTCGCCGCCGCTCGGCAGACCACGGTCCTGCGTGCGCCTCCGCGAGCCTGCGCGGACAACGTCGTCGGACGCCGGCGCCGCCAGGTGCCACCGGACGCGAGCCTGCGACCGGGAGGCCGCTGCCTGCTGCCACGGGTTCGACGTGCAGGACCGGGTATCTGTTGACAACCTTGTCAGCCAGTGACCACCATGTGGCACGGACACCGTAGGCGACGGCCCGGTCGACGTGTCGTCTGTGCGTCACCAACCGCCGTGTGAGTGCGTCGACGACGACGCGGAGCCGACAGGGGTCAGACCATGAGCGCCGCGACCGAGGGCCCCGCCAGGGCGGGGGCCGAGGGTGAGTTCCGACGTCCGACCATGCGGGACGTCGCGGCCCGGGCGGGAGTCAGCCTCAAGACGGTGTCGCGCGTCGTCAACGCCGAGTCCGGCGTCTCCTCCGCGCTCGTCGAACGGGTCCAGCAGGCGGTCGCCGAGCTCGACTTCCGGCCCAACGTCGGGGCGAGCAGCCTTCGTCGCGCGGACCGCAAGACCGCCACCGTGGGCCTGCTCGTCGAGGACGTCGCCAACCCGTTCTCCTCTGCCCTCCAGCGGGCCATCGAGGACGTGGCGATGCCGCGCGGAGTCGTCGTCTTCTCCGCGAGCCTCGACGAGGACCCGGAGCGTGAGCGCGAGCTCGCCCGGGCCTTCGCCGCCCGCCGTGCCGACGGGCTCATCCTCGTGCCCGCGAGCGACGACCAGTCCTACCTCGAGGCCGAGGTCCGTGCCGGGACCGCCGTCGTCTGCGTCGACCGTGCCTGCCGCGGCGTCGACGTCGACTCGGTCGTCACGACGAACCGCAGCGGCTCGGCCGAGGGCGTGCGGCACCTCGTCGCCGGTGGTCACCGCAGGATCGCGTTCCTCGGCGACCGGCAGAGCGTCTGGACGGCGCGAGAGCGCTACCTCGGCTACCTCGACGCGTTCGCCTCGGCCGGGATCGAGGTGGACGCCGCGCTCGTCGTCCACGACCTCACGGACGCCGCGCTCGCCGACGGCGCGGCGTCGACGCTGCTGACCCGGCCGAACCCGCCGACGGCCCTGTTCACCGCACAGAACCTCGTGACGATCGGTGCGCTGCGCGGGATGCGCCGGCTCGGCGTCGAACGGTCCGTCGCGCTCGTCGGCTTCGACGACTTCCCGCTCGCCGACCTCGTGAGCCCGGGCGTCACGGTCGTCGCGCAGGACCCTACGGCGATCGGCAGGCTCGCCGCGAGCGTGCTGTTCTCGCGCCTCGCCGGCGACCCGGCACCGACGATGACCCACGTCGTCCCGACCACTCTCATCCGGCGCGGCTCGGGCGAGATCGCCCCACGACGCTGACGTCACCACGCTGACGCCATCACGCCCTGCCGCCGCGCTGACGCGGATGCCGCCCGGCGGACGCCGGTGCCGCGTCCGGATGACGAGCATCGGGCCCACGCTCGCCGGCCGACGGGCGCCCTAGGGTGAGGGGGTGACGAGCGCGTTCGACGCCGCGACGGCCGTGACGTCGGTCGGGGACGGTCGCTACGAGATCGACGTGCACCCGCTCTGGTCCGTCGGGGGACGGGCGAACGGCGGCTACCTGCTCGCGACCGCCACGCGGGCCGTGATGAGCGAGCTCACCCGTCCGGGCGAGGGTCCCGGCGAGAGCCCCCGCGAGAGCCTGGGCGACGCTTCGGTTCACGGTTCGACCGCGACCGCACCGCTCACCCCGCTCGCGGTCACAGGCGCCTTCGCCGAGCAGGTCCCGCCCGGCCGGGCGGTCGTGGAGGTCGAGGTGTTCCGGCGCGGCCGGTCGACCTCCGTGGCGCGCGGCCGGGTCGTCGCGGACGGGGTGACGCGGCTCGAGGTCGTCGTCACGGCGGGCCGGGTCGCCGAGGGGCCGCAGGGCGCCCAGCTCGTTCCGGGTCCGCCGCGGCCGGCGCTGCCGCCCATCGAGGACTGCCCGCGACTGCCGCCGAGGTCCCCCGGCTTCGACATCCCGCTCATGAGCCAGGTCAGCGAACGGCTCGACCCGGCGACGCTGGGCTTCGCCCTCGGCACCCCGTCCGGCGCCGGCGTGCTCCAGGGCTACGTCGAGTTCGAGGACGGCCGCTCGATGGACGCCCTGGGCCTCGTCCTCGCCGTCGACTGCTTCCCGCCCGCGACCTTCGACCTGCCCGGCGTGCAGCCGGGCTGGGTCCCGACGATGCAGCTGTCCGCGTTCGTCCGGGCGCTGCCCGCGCCGGGGCCGGTCGTCATCCAGCACCGGGCCCGCAGCGTCGGCGGCGGCGCGGTCGACGAGACGACGGACGTCTGGGACTCGACCGGCCGTCTGGTCGCCGTCGGGCACCAGCTCGCGGCGGTCCGGCTCACCTGACGCCCCACCGCCCCCGGGGTGCCCTAGCGTCCTCTGGTGGCGAAGGGGCGCTACGACGCTCGTCGTAGCGCCCCTTCGCCACCAGAGGACGGATGCGGAATGTCCGGTCAGGCGTCGAAGACGGCGGGGAGCGTGCCTGCGTGGGCGGCCGCCAGGTCCGCGAGCGAGACGGCGAACTGGCGCTGGACGTCGAGGCCCTGGACGCCGTCCGGGCCGGCCGCGTCGTCGACGACGCCGATCCGGGCGACGGGAAAGCCGCGGGCGACGCACATGTCGGTGAAGCGGACCTCCTCCGAGCGCGGCACGGCCACGACTGCCCGTGCCGTCGACTCGGAGAACAGCGCGACGAACGGGCTCACGCCGTCCCGGTCGCACACCTCGTCGAGCCACACCCGGGCCCCGACCCCGTGGCGCAGGCAGGCCTCGACGAGCGCCTGCGCGAGGCCGCCGTCCGACACGTCGTGCGCCGCGTCGACGAGGCCGTCCCGTGAGGCGTTGACGAGCAGGTCGCCGAGGAGCCGCTCGGCCGCGAGGTCGACCGCCGGCGGCAGGCCGCCGAGGTGGCCGTGCTCGGCCCAGGCCCACTCCGAGCCGGCGAGCTCCTCGCGGACGCTGCCGAGCAGGTAGACGGCCTGGCCGGGGGTGCGCCAGCCCGACGGCGTCCGGCGCGCGACGTCGTCCAGGACGCCGAGGACGCCGACGACCGGCGTCGGGTGGATCGCGACGTCGCCGGTCGAGTTGTAGAACGACACGTTCCCGCCGGTCACCGGGATGCCGAGCTCGAGGCAGCCGTCGGCCAGCCCGGTGACCGCACGCTCGAACTGCCACATGGAGTCCGGGTGCTCCGGTGAGCCGAAGTTCAGGCAGTCGGTGACCGCGAGCGGGCGCGCACCCGAGGTCGCGACGTTGCGGTAGGCCTCGGCGAGCGCCAGGCGGGCACCCGCATAGGGGTCGAGCGCGCCGAACCGGCCGTTGCAGTCCATCGCGATCGCGACGCCAAGGCCGGACTCCTCGTCGACCCGGACCACGCCGGCGTCGTCGGGCGTCGCCATGGCGGTGTTGCCACGGACGTAGCGGTCGTACTGTTCGGTGACCCATGCCCGACTGCACAGGTTCGGCGAGGACATCATGCGCAGCAACAGGTCTCGCAGCTCCTCGCCCGTCTGCGGGCGCGCCAGGCGGTCGGGGACGTCGGCCTGCCGCGCGTCGAGCCAGGCCGGGCGGGCGTACGGCCGGTGGTAGACCGGGCCCTCGTGGGCGACCGTGCGCGGCGGCACGTCGACGATCGTCTGCCCGTGCCAGCGGACGACCAGCCGGCCGGTGTCGGTCACCTCGCCGACGACGGTCGCCTCGACGTCCCACCTGCCGGTGATCGCCAGGAACGTGTCGAGGTCGCCCGGCCGGACGACGGCCATCATCCGCTCCTGCGACTCGCTCATGAGGATCTCCTCGGGGCGCAGCGTCGGGTCGCGCAGCGGCACGTCGTCGAGGAGCGCGAGCATCCCGCCGTCGCCGTTGCTCGCGAGCTCGCTGAACGCGCACGAGAGCCCGGCCGCGCCGAGGTCCTGGATGCCTGCGACGACCTTGGCCGCGAAGAGCTCGAGGCAGCACTCGATGAGGACCTTCTCGGCGAACGGGTCGCCGACCTGCACGGCCGGGCGCTTCGCCGGGCCGACCGTGCCGTCGGCCTGGGCCGAGAAGGTCTCGCTCGCGAGGATGGACGCGCCACCGATCCCGTCGCCACCGGTCCGGGCGCCGAACAGCACGACGAGGTTGCCTGTTCCGGAGGCGTTGGCGAGGTGGATGTCCTCGTGGCGCAGCACGCCGAGGCACAGCGCGTTGACGAGCGGGTTTCCCTGGTAGCAGGGGTCGAAGGCGACCTCGCCGCCGATGTTCGCCAGGCCCAGGCAGTT
>DAIOGQ010000211.1:0-7202 GCA_036745175.1 Kineosporiaceae bacterium
GCCCGGCGCACGTCCTCCGGCCGGGGGGCCCGCCCCCCCACCCCCATCCCCGGACGACGCTCGACCCGGCCGGCGTAGACGTTCTCGCCGCCGAGCGCGACGCCGAGGGCGCCCGCGGCGGCCGCCTCGGGGCGGCCGGCGTTCGGGCTCGGGTGCCGTGCGCCGTCGTGGCGCAGCACCCGCAGCGCCGTCGTCGCCGACCCGCCGACCAGGGGGGCGGAGGCGACGGTCAGCCACCCCGTCACCCGGGCTGCGACGAGGTTCGCGGCGTCGTCGAGCCGCGCGCTCGCTCGGCCGAACCGCAGGTAGCGTGGGCTGGTGTAGCCGACCATCGCGTCGAGCGTGTTCACGGCGCGGTAGCCGAGCAGGCCGGGCACGCCCGCTACGGCACCCCAGAGCAGCGGGGCCACCGCGGCGTCCGAGGTGTTCTCGGCGAGCGACTCGACGCTTGCGCGGGCGAGGTCGGCCGGCCCCATCCCCGACGGGTCGCGGGCGCACAGGTGACTGAGCCGCTGCCGTGCCTCGGCCACGGAAGAGCGCGGTGCCACCGCAGCCGGGACGATCCGCGTCGGCACCGGGTCGGCCGTGGCCTCGGCCTCGGCGCCGTCGATGAGCCTGGCCATCTCGGCGCCCTCGCGTGCCAGACTCGTGACGCCGAGGACCGCCCACGTCGAGACCGCGGTCACGAGCAGCCGAGCGACGGGGCGTCCGGCTGTGGCCCGCTCCGCGACCACCCCGAGGCACCAGGGCAGGCCGACCGCCAGCGCGGTGAACGCGGCGCCCGGGCCGACGGCGTCGGCGTACATCCGCCGCTCCAGTGCCGCAGCCGCACGGCCGAACCCGGCGACCGGGTGCCAACGGTGCGGGTCACCGAGGAGCGCGTCGGCGGCGACGCCGAGCACGAGGCCGAGCGGTCGGGCGGCGGCGGGGCTGAGCGGCACCCGCCGATCCTGCCCCACGCGTCGCCCCGGCGTCGCCGCACCCGCCGTCCGTGGCAGGCCTCGCGGTCACAGCCACGCAGCAGGCCGCCACCGCGCGTCGTGGTCCGCGACCGCCCGGTCCGCCCGTCAGGGCCCTCGTCAGTGCGCGCCGGCACTCACGAGCACCTCCGAGCCGGCATCGCCGTAGCCCTCGTCGTCGAGGTCGTCCGGGTCGTCGACCTCCGCGTCGAGGTGGTCGTCCGGCTCCGACGACGCGACGGCGCGGACCGCGAAGGGCACCTCGTGGAGCTCGGAGAGCGACGCCACGGGTACGTCCTCGACCTGCTCGGCGAGCGCGTCCGCGACGACCTGCAGCGCCGGCGCGGACTCGAGCCGGGCCCGTCGGCTGAAGACGGCCGTGCCGAACGTCAGGTCGGGGCCAACCGCGTCGGCGGTGACGCTCACGCCGGTCCGGCGTACGCCGTCGGCCGTCGTCCACTCGCGGGTCCGCAGCCTGCCGTGGACGATGACCCGGTCCTTCCAGGTCACCGACTCCTCGACGTTCACCGCAAGGGTGCGCCAACAGGTGACAGTGACCCACGTGGAGTCGCCGTCGACCCAGGAGCCCGACGGCTTGTCGTACTTGCGCGCCGTCGACACGAGCCGGAAGCTCAGCAGCCGGATGCCGTCGTGCATCTTCGCCTCGGGCTTCGTGGCGACGGTCCCGGTCAGGGTCACGTAGCTCTCGTTCACGTTCGTCCTCCCTCCGCCCGACGCCGTGCCGGGCCGTAGGAGAACAGCGTCACGCCGTCCGGGGACGAGACGGGGCGCTCACGGACGCACCTGTGGACGGTGGGACGAACCGCGCGGTTGTGGACGGGTCGAGCCCGGACGAACGGCAGGGTCTGGCCGCCGATGGACAGACCCTGCCCGAGCAGCCCGCCCGGCACGGTCCAGCCTCGAGGTCACTCCAGCGCGAAGGATCCGGTGACGATCCCGCCTGCCGGCTCGTACGTGGCCATCACGACTCCGGTCGTGGAGACCCTGCTGTCGACGAGCGCCAGCCCCGAGGGGACGGTGCCGTCCGAGAACAGGCGCTTGCCCGACCCGATGACGAGGGGGAAGACCCACACGCGGAACTGGTCGACGAGGTCGTGGCGCAGCAGGGTCTGCACCAGGTTCCCGCTGCCGTGCACCTGAAGCTCCGGGCCGTCCTCCTGCTTGAGCGCGGCGACCCCGGTGGGCACGTCCGGCTCGATGAGGACCGACGGGCTCCACGGCAGTGCGGGGCGACCCCGTGACGCGACGTACTTGGTGGCGTCGTTCAACGGCTTGGCGCCGTCCTCCTCCGAGGCCCGCGGCCAGTGCGCGGCGAAGATGTCGTAGGTCCTGCGTCCGAGGACCAGGTCGAACGGCGCGGCCATCGCCTCGCTCATGACCTGACCCATGAGCTCGTCCCAGTAGTTGACCGACCAGCCACCGTGCGCGAACCCGTCGTCGTCGTCCTCGCCCGGTCCGCCAGGAGCCTGCATGACCCCGTCGAGGGTCACGAAGGTGCTTACGATCAGCCGTCTCATGTCTCGCCTCCTTGCCAGATCGTCGGTCTGCGACCGACGAACTGTCGACCGCGCGGCGGGCCAGGACTCATCGCCGGCGCGCGTGACACCTGCCGGCGGACGACGCAGCCGGTGACGGTGGACGTGCCGGCGCGGGCGCCGCCGTTGCTACCGGGCGGACTCCAGGGACTGCCGGACCGCGCGGTGGTCGGCGAGCACCTCGGCGACCGGCGACACGACGTGCGCGAACGCGACGGCCGACACCGCCTGTCGCAGCAGCGCGGCCACCTTGTTGCGCCGGCGCTTGGCCCCGACCCGGACGAGCACCAGCGACACGAGTGTGAGCCCGAGACCGCCGACGAGGCCACCGTAGAACAGCAGCGAGGGCAGGTGGACCGGCCCGACGCTCGGGGCTCCCGGATAGCTGCCGAACGCGGCGAGCACGAACAGCCCGAGGAACCACAGCATCCCGACGACCCCCGCCCCCGCGAGGACGTACTGCGCCACGGTGACGCCCGACCACCAGGGCGGCGGTCGATGCGACAGGTCGACGGACAGGACAGCGCCGTCGAGAGCGTCGGACAGGTCCGCGCCGGGCCGCGTCGAGGCCTTCCGGACGGCGTCCCCCCAGCGTGGCGGGAGAGCGTTCGCGGCGGACGACGTCACGGCCCGGACGGCGATCTCGACCCGCGCCTGCTGCGACGGTGTCGGCGCGGGCAGGGAGGAGCGGCTCAGCCGGCGCAGCTCCCCCTCGGCGGCACCGAGCCGCAGGCGGGCCAGTGCGTCCGGACGCAACGCCGCGGCCCAGCGCACGAGCGGCCATCCGACCTTCTCGGAGGCACGGCGCGAGTAGTCGACCTCGACGGCGTTCAGCACCACGGGCAGTCCGGCAGCTGCGGCGAGCGCACCGACGAGCTCGTCGGCCCCCGACAGCGTCCGCGCGTCAGGCTCCGTCGGCGCCAGGCCTGCGGAGAGCGCCGCACGCGCGCCGTCGAGGTCGGCGGCTGCGCGCTCGGCGGTCGTCGCCTGTCGCTGGACGACGTCGGCGAGGACCTGACGCAGCTCCTCGACGCCGTCCCCGCGGGTTGCGGACGTCGCGACGAGCCGGACGGCGTCGAGCCCGTCGGCGTCGAGGAGCCGGCGCAGGTCACGCACGCACGTCCCGGCCTCGTCCGGGCCGAGCCGGTCGATCTGGTTGAGGACGATGAGCATGACCGACTCGTGACCGGCGAACCGCTTGAGGTAGCCCGTGTGGAGCGCCTCGTCGGCGTACTTCTGCGGATCCACCACCCATACGAGGAGGTCGACGAGGTCCACGAGGCGGTCGACCTCGAGCCGGTGTGTCACCACCGTCGAGTCGTGGTCGGGCAGGTCGAGCAGCACGAGCCCGTGGAGCATCGCCTCCCGGTCCGCGTCGAGCACCGACTCGCGCGCCGTCCGGCCCTGGCGCGGCACCTCGAGCCAGTCGAGGAGCGCGGCGGCACCCTCGGTGCCCCAGACGCACGCCATCGGCTTGCCGGTCGTCGGCCGCCGCGCACCGACGTCCGCCAGGTCCATGCCCGCGAGCGCGTTGAACAGGCTCGACTTGCCGCTGCCCGTGGCGCCCGCGAGAGCGACGACGGTGTGCGCCGAGCCGAGGCGCAGCCGCTCGCCCGTGCGTTCGAGGGCATGCCGGGCGGTCGCGACGGCCTCACCGTCGAAGCGGTGGCCGCCGACCTTGAGGGCCTGCTCGACCGCGGCCACGCGGCCGGCGATGTCGGGGGCGCCGTGACGACGGCCGCTCACGTCAGCGTGCCCCCTCGACCGCGGCGACGGCGTTCCGGAGTCGGGCGCCGGCGCCGGGCAGGACCCCGACGGCGTCGAGCATCCCGAGCACGCGCGTCCGCTCGGACCCCAGGAGGCCCTCGACCCGGGCGACGAGGTCGGAGTGCACCTTCGTCGTCAGGCTCCGGACCGTCTGGTCGCCGAAGACGGCGTCGAGGATGCGCTGCGCGAGAGCCGCGGTGCCGGCGGCGGCGCCGGAGTCGGGGTCGGACGCGTCGAGGGTCGGGCTGCAGGCCGCGAGCATGAGGATGACGGCGATCCCGTCGACGCCGAGCGACAGCGCCCGGGCGGTCGTCCGGCGGCCCTGGCTCTCGTCGCGGACGATGTCCAGGACGCCGGTCTGCCAGTCGCGGACGGTGCGCGCCAGCCGTGCGTCGAAGTCCGGGGCCAGACCCGCCGTCGTCGCGTCGCCGACGAGGGCGGCACCCGCCGGCACCCTTCGCCAGCGGAGCACCGCCTGTTCGACCGATCGCTGCGCCGACGCCCGGACGATCGCCTGCACGCCCGTCTGGAGTGCCTCGTCGAGCGGCTCGGCAGGTGGGGTCCGGCCGCGCAGCGCCGTGAGCCGGTCGCGCAGCCGTCCCATGTTCGTCTCGAGGCTGCGGACGAACTCCCCCGTGCCGACGAACCCCTGCCAGCGGGCGAGGACCTCGCCGCGCAGGACCGTCCCGTCGGACAGCCGCCGGCGGACGTCGACGCCGGCCTGCTCGAAGGTGTCGGCGAGCTCGGCGCGCAGGGCGGCGTCGACGGCGCGCTGGTCGTCGGCGGCGTCCGCGACGACCTGGACCCGGTCGCGGAGGCTGTCGAGGGCGCCCGCGAGCGTGCGCCGCACGATGACGTCGCGGGACCGCGCGTCGCGGGCCAGCCGGCGCAGCCAGCCGAGCAGCGGCGCGACGACCTCGGGCGGGAGCAGGCCGTCGACGGTGCGGGTCTCGGGGATCGTGAACATCGGGGACGACGCGAGCCCGCGGTCGCGCAGCATCGTCGCGAGATGGATCCGGATCTCCTTGACGTCCTCTCGCGGTACCCGGTCGAGGACGACGGCGACGGAGGCGCCCCGCTCGACGGCGTTGCGGAGCATGTCCCACGGGACGGCGTCCGAGTAGCGCGCCGCGGTCGTGACGAACAACCAGAGATCGGCGGCCGCGAGGAGCTGGACGGCGAGCTCCCGGTTCGTGTCGACGACCGAGTCGATGTCCGGCGCGTCGATGACGGCGATCCCGGCCGGGACGCCCTCGTGCGGCACGAGCCGCAGCGCGGTGATCCGTGGGGCGTCGACGTCGATCGGCTGGAGCGGCTCGGGTGCCTCGGCCGTGACCCGCGCGAGGTTCGGCAGGATCCTCTGGGACAGGAAGGCGCCGGAGTCGTACGGGTGGTGCACCAGGACCGGCGAGCGCGTCGTCGGGCGCAGGACGCCGGATCGGCTCACCTCCTTGCGGACCAGGGAGTTCGTCAACGTCGACTTGCCGGCTCCCGTCGACCCGCCGATGACGGCGAGCAGCGGCGCATCCATCCGGCGCAGCCGTGGCAACAGGTAGTCGTCGAGCTGGGCGAGCAGCCGCTCGCGGTCGACACGGGCTCGCGCGACGTCCCCGACGACGAGCGGGAGCTGGAGCGCCGAGACCTCCTCCCGCAGGTTCTCGGCGCTCTCCAGGAGTCCGGGCTCGTCCGCGTCGTCCTCGGCGAGCGCGGCGATCTCGGCGGCGGTCAGGCTCCCGCGGTCGGACGGCCCGGAGCCGTTGGCTGCGGAGGCGTCGTCGACGGATGCGCCCTCGACCGTCGCCGGTTGGTGCGCCGCCTCAGCAGCGGGATGGTGGGCCGCGGTGGGGGCGGAAGGGGTGGGGTCGGCAGGGGTCTTCTCGACAGGGGCCTTGTCGACAGGTGCAGGTCTCTCGGGGACGACGGCGACCGACTGCAGCTCGCCGAGCCCCCCATGAGGTGGCTCGACGACGTCCGCCGGAGCGCCCGCGGGCGCGCCGGCGCCGTTGGCGCCGAGCACCGCCGGGACGTCACCGAGGGTGCCGGACGTCGCGGGACCGCGCGCGGCGTCCGCCTGCGTGTCCACCCGTCCCCTCCCTGTTGCTGTTGGCCTGTTGCTGTTGGCCTGTTGCAGTTGGCCTGTAGCCGCTGACGTACGGTTGCTCCGGAGCGGCGCACCGGGCCGGCGTCGTCCGGGCGCGAGCCGGGCACGACCCGGCGTGGCCGCCTCCGGAACGGACCGTTCGACCTCGCCAGGGAGCTCCCAGCCGCGCCCCGAGGTCCTCATCTTGCCAAAGGGCCGCGACGGGCGTGCAACAGATCACCCCCGCGCCCATCGCAATCGTCGCCGTCCGTGACGAACCGGGCGGAAAGATGACCGCATTGGCAGTCACGGTCACCAACAGTGATCCTGCGGGGTACCCGCGTCCGCGCGCCACGGCGGCCGACACCGCAGACAGTCGCGTCAGGCGGCATCGTGCACCGGCGTGACAGTTGCCCCGCACGACGGACCGCCGGCCGCGTGACGGCGCCTCCGGCCGAGGCGGTGCGATCGGACGTCGGTGTGGCGGCTCACCGGGCCTGACGCTCACACCCCGCATGCCGGACGCGGCATTCGTCGCCGCGTCGACCGCAGCAGTGAGTCGACCACCGCACCGACGCGGAGGCTCCCACCCTCCCGCGCGCCCGCGCGCCCGCGAGCCCGCGAGCTCGCGTCGCTCGCCCGACTGACGCACGATCCTTGCCTTACACGACGAGCGCCCGCCTGCGCAGCCCGGCGGGCGGAGCCGTCGTCGGACAGGCGGTCGCGGCGCCGGCCTCGCGGCAGCCGCCCCCGCGGCGGCGGGTTCGTGGCAGCATTGCCGGGGGCGATGTACCCCGGGCGCCCGTAGCTCAGTGGACAGAGCAGCGGACTTCTAATCCG
>DAIOGQ010000212.1:0-7155 GCA_036745175.1 Kineosporiaceae bacterium
CTGCGCCGCGTAGCCGCCGAGCTCCTGGCCGAGGGTCACCGGCGTGGCGTCCATGAGGTGCGTGCGGCCCGGCTTGACGACGTCCGCGGTCGCGGACGCCTTGCGCTCCAGGGACTGCGCAAGGTGCTCCAACGCCGGGACGAGGTCGTGCACGACGCCGGACGTGGCGGCGAGGTGGACGGCGGTCGGGAACGTGTCGTTGCTCGACTGGCTCGCGTTGACCTCGTCGTTCGGGTGGACCCGGCGGCCGAGCGACCGGGTCGCGAGGGCCGCGAGCACCTCGTTCATGTTCATGTTCGTCGACGTGCCCGAACCGGTCTGGAAGACGTCGACGGGAAAGGCTCCGCTGTGCGCGCCGTCCGCCACCGCGTCGGCCGCCGCCGCGACCGCGTCGGCGACATCGGCCGGGAGCACCCCCAGCCGGGCGTTGACCCGCGCCGCGGCGGCCTTCACCCGGGCGAGCGCGCGGACGACGGCCGGGTCGACCCGGACGCCGCTCACCGGGAAGTTCTCGACCGCGCGCTGGGTCTGGGCGCCGTGGAGCGCGTCGGCGGGGACGAGCACCTCGCCCATCGTGTCCCGCTCGACGCGGAACCCCGCGGGCGCGGCCGGATCGGTCGTCGGCTGTGTCATGCGCCCATCCTTCGCGGCCGGCGGTCCTCGTGCCAGGGGACCCGTGTCCGCGCGGCCGGGCGCGTGCCAGGCTGTCCGGATGGCTGACGACGACGTCCCGGGGACCAGCGCACCGCCGGCCCGCAGCGGGGCCGACCTGCTCGTGCTCGCCCAGGCGCTCGCCGGTGCCGGCCTGCTGTGGCCGGGCCGCGCGCGCTGGCGGCTGCCGCGGACGCTGACCGCCGCGTGCCTCGTCGCGGGCGCGGCCGGGACGGCGCTCGCCGAGGAGGGCCTGCGCTTCCTCGGGCGGGACGTCACGCCGTTCGTCGCGCCGCGCGGGGGCGCCCGGCTCCAGACGGCCGGGCCCTACGAGATCAGCCGCAACCCGGTCTACGCCGGTCTGCTCGTCGCCGGAGCCGCGGTCGCGGTGCTGCGCCGGCGACCGGAGCCGCTCGTGGCGTTCGCCGCGCTCGCGGCGGTGCTCCACGTCAAGTCCGGCGTCGAGGAGGCCCGGCTCCGCGACCGGTTCGGCGACGAGTACGCCGTCTACGCCGCCCGGACGCCGCGGCTGATCGGCCTGCCTCGTCCCGTCGCCGTGCGTCCGGCGATCTCGAGCCTGCTCGGCGACGATGCCGGCTGAGCCCGGCGCCAGCGAGCCGCCCGCCGAGCCGCCCGCCTGGGGGACTCCCGACCCGCCGCCCGTCCGGCGCCGCGCACCGGCACCCGTCCGGCGCCGCGCACCGGCACCCGTCACGTCCGGTGAGGGCTTCGTCCTCCTCGTCGAGCAGACCACCGGCAGAAGCGGGGACCTGCGGTGGGCGGTCGACCCCGAGCCCTCCGTCGTCGAGCCGACCAGGGACGCCGCGCGGCGCGCTGCGCTCGACCTCTGCCGTCGGCTCGACCCCTCGCACCCGTTCAGCGAGCAGCGCCGGTCCGTGTACCGGATCAGCCCCGACGAGTACCTCGTCGTCGTGGTCGGCATGACGAAGACGTTCCACTTCCGGGTGTCCGTCGCCGAGCGGCTCGCCTGACGGGCCGGTCGGACGGGCCGGCTCGACGTCCTCACGCCCGGTGCCGCACCACCCGCGGCCCGTCGTCCACTGCGACGGACGCCGCCCCCCGGGCCACGGAGGGCGCCGTCCCGGCCGGCGCGAGGACGAGGTAGGCCTGCGCCGCGATGATGAGCACGATGGCCGCCCAGTGCCCGCGCGGCACGGGCGAGCCGTAGTGGAACCGGTCGAGCAGCACGACCCCGACCTGCAGCACGACGATCCACCCGAGGGTCACCGGCGCCAGGTCGGCGTACTGCAGGCTCGAGGAGTAGACCCAGAACAGCAGCACGAACAGGGTGATCCCGACCGCGGCGAAGGCGGGCGAGCGGCGGACGACGGCTTCCTTGGCCGCGTAGGCGCCCGCCAGGTCGAGCGCCGCGAGCAGCACCATCGCGACGGCGGCCACCGTCAGGGGTGACCAGCCGTGCGGTGCACGAATGAACATGGCGATGCTCCTGGCCTGCGCGGGGCCGACCGCGACGTGGAGATGTGGACTGCGAGATGAGGACTGCGCGGGCTCAGCAGATACCCGTCGCGCGACGTGAGCAGCCTAGCAACGCGATGTGATGAACTGACTACTAAACGTCAAATAGGTGCCGCGGGCGTGCGCGCTCACCCGACCGGCCGCGCCTGTCAGGATGGCCGGGTGAGCAGCGACGTCCCCGAGGTGGACCTCGACGAGGCGGTCGAACGGGTCCGGCACATGGTGTCCGCGGGCGCGCGACGCGTCCTCGGGATCACCGGTCCGCCCGGTGCGGGCAAGTCGACGGTCTCGGCGGCGCTGGTCACGGCGCTGCCGCCGGGCAGTGCCGTCGTCGTCCCGATGGACGGGTACCACCTCGCGCAGGCCGAGCTCCAGCGCCTCGGCCGCGCCGACCGCAAGGGCGCGCCCGACACCTTCGACGCCGCGGGGTTCGTCGCCCTGCTCGCCCGGGTCGCCGCGCAGCCGTCGCGCGAGGGCCTCGACGAGGGGCACGACGGGGTCGTCTACGCACCGCAGTTCCGGCGTGAGCTCGAGGAGCCGATCGCCAACGCGATCCCGGTCGACCCGGCGACGCCGCTCGTCCTCGTCGAGGGCAACTACCTGCTGCTCACCGACGGCGCCTGGGCCGGCGTCCGGCCGCTGCTCGACGCCTGCTGGTACGTCGGCGTGCCGGACGACGTGCGGGTCTCCCGGCTCGTCGCGCGGCACGTCGCGCACGGCCGGCCGGCCGGGGCCGCCGCCGAGTGGGTCGACCGCAGCGACGAGGCGAACGCCCGCGTCGTGGCCGCGACCCGGGGGCGGGCGGACCTCGTCGTGAGGATCCCGTGAGCGAGCAGGGCGGTGCGGCCGCGCCCCGCACCGAGCTGCCGGTGGCCGAGCTCGGCCGCCGGACCTACGCGATGCTCAACTGTCTCGTCGCGCCGCGCCCGATCGCCTGGGTGACGACCGTCGACGCGGCCGGCCGGGTCAACCTGGCGCCGCACTCGTACTTCACCGTCGCGTCGGCCGAGCCGCCCGTCGTCTCGTTCACGTCGATCGGTCGCAAGGACTCGCTGCGCAACGTCGAGGCCACCGGCGAGCTCGTCGTCCACGTCGTCCCGTGGCGGCTGCGCGGCGTCGTCAACCTCACGTCCGTCGACGCGCCGTCCGACGTGGACGAGCTCGCGCTCGCGGGCCTGACGCCGTTGCCGTCGCTGCGGGTCCGGCCGCCGCGGATCGCGCAGTCGCCGGCCGCGATGGAGTGCCGGCTGGTCGAGGTCCGCAGCTTCGGCGACTCGCCGCGCGCGGGTCACGTCGTCTTCGCCGAGGTGCTCCACGTCGCGGTCGACCCCGCGGTCGTCGCGGACGACGGGCTGCCGGACCCCGTGCTCATGGGGAACGCGACCCGGGCCGACCGGATGAACTGGTTCGCGCTGGGCGAGCGCGAGTCGATCGAGCGCCCGCGATGGGCCGACTACGCCGCCGGGTCCGCCGGGTCCGCCGGGTCCGCCGGCGAGCAGGGTTCCCCGGCGGCCGGCCGGACCGCCACGTAGGTCGCGTATGTCAGCGTGCGCCCGTCCCGCACGACGGTCCGGAGCAGCTCCTCGCACGGCCCGACGACGTCGGCGAGGACCGTGCGCAGTGCGGGCGCCGGGTCGGCGGACCAGACGGCGAGCACCCCGCCGGGGCGCAGCCGGTCCGCCACCGCGGCGAGGAACGGCGCCGCGTACACCGCGGCGTTCGCGGCGTGCACGAGGAAGCCGGGCCCGTTGTCGACGTCGAGGACGACGGCGTCGAACGAGGCCTGCGGCGCGGCCGCGACGGTGTCCCGGACGTCCGCGACGGCGACCTCCACCCGCGGGTCGTCGAGCAGCCCGGCCGCCGGGGGGACGAGCCCGGTGCGGACCCACTCCACGAGGACGGCGTGCAGCTCGGCGACGACGACCCGGCCGACGCGCGGGTCGGCGAGCACGTGCCGCGTCGTGAACCCGAGGCCCAGCCCGCCGACGAGCACCGCCAGGCCCGACCGGCGGCGCGGCAGCCGCGCGAGGGCGAGCGTCGCGAGCTCGACCTCGGTGCTCACGTCGACCGTGTCCATCGCGAAGACGCCGCCGACGACGAGCTCGAGGACCTCACCGCGCCGGCGCAGCGCCACCTCGCCGTGCTCGTCCTGCGAGCGGGCCAGCGTGACCGGCGGTCCGGCGTGGGATCGGCCGCGTCCCGCGCCGCCCGTACCGCCGTCCCGGCCCGACGTCACCGCTCGTCGGCGAACCCGGCCTGCTGGTCCGCCGGCGCGTCGACCCCGACGTCGCCGAGCGCCTCGACGAGCCGCACCCGGCCCTCGTCGAGCCGGTAGACGACGCCGACGACGCCCAGCTGGCCGTTCGCGATCCGGTCGCTGATCGCGGCCGACCGCTCGGCGAGCAGGTGGACCGTGTGCCGGGTGTGGTCCTCGGTGAGGACGTCGGGGTCGATGGCCTCCAGCGGCTGCCCGGCCCGGCGGCCGGTGACGAGGCTCGGGGTGACCCGCTCGACGATCTCGCGGACGTAGCCACCCGGGTAGACGCCGCTGCGGTGGGTCTCGATCGCGGCCTGGATGGCGCCGCACGAGTCGTGCCCGAGGACGACGACGAGCGGGGTCTTGATGACGGTGACGCCGAACTCGAGCGAACCGAGGACTCCGCCGTCCACGACGTGTCCCGCCGTGCGGACCACGGCGAGGTCACCAAGGCCGCGGTCGAAGATGATCTCGGCGGCGACCCGGGAGTCCATGCAGCCGAAGATCACCGCGAACGGCTTCTGCCCCTGGGCGGTCTGCCGGCGGCGGCCGTGGTCCTGGTTGGGGTGCACGGGCCGGCCCTCGAGGAAGCGGCGGTTGCCGCGGACGAGGGCGGCCCAGGCGTCCTTCGGTGTCCGGGCGTCCTGCATGACCGCATCCTGCATGACCGCATCCTGCCAGCCCGAGCCCCCACCGGCCGACCGGCGGTGCGCGCCGACGGGCGACCCGCCTTTGGCCCGGCGGGCTAGAGTCTTCGACCGTGGCGGACGAGCGCTCGGTGACCTGGACGTTCCTCAGCAACCACGGGCATGTCCTGCTCGCCGTGGCCGACGACCCCGACGCCCGGATCCGCGACGTCGCCGAGCGGGTCGGCATCACCGAGCGCGCGGCGCAGCTCATCATCGGTGACCTCGTCGAGGCCGGCTACGTGACACGCACCCGGGTCGGCCGCCGCAACAGCTACCGGATCGCCGAGCACCGGCCCTTCCGGCACCCCGCGGAGTCCGACCGGCTCGTCGACGACCTGCTGGCGATCTTCCGGCGCGATGCCACCGAGTCGCCGCGGGCGTGAGCCGGGGCGGCAGCGTCCGCGGCATAGACTCCAGACCGTGTCGGCGCAGGCGGTTTCGCAGGTGGCGGCACGCGACCGACCCGGACCGGGCCGTCCCCTCCGGCGGCCCCGGGTGCCGAGGCTCGTCGCCTGGGTCGTCCGGGCGGCCGCGGTCCTCGCGGTCCTCGACATCGTCGACCCGTTGCAGCGCAACCGGTCCCCGGGCGTGCTCGACCCCGCCATGGACGCCCTGGTCGACGGCTTCGCCTTCGCCACCGGGATGGTCTCGGCCGGTGCGATGCTCGTGCTGGCCGGTGCCCTCCAGCGCCGCAAGCGACGCGCCTGGGTGCTCATGGTCGTCGTGGTCGTCGCCGGTTCGGTCGCGCACCTGCAGGCGCAGCGCTGGCCGGTCGTCGCGACCAACCTCGTCGTCCTGGGGCTGCTCCTGTGGGCCCGGACCGACTTCACGGCCCGCTCCGAGCGGGCCACCCGCCGGGCAGCCCTGCGGGTGCTCGCGGTGCTGGGGTCGGTGTCGTTCGTCGCGGGCCTCCTGCTGACCGCGCGGACGGCCCCCGCGTCGCCGATGTCGGACCGCGTCGTCGAGGTCTTCTTCGGGCTCGTCGGCTTCACCCCCGACCTGCAGTTCCCGCGCGAGTACGCCTCGAGCGTGACGGAGTTCGCGCTCAACGGCCTCGGCGGCCTCACAGCACTGCTGACCCTCGTCGCGCTCCTGCGGCCGGCGCGCGGCACCGTCACCCTGGCGGCGGACGACGAGGCCCGGCTGCGTGACCTGCTGGCGCGGTACGGCGGCCGGGACTCGCTCGGCTACTTCGCGCTCCGGGGCGACAAGACCGCGGTGTTCTCGGCCACCGGCAAGGCGGCCGTCGTCTACCGCGTCGTCGGGTCGGTCTCGCTCGCCTCCGGCGACCCGCTCGGCGACCCCGAGGCGTGGCCGTCCGCGATCGGTGCCTGGCTCGAGGAGGCGGACGACTACGCCTGGACGCCCGGCGTCGTCGGCGCGTCCGAGACGGCGGCGATCGCCTACCGCCGGGCCGGGCTCGACAGCCTCGAGCTCGGCGACGAGGCGATCCTCGAGCTCGACGAGTTCTCCCTGGACGGCCGCGCGATGCGCGGGGTCCGGCAGGCGGTCAACCGGGTGCACCGCGCCGGCTGCACCCTCGACGTCCGGCGCCAGCGCGAGCTGTCGGCGACCGAGCTCGCCGAGGCGGTCCGGACCGCGGACGCGCTGCGCGAGGCGGACGTCGAGCGGGGGTTCTCGATGGCCCTCGGCCGGCTCGGCGACCCGCGCGACCCCGACGTCGTCGTGGCCCGGGCGCGCGAGGCCTCCGGCCGGCTCGTCGCCGTCCTCGCGTTCGTCCCGTGGGGTGACGACGGACTGTCGCTGGACCTCATGCGGCGCGCCGAGGACAGCGACAACGGCACGGTCGAGTTCGTCGTCACCGGGGTCGTGGAGGCTGCGCGGGCGATGGGGGTGCGGCGGATCTCGCTGAACTTCGCGGTCTTCCGCTCGGTCTTCGAGCGCGGCTCGCGGGTCGGGGCCGGGCCGGTCCTGCGGGTGTGGCACCGGCTCCTGCTCGTCGCCTCGAAGTGGTGGCAGATCGAGTCGCTGTACCGCGCCAACGTCAAGTACCACCCGGACTGGGTGCCGCGGTTCGTCTGCTTCCGGCGGGCCGCCGAG
>DAIOGQ010000213.1:0-7113 GCA_036745175.1 Kineosporiaceae bacterium
CGCTGGTCGCCCGTCAGGCGCCGGGAGCGTCCTGGGCGGCGTGCCACTCGTGCCTGAGCAGGCCGAGGACCACCTCGTCGACCGGGGCGCCCATGACGTAGGCGTTCTCGCGCAGAACCCCCTCCTGCGTGAACCCGGCCGCGAGCGCCGTCCGCCGCATCGGCTCGTTCGTCACGAGGGTCTCGACCGCGACCCGCCGCAGGTCCCGGACCTCGAACGCGTAGCGGCACATCAGCCGGAGGGCATCCAGGCCGAGTCCCCGGCCGCGCGCCGACGGGATGAGCGAGAGCCCGAGATGGGCGGTCCGGTTGTGCAGGTCGATGCCCCAGACCGTCGCCGACCCGAGGCACCGACCGGCGATGTCGGTCGCCGACCGGACGACGAAGTCGACGACGGCGGGGTCCGGGTCCTCGACGAGCCGCTTGTCGTAGCGGGCCTGGACCGCCTCGACCGACCGGGGCAGCCACGGCGTCGTCTCGACGACCGCATAGACCTCGGGCTCGGTGTCGAAGGCGGCATGGAGCACGGACAGGTCTTCGCGGCGCACGGGGCGTAGCGCCGCCACAGGTCCGACCAACACGGGCGACCACCTCCCTGGTGCAGCGAAACTACCGCCCTGGGCGGCCGCGTGCGCCGCGTGATGGAATCGACGCCATGCAGCCCACCGAGTCCGCGATGCGTCGTGCCCTGCGCCGGGCGGCGGACGGTGTCACCCTCGACGTCACCGAGGCCGAGGTACTCCTCCACGCGCGCGGACAGGCGCTCGACCGGCTGCTCGACGCCGCGTCCGCGGTCCGGGACGCCGGCCTGGCGACCGCCGGCCGGCCGGGAACGGTCACCTACTCCCGCAAGGTCTTCGTCGACGTCACGCGGATGTGCCGAGACCGCTGCCACTACTGCACCTTCGTCAAGACCCCCGCCCAGCTCGCTCGTGAGGGGAAGGCGCCCTACCTGACGCCCGAGGAGGTCGTGCGGATCGCCCGCCAGGGAGCGTCGCTCGGCTGCCGGGAGGTGCTCTTCACGCTCGGCGACCGGCCCGAGGACCGCTGGCCCGAGGCCGCTGCCTGGCTGGCGGAGGCCGGCTACCACTCGACGCTCGGCTACGTCCGGGCGCTCGCCGTCCAGGTCCTCGAGGCGACCGGTCTGCTGCCGCACGTCAACCCCGGCGTCATGTCGTGGGAGGAGCTCGGCCGCCTCAAGCCCGTCTCGCCGTCCATGGGACTCATGCTCGAGACCAGCTCGCGCCGGCTCTTCGAGACCCCGGGCGAGGCGCACTTCGGCTCGCCCGACAAGGACCCCGCCGTCCGGCTCCGGACGATCGAGGACGCCGGCCGGCTCAGCATCCCGTTCACGACCGGCATCCTCGTCGGCATCGGCGAGACCCCCGCCGAGCGCGCGGAGTCCCTCGCCGACCTGCGCCGCATCTCGCGCGCGTACGGGCACGTGCAGGAGGTCATCGTCCAGAACTTCCGGGCCAAGCCCGAGACGGCAATGCGCGGCGTCCCGGACGCCGACCCGGACGCCTACCTCGCCACGGTCGCCGTCGCGCGGCTCGTCCTCGGCCCGTCGGCCCGGGTCCAGGTGCCGCCGAACCTGTCCGAGCCGGCGGCGCTCGCGCGGCTCCTCGCGGCCGGCGCCGACGACTGGGGCGGCGTGTCGCCGCTCACCCCCGACCACGTCAACCCCGAGCGGCCCTGGCCGCATCTCGACGACCTCGCACGGTGGTCGTCGGACGCCGGCTTCGCCCTCACCGAGCGGCTCACGGTGCACCCGGAGTACGTCCGGGCCGGCGAGCCGTGGCTCGACCCGCGGGTGGCCGGACACGTCGGGGCGCTCGCGGACGCCGCGACCGGGCTGGCCGACGTCCGGTCGCTGCCCGTGGGGCGGCCCTGGCAGGAGCCGGACCCCACGTGGGGCAGCAGCGGCCGCACCGACCTGCACAGCGAGATCGACACGGCCGGCCGCAGCAGCGACCGCCGCGCGGACTTCGACGACGTGTACGGCGACTGGGGACTCCTGCGCGAGAGCGCCGTCCACGGGGCGGCCTGCGACCGCGAGCGGTCCCCGGCCGCCGCCGGCGCCGGACCCGGTGTGCCGCAACGCCTCGAGCGCGACGTCGCGGACGCCCTCGCCGTCGCCGCCGACGACCCGCGGCGGCTGACCGACGACCAGGCCCTCGCCCTCGCGCACGCCGACGGCCCGGCGCTGGCGGCCCTCGCCGGGATCGCGGACGACGTGCGGCGCGACGTCGTCGGCGACGACGTCACGTACGTGGTGAACCGGAACATCAACTTCACCAACGTCTGCTACACCGGCTGCCGGTTCTGCGCCTTCGCCCAGCGCCGCCGCGACCTCGACGCCTTCACGCTGTCGCTCGACGAGGTCGCCGACCGCGCCGAGGAGGCGTGGGTCCTCGGCGCGAGCGAGGTGTGCATGCAGGGCGGGATCGACCCCGAGCTTCCCGCGACGGCCTACTTCGACCTCGCACGGGCCGTGAAGGCACGCGTGCCGCAGATGCACGTCCACGCGTTCAGCCCGATGGAGGTGGTCAACGGCGCGAGCCGGACCGGCCTGAGCATCCGGGAGTGGCTCGTCGAGGCCAAGGCCGCCGGGGTCGGCTCGATGCCCGGCACGGCGGCCGAGATCCTCGACGACGACGTCCGCTGGCTGCTCACGAAGGGCAAGCTGCCGGCCGCGACGTGGGTCGAGGTCGTCTCGACCGCGCACTCGGTCGGGCTGCCGACGTCGTCGACGATGATGTACGGCCACGTCGACACCCCCGCGCACTGGGTGGGCCACCTCCGCACGCTCGCCCGGATCCAGGAGAGCAGCCTGGCCGGTGGCGCGAGCGCCTTCACCGAGTTCGTCGCGCTGCCCTTCGTCCACCACAGCGCACCGATCTACCTCGCCGGGGTGGCGCGGCCGGGCCCGACGGTCCGCGAGAACGTCGTCGTCCACGCCCTCGCCCGGCTGCTCCTGCACGGCTGGATCGACAACGTCCAGACGTCGTGGGTCAAGCTCGGCCCGAGCGGCACACGCGTGATGCTGCGGTCCGGCGCCAACGACGTCGGCGGCACGCTGATGGAGGAGACGATCTCGCGGATGGCCGGCTCGCAGTACGGGTCGGCGATGACGGTGGCCCAGCTCGAGGACCTCGCCCACGGGATAGGGCGCACACCGCGTCGTCGGTCGACGACGTACGGTCACGTCGACGATGTGGTAACTGTTGCGTGACTGAAAGTGTTCGTCGCACAATGTGATCGTTGCGTTACCAGTTGCTTATCGGACAACGGGTTTCGCGTGATCTCGGCCTCGGTTCCCTCATCCGAACGGGCCTGACCGCGTGTGAACCATTGCCCCCGCACCGATTCCGAGTGACGATATCCACAGGCTGGGGACGGCAGTCCATGGTGGGAGACGGAGCAGGCCAGGAGATGACCGCGTTCGGGGTGTGGCGATGAGCCCGTGGGTTCCCGTCACAGAGGGCACTCGGACCGACGTCCTCGACGACGTCGACCGGTGGCTGCTGTCCGACGCGTGGGTCCTCGCGGCCGTCCGCGTCACGGGCACCGAGGACCTGCCGGCCCGGCTCGTCGACGTCATCATCGCTGCCGACGCCGTCAACCACCTCGTGCTCTCCCGCCGCGAGATCGAGCACGCCGTCGCCCGCCTCGTGCCGGCCGGGCTGATCCAGGTCGACACCCGCGGCTTCGCGGTCACCTGGTACGGCCGGCGCATCGTCGCGCTCGCCCGGGGCGCCGCCCCGGAGCGGATGGCGGCGCTGCTCAGCCTGGTGGCGACCATCGACGTCGCCGGCGAGCCGTGGATGCTCGACGAGCACGAATACCAGCACGCCTGCCTGGAGTACCGGCACACGGTCTTCGAGGGCTACCGCCGCGAGACGCGCAACCTGCGTCGCTTCGGCTGACGCCCCCGCGCAGGGGGCTTCTGGCGGCGCGGTCGATCTCCTAGCCTGTCGTGATGGCGATGCAGCGGATCCGCCTCGAGCCCGTGGACGGCGTCCACGTCACGACGATCGTCGACAACTCCTCCGACGTCCTCCTGCCGGACGAGGGGCTCGTCCGGCGGTGGGGCCCGGTCGGGACGGCCGGCGCCATCCCCGTGATCCCGAGCGAGCTGGCCGAGGGCGGCAAGACGGTCGACTTCCTCCGGGCCGAGCACGGGTTCTCCGCCCTCGTCGAGGTCAGGGCCGGCGACCGCCGTCGGCGGGTGCTGTTCGACGCGGGCATCACCCCGGACGGCCTGATCGGCAACCTCGACCGGTTGGCGATCTCGCCGGACACCTTCGAGGCCGTCGTGCTGAGCCACGGCCACTTCGACCACGTGATGGGCCTCGACGGCCTGGCCCGCCGGATGGGCCCGCGGAACGTGCCGCTCCTGCTGCACCCGGACTTCTGGACCCGCCGCCGCATCGTCACCCCGGGCGGCGGCGCCTGGGAGCTGCCGATGCCCAGCCGTGCAGGGATCGAGGGCGCCGGCTTCGCGGTCATCGAGGATCGTTCGCCGTCGTTCCTGCTGGACGGCGTCCTGCTCGTCACCGGCGAGGTCGACCGGACGACGGACTTCGAGACCGGGATGCCCGTCCATCAGGCGTGGCTCGACGACGACTGGCGGCCCGACCCGCTGATCCACGACGACCAGGCAGTCGTCCTGCACGTCCGGGACAAGGGCCTGGTCGTGCTCACCGGGTGCGGGCACTCGGGCATCGTCAACATCGTCCGGCACGCCAAGGCGCTGACCGGTGTCGAGCGGGTCTACGCGGTCCTCGGCGGGTTCCACCTCACCGGCGGCCTCTTCGAGCGGATCATCCCGCAGACCGTCGCCGCTCTGGCCGCCGAGAGCCCGGCCGTCCTCGTGCCGGCCCACTGCACGGGCTGGAAGGCGCAGCACGCGCTCGCCGCCGGGCTGCCGGACGCCTTCCGGCCGAACTCCGTCGGGAGCCGGTTCGAGCTCTGACCGGTTCGAGCTCTGACCGGAGGGTGGTCGGCCGGCCGGACCGCGGGCGGCCGACCGGCGGGCTGCAGCCTACGGCAGCCGCCAGTCCACCGGGGTGCCGCCGCGGGCGACGAGCAGCTCGTTCGCGCGGCTGAACGGACGCGAGCCGAAGAACCCGCGGTCGGCAGACATCGGGGACGGGTGGACGCTCTCGATCCGGGGGACGTCGCCGAGCAGTGGCCGCAGGGTCTGGGCGTCACGGCCCCAGAGGATCGCCACGAGCGGTCCGCCGCGGGCGACGAGCGCCCTGATCGCGGCATCGGTGACCTCCTCCCAGCCCTTGTCGCGGTGCGAGGCAGACGCTCCGGGCGCCACGGTGAGCACCCTGTTGAGCAGCAGGACGCCCTGCCGCGTCCACGGCGTGAGGTCGCCGTTCGACGGCTGCTGGCAGTCGAGGTCGTCCCGCAGCTCGCGGAAGATGTTCTGCAGGCTGCGCGGCAGCGGGCGCACCTGCGGTGCGACGGCGAACGACAGCCCGATCGGGTGCCCGGGTGTCGGGTAGGGATCCTGGCCGACGACGAGCACCCGGACGTCGGCGAGCGGCTGGGTGAACGCCCGGAGCACGTTCTCGCCGGCCGGCAGGTACCCGCGGCCGGCCGCGACCTCCGCCCGGAGGAAGTCGCCGAGGGCGGCGATCCGGTCCTCGACGGGGGCCAGGGCGGCGGCCCAGCCGGGGTCGACGAGGTCGGTCAGCGGGCGGCGTGGCACGGCGGGAATCTAGCGCGGGCGCTCGGGTGGCGTCCTGGGTACCGTGCGTGGATGCGATCGCGGACGACGGACCGCGCGCCCGCCGGGCGCGCCGTGCCGGCGAGCAGCCTGGCTGAACAGGTCCTCGAGGACGAGCGGCGGCTCCTGCGGGCCCTGGGGACCTGGGCGGCGGGCAGCGTCGCGGCCGGCCTCCTGCTCGGTTCGGCGGCCCGACGGCGCGGGCGCCCGTCCCGGCGACCCGTCGACGACGTCCTCACCGGCGTCGCCCGGCAGGCGGTCGGCTGGGGAGCCGTCGACGCGGCGGTCGTGGTGTGGGGGCGGCGCGGGCTGCGGGCGGCCGAGCGCGGCGGGCTCGGTGACGACGAGGCGCTGCGGCGGGCGGCCCGGCTCGGCCGGGTCACAGCGGTCAACGCCCTCCTCGACCTCGGCTACGTGACGGTCGGCGCCGCCCTCGCACGGCGTCCGGGCCGGTGGCGGGGGGACGGTCTCGCGGTCGTCGTCCAGGGCCTGGCACTGCTCCTGCTGGATGCCCGTCACGCGTCCGCCGCCCGGCGACTGACGTCGTCCGTTCCGGACCGGGCCCCCAGCCGGCGGCCGTAGACTCCCGGACGTGCCTGTTGTCCACTCGACCGCCGCACCCCCGGCCGGCGGCTGCCCCGCTGCGCGGCGAGCGCGGCGGAGTGGTGGAATGACACCGTTGTGCTTTCACCCGTACAGTGGCGCAGTCGCAGGGCTGGAGGGGATGCATGGAAGCCGCTCGGATCATCGAGCCGAGCGCGCCGTCGGCAGGGCTGACGGCGCGCGAGCAGGAGATCCTCGCGTTCGAACGGCAGTGGTGGAAGTACGCCGGTGCCAAGGAGCAGGCCGTCCGCGAGCTGTTCGACATGTCCTCGACGCGCTACTACCAGGTGCTCAACGCCCTCCTCGACCGCAACGACGCCCTCGCCTTCGACCCGATGCTCGTCAAGCGCCTGCGCCGCATGCGGCAGTCGCGCCAGCGGGCCCGTTCGGCGCGGCGCCTGGGGATCAACGGCTGACGGCCGCCGGCTCTGACGGGCCGACGCCGCCGGGCCGACGCCACCGGGTGTCGCCCGGACCATCCGGCAGGCCGGCGCCTGCCGTCACGGCGGGGTCCTCCGCCGTGCCGCACTCGGGGGTCACAGCACGGGGGGACCGGTCGCGGCCGGTCCCGGCCATGAGGGGTGCTCGGTGAACACCACACGTCAGCGCAACGACGATCAGTACGTGATGCCCGTCGAGGCGAGCCGGCGCGGCGCGCACCGGGCGCGGGTGAGCCCGCTGCTCGGCGTCCTGCCCTTCGTCGCGGTCGCGGTCGTCGTCGTCGGCGTCATCGCGCTCGCCTGGGCGCTGTTCGGCGGTCCGGGCGGT
>DAIOGQ010000214.1:0-7111 GCA_036745175.1 Kineosporiaceae bacterium
GCGTGAGGGGCGAGAGCGGGGAGGTCCGCTGGGCGACGACGCCGGAGGTGCGCAGGAGCGCGGGCTTCGCGGCGGACGACGAGCGCCGGGGTACGACGGCGATGCGGTCGGAACGACGGCGGGAGGTCGGGGTGTCCGCGCGATGCGACGGCACGAGCCCTGGACCTCCTTCTCACCGAGTTTCGATCGCTCCTCCCCGGGGTACGGGGTGAAGTCACGGAACTATAGAGCCGTTGCGGGTGGCCGGTGCAAGTCGCCCGCGGCGTGTCGGGCTGCGCATTCGGATGCCGAGAGTGACATCACGGGGGGTTTCACGCACGAATTTCACCGTGAGTGACCAGTTGTCGACAGAATCACCCCGCAGCCGGACCCGTCGGGGTGGTCATCGTCACGTGACGGCGCGGTCGTCACAGCTGGGTCACAGTCCCTCCGCTCGCGCGTCGTCACGTCCCCCGCTCGCGCGTCGTCACCCGACGGCGCGGCGCTGGGTGGCGTCGCGGACCTCGCCGACGAGCTCCTCGAGGACGTCCTCGAGGAACACCACACCGAGCGTCCCGCCGGCCGCGTCGACGACCCGGGCGAGGTGGGAACCGGAGCGCTGCATGACCGCCAGCACGTCCTCGACGTCGTCGGTGAGCGCGACCGACGCCATCGAACGGACCCTCTTGTCCGGCACCGGCCGGGTGTAGCGCTCGTCGTCGACGTGCAGCAGGTCCTTGACGTGGAGGTACCCGACGACGTCCTGGCCGGCGACGACCGGGAACCGGCTGAAGCCGCGCTCCGCCACGAGCCGCTCCACCTCCTCGGGTGTCGTCGGGTGCGCCACGGTGACCAGGCGCTCGCGCGCGACCATGACGTCGCCGGCCCGCCGCGACCCGAGCTCGATGGCGCCGGCGAGGAGGCCCTGCCGGTCGTCGAGCAGCCCTTCCCGGGTCGACTCGGTGACGATCGAGCGGACCTCCTCGGCCGTGAACGTCGAGGCGACCTCGTCGCGGGGGGTCACCCGGACCAGTTGCAGGAGGACGTTCGCCACGGCGTTGAGGGTTCGGATCACCGGGGACACGACCCGGGCCACGAGGACGAGCGGCGGTGCGAGCACGAGCACCGCCCGCTCGGGGCCGGCGATGGCGAGGTTCTTCGGCACCATCTCCCCGACGACGACGTGCAGGTAGACGACGACCGCGAGCGCGAGGGCGAAGGCGACCGGGTGCACGAACGCCTCGGGGACGCCGGTCGCGTCGAACGGCACCTCGATCAGGTGGGCCAGGGCCGGCTCGGCGACCGCCCCGAGCCCGAGCGAGCAGACGGTGATGCCCAGCTGGGCGCAGGCGAGCATGAGCGAGACGTGCTCCATGGCCCACAGCGCCGTCCGCGCACCGCGCCGCCCGGCGGCGGCGAGCGGCTCGATCCGGCTGTGCCGCGCTGACATGACGGCGAACTCGGCGCCGACGAAGAAGGCGTTGCCCGCCAGCAGCCCGACGGCCAGGGCGAGGGAGGGCCCCGCGCTCACCGCGACCCTCCCACGGGCCCGACGTCCGCGGCGTGGGGTGCGGCCGCGGTGCCCCCGACGGCCGGCGCCGATAGGCGCAGCCGCTCGACACGGCGGCCGTCCATCCGCTCGACGCGGAGGAGGGCCCCGGTGACCCGCACCTCGTCACCCGCCCGCGGGACCCGGCCGAGCCGGGCCATGACGAGTCCGCCGACCGTCTCGTAGGCCTGGCCGTCGGGCAGGTCGACGGCGGTCCGCTCCCGGACCTCGTCGGGGCGCATGAGCCCCGGCACGACCCAGGACCCGTCGCCGCGGCGGACGATCCCCGGCCGGGTCCGGTCGTGCTCGTCGGACACCTCGCCGACGAGCTCCTCGACGACGTCCTCGAGCGTGACGACGCCGGCCGTACCGCCGTACTCGTCGACGACGACGGCGAGCTGGAGGCCGTGCCCGCGCAGCGCGAGCAGCAGCGGGTCGAGCCGGATCGTCTCCGGCACCCGGAGCGGTTCGACGGCGAGCCCGGCGGCCGGGACCTCCGCCCGGCCCTGCCGGGGCACCGCGAGCGCGGCCTTGAGGTGGACGACACCCGCGACGTCGTCCGCGTCGTCCCCGAGGACGGGGAAGCGGCTGTGCCCGCACTCGCGGGCGAGCCGGACGACGTCCTCGGCCGTGTCGCCGCGGCGTAGCGACTGCATCCGGACCCGGGGTGTCATCACGTCGGCCGCGGTGCGGGCGCTGAAGTCGAGCGAGCGGGTGAGCAGCGTCGCGGTCTGCCCGTCGAGCGTCCCGGCCTGCGCGGAACGGCGGACCAGCGAGGCGAGCTCGGCCGCCGAGCGGCCGCTCGACAGCTCCTCCTGCGGCTCGACACCGAGCGCGCGCAGGATGCGGTTCGCCGTCCCGTTGAGCAGCCGCACCAGCGGCCCGACCGCGGCGGTGAAGGCACGGTGCGGCCCGGCGACGACCCGCGCCGTCCGCAGCGGCTCGGCGATCGCGAGGTTCTTCGGCACGAGCTCGCCGACGACCATCGAGAAGGCCGTCGCGAGCACCAGGGCGAGGGCGACGGACAGGCCGTCCTGGACCCCGTCGGGAGCGCCGACCGACGCCAGCGGGCCGGCAAGGACGGGGCCGAGGAGCGCGGCCAGCGACGGTTCGGCGAGGTAACCGACGACCAGTGTCGTCACCGTGATGCCGATCTGGGCGCCGGAGAGCTGGGTCGACAGGCTCCGGACCGCCGCCAGCACGCCGGGTGCCCGCGGGTCGCCCGCGGCGACCGCGCGTTCGACGGTCGGCCGGTCGAGCGCGACGAGCGCGAACTCGGCCGCGACGAAGAGCGCTGTGCCGAACGTGAGGAGGACGGCGGCACCGAGGAGCAGCCACTCGGTCACGCGGACACCTCGGCCGGGTCGCGGACAGGGGCGGGGTGCGCCAGGTGGACGGCGCCGGTTCGTGAGGGCATCGCTCGACCATCGTACGGGCGATCGGTGGGGTCACCAGCCCGCCGGCAGCGGCCGCCCCTCCTCGAAGCCGGCGCCGGACTGGATGCCGACGACGGCCCGTTCGGCGAGCTCGGCGAGCGTCGAGGCCCCGACGTAGGTACAGGCGCTCCGGACGCCGGACATGATGTAGTCGAGGAGGTCCTCGACGCCGGGGCGGTGCGGGTCCAGGTGCATCCGGGACGTCGAGATGCCCTCGTCGAACAGGCCTTTGCGGGCCCGCTCGAACGGGGTGCCGGCCGCGGTCCGCGCGGCCACCGCCCGCGCCGACGCCATCCCGAAGCTCTCCTTGAAGGCCCTGCCCTGCTCGTCGAAGAGCAGGTCGCCCGGGCTCTCGTAGGTGCCGGCGAACCACGAGCCGACCATGACCTGGCTCGCCCCCGCGGCGAGGGCGAGGGCGACGTCCCGCGGGTGCCGCACACCGCCGTCCGCCCAGACGTGCCGGCCGAGCGCGCGGGCGGCCGCGGCGCACTCGAGCACGGCGGAGAACTGCGGGCGGCCGACCGCCGTCATCATCCGCGTCGTGCACATCGCCCCAGGACCGACGCCGACCTTGACGATGTCCGCCCCGGCCTCGACGAGGTCGCGCACCCCGGCCGCGGTGACGACGTTGCCCGCCACGACCGGCACCTGCGGGTCGAGCGCGCGGACGGCGCGGACCGCCTCGAGGCAGCGCAGCTGATGGCCGTGCGCCGTGTCGACGACGAGGACGTCGGCGCCGGCGGCGAGGACGCCCGCGGCCTTCGCCGCGACGTCGCCGTTGATCCCGATCGCGGCCCCGACCCGCAGCCGGCCCCCGGCGTCGAGCGCGGGACGGTAGATGGTCGACCGGAGCGCGCCGGTCCGGGTCATGACACCGGCGAGGGCGCCGTCGCGGACGACCGGGGCGAACTTGCGGCGGGAGCCGTGCATGAGGTCGTAGGCCCTCGCCAGGCCGTCGGGACCCTCGACGACGCCGGCGTCGATGGTCACCACCGCGGTGCTCATGACGTCCCCGACGAGCGTGAAGCGGTCGACGTCGCGGCAGTCCGCCTCGGTGACGACGCCGAGCGGGCGGTGCTCCTCGTCGACGACGACGACCGCGCCGTGCGCCCGCTTCGGAAGCAGGTGGAGCGCGTCGATGACGGTCTCCCCCGCGCGCAGCGTCAGGGCCGTCTCGAGGACCGGGTGCCGGTGCTTGACCGACGAGACGACGTCGGCGACGACGTCGAGCGGGACGTCCTGCGGCAGGACGGCGACACCGCCGCGGCGGGCGACCGTCTCGGCCATCCGGCGTCCGGTGACGGCCGTCATGTTCGCGACGACGACCGGCAGGGTCGTCCCGGTGCCGTCGTCGCTCGAGAGGTCGACGTCGAGCCGGGAGACGACGTCCGACCGGGACGGGACGAGGAAGACGTCGGAGTAGGTGAGGTCGGTCGCGGACGCGGTCGCGCCCGGGGCGTCGTGGAGGAACTGCACTGGTCTCCTCGCGGCGAAGATCGGAGCGGGCTCCCGGGTCTCGGTGACGACGGTGTCCCGACCCGGCGAGGATGTCACGGTGACGACCACGCCGGGCTACTCGGGGACGCCGCTGCACCGCAAGCTCGGGGTGAAGGCGGGCCACCGGGTCCTCGTCCGTGGGGCGCCGGACGGGTGGGACACCGGCACCCTCGACCCGGACGGCACGGCGTCGGTGCACCGATGCGCGTCCGGCGAGCCGTACGACGTCGTCCTGCTCTTCTGCCCCGACGTTACGACGATGTCCGAGCAGCTACCGGGCGCCATGGACCGGACGACGACGGCGGGCAGGTGCTGGGTCGCGTGGCCCAAGAAGGCCTCGAAGGTGCCGACCGACCTCACCGAGGACGTCGTCCGGGGGGCCGCGCTCGGCGTCGGGTGGGTGGATGTCAAGGTATGTGCCGTCGACGACGTCTGGTCCGGACTGTGCCTCGTCCGGCGGAAGGAGAACCGGTGACCGGCAGCCACCCGGCCCCGACCGGGACCCTCGCGGGTGCGGCGGGCGCGCCGCCCGGCGCGGGCCTCGTCGTCGCGGTCGACCACCTGACGAAACGCTTCGGCGCGGTGACGGCCGTCGACGACCTGTCGTTCACGGTCGCCCCGGGCCGCGTCACCGGCTTCCTCGGGCCCAACGGCGCGGGCAAGACGACGACGCTGCGGATCCTGCTCGGGCTCGTGGCGCCGACGTCGGGCAGCGCGGTGATCGGTGGCCACCGGTACCAGCAGCTGTCCGACCCGACGCGGACCGTCGGGGCGTCCCTGGAGGCGACCGGGTTCCACTCCGGCCGGACGGCGCGCAACCACCTGCGGGTGCTCGCCGCGGTGGCGGGGCTGCCGGACTCCCGCGTCGACGAGCTGCTCGGCCTGGTCGGGCTCGGCGGTGACGCGACCCGGCGCGTCGGCGGGTTCTCGCTCGGCATGCGGCAGCGGCTCGCCCTCGCCGCGGCCCTGCTCGGCGACCCGTCCGTGCTCCTGTTCGACGAGCCGGCCAACGGCCTCGACCCCGAGGGGATCGCCTGGCTGCGCGGCTTCCTGCGCCATCTCGCGAGTCAGGGCCGCACGGTGCTGGTGTCGAGCCACGTCCTGTCCGAGGTGGAGCAGACCGTCGACGACGTCGTGATCATCGCCCACGGCCGGCTCGTCCGGCAGGCGAGCCTGGCCGACCTCGAGGGCGGCCCGAGCGTCGTCGTGAGGACCCCGACCCCCGAGCCGCTGCGCGCCGCGCTGGCCGGCGCCGGGCTGCAGGCCACGCCGGACGGCGACGCGCTGCGGGTCGCGGACGCCGCTCCCTCGCGGGTCGGTGCCCTCGCGTTCGCGGCGGGCGTCGAGCTCCACGAGCTGCGCGCCGCCGCGAGCGACCTCGAGACGATCTTCCTGCAGCTCACCGCCGACCAGCCGCAGGAGGTGACCCGGTGACCCGGCTCGTCCACGCCGAGCTCCGCAAGCTGCTCACGACCCGGCTCTGGTGGGGTCTGGCGCTCGGCGTCGCCCTGGCGTCCGCGGCGTTCGCGGCGCTGTCCGGCTTCACCGCGGGCGTCGACACCGGCGCCGGCGCGACGCCGGGTGTCGACGACCCGGCGACCGTGCGCGGGATCTACACCGCCGGGCTCGGGGTCGCCTACCTGTTCGCGCTCGCGCTCGGCGTCATCGGCATGGCCGGGGAGTACCGCCACCAGACGATCAGCGCCACCCTCCTCGGCTCGCCGCGGCGGGTCCGGGTGGTCGTCGCCAAGCTCGTGGCACTGTCGCTGGCCGGCATCGGCTACGGCCTGCTCACCGTGGCGTCCGGGATGGTCGTCGGCGTGCCGATCCTGCTCGCCAAGGGCGCCGACCTGCGTCTGACGAGCGACGGCATCCCGAGGGCGCTCGTCCTCGCCGTCCTCGCCGTCGCGTTGTGGGCGGTGCTCGGTCTCGGGATCGGCACCCTCATCCGCAACCAGGTCGTCGCGCTGCTCGTGGCGATCGGCGTCGCGTGGATCGCCGAGCCGGTCCTCGCCCTCGCGCTCAACGCCCTCGACGTCGGCTCGGTGGCTCGTTTCCTGCCGACGCAGGCGACGACCGCGATCGTCACGCCGCCGTCGACCGCCGGCACCTTCTCGCTCGAGTACCTGCCGTGGTGGGGCGGCGCGCTCGTCCTGCTCGGCTACGCGGCGGCGTCCGGCGCGGTCGGCGCGGCGCTCACGCTCCGGCGCGACGTCACCTGACAGACTCCCGGATCGGGGGTCCGCCGGTAGCGCAGGTCAGGACGCGCCCGGCCGCGTCCTGACCCCTGCCGGGTACTGTGGACATAAGCCGCTGACGTCTTTGCCGAGCACTGGAAGTAGGCGATCCACGCCGTGACCCAGCACGCCTCGCCGGAGCATGCGTCCTTCGGGCCCAACGAGTGGCTCGTGGACGAGCTGTACCAGCAGTACCTGGCCGACAAGAACTCCGTGGACCCAGCGTGGTGGGAGTTCTTCGCCGACTACCAACCCTCCGACCTGCCCCACGGCAAGCCGGGTTCCATCGAAGGAGGATCGGACGTGTCGACGTCCGGCAACGGCACCACGGCGACCATCCCCGCGGCGGCGCAGGCGCCCCCCGCCGCGGCAGCTGTGGCAGCCCCTGCAGACTCTGCAACCGCTGCAGCCGC
>DAIOGQ010000215.1:0-7049 GCA_036745175.1 Kineosporiaceae bacterium
TGGCCGGGTGCGTGACGTTCTCCTGGCGACAGCTGGAGTGGTACGAGGAGGACGAGCCGGTCGTCGTGCACGCCCGCGATCCCTACAAGCGGGTCGACGTCCTGCGCAGCTCCCGCCGGGTGCAGGTGTTCGTCGGCGACCAGCAGGTGGCCGACAGCATCCGCCCGCTGCTGCTGCTGGAGACCCATCTGCCGACCCGCTACTACCTGCCGTTCGACGATGTGCGCACCGACATGCTGGTGGCCAGCGACACGGTGACGGTGTGCCCGTACAAGGGTCGGGCACGGTACTGGTCGCTGCGGACGGGCGACCTCCACGTGCCGGACGCAGCATGGAGCTACCCGGACCCGATCCCCGAGAACCCGAAGATCCGCGACCTGCTGTGCTTCTTCAACGAGAGGGTCGACCTCGTCGTCGACGGTGAGCGGCTGGCACGACCTGACACTCCGTGGGCTGCCGGCGGCTCGCAGATCGACGCCGGGCACCTGCACGAGTGATCGCACCGGCCCGGGAGGCGATCAGCCCGCCCGGCATCGCTCTCGAGGGGAGTCGACACGGACGGTTTCATCAGCCACTCGTCGGCGAATCGCTCACTCGCGGTTCGGCTGGCGGAAGGCCTCGAGGCCGACGGGCTGCAGGTGTGGCTCGACGACTCCGAGGGCCGGCTCGGAGTCCTGCTGGCGAACGAGCTCCAGGCCGCCATCCGCGACGCGCGGGTCCTGGTCCTGCTGTGGTCGAAGCACGCATCGACCCGATGGATCGCGAGCGAGTGGCTCACGGCGTTTCACCTCGGCCGGTTCATCATCCCGTGCACGCTCGACGAGACGCCGCTGCCCCAGTGCCTGCAGAACGCCGTCTACCTCCCGATCCGGCGCGTCACGCCGTCCGTGACCGCCCGCATTGCGGGCGAGATCCGGCGGGCGCCGGACGGCGCGAACCAGCTGGCGCCCGTGGTCCGGGGCGAGGCACCCGAGCTCGCCGTGACGATCGCCGCCATCCACGCCAAGCAGGCAGCGGTCACCGACGCCGCGGGGGCCGGCAAGCTCGCGAGGGCGGTGGGCCTGCAGGAACGGCTCAACCCGGTGATGGACGAGGCGCTGAGGCGGTGGCCCCTGGACCCGGTCATCGTCAACCTTGAGGGTTATCACCTCAAGAACGCGTACATGCTGGCGCACTGGGGCGAGGTCCAGGCCGGCCGGGGCCCGAAGGACGATCCGCTGCTCGCCCGCTCCGAGGCCCGGTTCCTCGAGACGCTCGCCATCGACCCGACCGAGCCGTCCGCCCTCAACGGGCTGGGGAACATCCTCTTCTACCGCCGCGATCTCGAGGCCGCCGAGTTCTTCACCCTGGCAGCCATCGCTGCCGCGACCCGACTGGGCCACCCGTACCCCGAAGCGGAACAGGATCTCCTGCTCGTCCGGCGCTACCTGCCGGTCTGACTCGTCGACGTCCGCGACCACGACCGGCGCGAGGGTCACGACCGGGTCGCGCATGATGCACCTGGCGCGCAGCTCCGAACCGGGGAGTCGCCGGCGTGCAGGTGTCACGCCGAGGACCCGCTGGACAGTCACCGACCATCGGGTTGTCCCGTCGGGATAAGGGCAGGTCCGGTGGCGGGCGCCTAGCCTGCGAGCACGGACGGCGGTGCGGGTGCACCGAGCGAGGAGGCTGCCATGGCGACGACGCCGGGGAACGTGCCGGGGACGGCGGTCGGGCTCGTCGAGACGAGCGGTCTCGTCGGGGCGGTCGAGGCGGCGGACGCGATGGTGAAGGCCGCGAACGTCGTCGTCGTCGGGTACCGGACGATGCGCAACGGCGACGTCACTGTCGTGGTCCGCGGCGAC
This sequence comes from Kineosporiaceae bacterium, assembly GCA_036745175.1. Lineage (GTDB taxonomy): Bacteria > Actinomycetota > Actinomycetes > Actinomycetales > Kineosporiaceae > R-H-3. The sequence continues at coordinate 1,845 of DAIOGQ010000215.1, forward strand.
GTCGGCGCGGTCCAGGCGGCGACCTCGGCCGCGGCGGCCGCGGTCCGCGTCGTCGGGACGCTCGCCGCCTTCCAGGTCATCCCACGCCCGGACAGGGACACCGAGGCGATGATCGCGGCACTCGTGACGGCGCCGTCCCGGTGACGTGACGACGGCCACGACCGGCTGTCCGGGCGGGATAACCACCGGCCCCAACGTTGTCCGGCGGCCCCCTGACCGACCGCCGACCGGCGAAGGCACTGTGACGCACGGCACGAGACACCTCCTCGTCGGAGGTGACCCGGGTACGACACCGCATCCACATCCGTTCGAGGAGGAGCGAGCATGGGAGAGGTCCTGGCCGAGGGCTACAACGTGTTCAACACGAGCAAGTCGCCCGAGGGAGTCGTCAAGTACCTGGGTGCGCCCCAGGACGTCATCGGTCTCATCCAGTCCGGCAAGCTCGGCGAGCACATCCTGCTCGTCCGGGGCGGGACGACGACCTTCCTCGCGCCGGCCCTGAGCATGGGCGCGATCGGTGTCATCACGATGTCCGGCGCGCCCGAGTCGCACCTGGGCATCCTGTCCCGCGAGTTCCAGACGCCGTGCGTCATGACCACCTATCTCACGAGCAGCGACTCCCGGTACGTCGTCGGTGAGACGGACGACTCGCACTTCGAGGAGATCGCCCGCGAGCTGGACGGCAAGCGGGTGCGGCTCGACTGCACCGACCACGAGGTCGGCCGCATCCTGCTGGCCGACTGACCCGACCGACTGCCTCGACGCCTCCCTCACCCCACAGGAGCACCCATGACCGCGACGAGCGAGCACCGCGCGACGTACAAGCAGCGCTACGAGGACGGCGACCCGGGCCTGCGCTTCCAGGACCTGGTCTACATCGGGAACTTCAAGGGCCAGGAACCGATCCCGGACGGCATCCTCGGTGACCGGATGCTCCGCAGCCGGGCGAAGAGCGGCGTGCTGGAGCGGGTCTCCAAGGAGGACGTGCTCCGCGACCAGTTCACCATCGACGAGCTCAACGACCTCAACAACTACCTGGCCTGGAACATCTGGGACGTCCTCGTCATGCGCGCCACCGAAGGCGTCTCCGGCATGATCCCGCGGCAGGAGTACGAGATCCTTGCCTTCATGCATGAGTTCTACCGCTGGCCCGAGATCCTGCGGATGACGACGGACGCCGTCGGCGCGCAAGGGATCATGGACATCGGGGCCTCGGCCCGCCGCGAGATCGGTACCAAGGTCAACGCCGTCCACGACTGGTGCATCGGCGCCGTCGGGTTCGGCATGGGCCGCTGCGGCCTGCTCGCGCTGGAGGCGATCGGGCCGGACGACTACATCGAGGAGAGCAACGAGATCCTCAAGTTCATGCAGCGGATCCTGTGGGGCAAGCGGCAGGACGGCTACATCCTCAACAGCCAGGACCGCTACCGCTGCCGGATCCACGAGCAGGACTTCCTCGACGGCATTCTCAACCAGGTCGAGTACTTCGAGCCGGACAGCCCACCGCACCAGGCGTTCACCCGGTTCAACGCGGCGGCCGAACTGCTGTCGTTCCTCGACCACTACGACTGCCGGCTGGGCCTGGGCGACACCGGCCCGTACGAGCTGCCCGACGGCAAGATCCTCATCCTGCGGGACCTCTTCGTCAACGAGGAGGTCTTCCACTGGAGCGACGTCTGCGAGTACGAGGGCCTGCCGCACTGCTACAGCCTCGCGCTCGTCGTCGACCCCGACCTCATGAGCCTGGAGGAGATCCGGGTCAACGACATCTCGACGACGTTCACCCGGCCGAAGAACTACATCTCGGCGATCGTCGGTGGCGCCGTCTTCGCCCGGGAGAAGTGGAACACCCCGATGGGCGAGGTGTACCAGATCCCGGTCGACGGCCTCGGTGAGCACCTCACCAAGGTCCAGAACGCGACGCTCCGCCTCTACCAGAAGACGTCCAGGATGAACCGGCGCGACCTGATCTGGAACGGTCAGTACGTCTACTACGTGGACATGATCCTGCCGCACCTGCGGCTGGCCGGCACCTACGAGAAGGCGTGCCAGGACTACCAGATGTGGGAGATCGACCAGCGGGTGTCGAACTACTACTACGACATCACCAAGCGCGGGTTCGCCCAGGTCACCGTGCCGCAGAAGATCTTCTCCGGCGAGGGGTACCTGCCGTTCTCGGACGGCGCCGACCCGCGGAGATCGAAGTATCGCTGGCTCTGACCGGCGGCCGCCGCTGACGTGGCGGGGCGCGGTGCACCCGAACGGTGCGCCGTGCCTCGCCACGCCGTCCGAACGCCCGCCGACGGTGCACGAAGGAGCGACGATGACGACGACCCTGCCGACCCTCGGCCACTACGACGTCCTCAACGCCGTCGTGCTCAAGCAGATGGCTGCCGCCGCGGCCGTCTCCGAGGCGACCGGGGTGGCGCTCGACGACGTCGACGCCATCCTCGCCGAACTCGCCGGCGCCGGCCTCGCCTTCATGGCAGGGGACAGTGCCCTGCCGACCGACACGTCCGTGCCCGCCCTCGCCGAGGTCGCCGCGCAGCGGTACGCAGCGCTGCGCAGCGACCCGGCCGTACTCGCCGAGGTCGACCGGTTCGAGGACACCAACACCCAGCTCCTCGCGACGATGACGCGCTGGCAGACCATCGAGGTGGGCGGCCGGCAGGTCCCCAACGACCACACCGACCCCGGGTACGACGAGAAGGTGGTCGCCCGGGTCGACCGGCTCGTCCAGCGACTCGGCCCGCTGCTCGACGCGCTCGCCGCGCACGACGCCCGGTTCGCCCTCTACCGGCAGCGGTTCGACGCCGCGCTCGACGCCGTCGACCGCGGCCGCCGCGAGTTCGTCTCCTCGCCGACCCACGACTCGGTGCACAGCGTCTGGTTCGAGCTCCACGAGGACCTGCTGCGCGCCCTCGGCCGCACCCGCACCGAGTGACCCGGCGGACGACGGAGCGCCGATGACGTACACGCTGGCCTTCGAGGACGCCGACCCGGACGACGTCGACCTGCTCGGCGGCAAGGGCGCAGGCCTCGCCCGGTTGGTCCGGCTCGGTCTGCAGGTGCCGCCCGGGTACGTCGTCTCGACCGCCGCCTGCCGCGAGTACCTTGCCGCCGGGGTGCTGCCCGACGGGCTGTTCGACGAGGTGCTCGCCCGGCTCGAGGAGCTCGAGGCCCGCTGCGACAAGCGGTTCGGTGGCGCCGAGGACCCGCTGCTCGTCTCGGTCCGCTCCGGGGCGCCGGTGTCGATGCCCGGGATGATGGACACGATCCTCAACCTCGGGCTCCACCGGCGATCCGCCGTCGCCGTGGCCCGGCTGACCGGCAGCGCGACCTTCATGGCTGACCTCGTCGCCCGCTTCCACCGGATGTACGCCGAGACCGTCCTGGGCGTCCTCGACGTCCACGACCATGCCGACCGGGTCGCCCGCGCCGTCGCCGCCGACGACGACCCCGACACCGCGTTCACCACGGTCTGGACGGAGTGCGACGCCGCGGTCGCCGAGGAGACCGACGAACGGGTCCCGGATGACCCGGTCGAGCAGCTCCGCGGCGCCGTCGAGGCGGTCTTCCGGTCCTGGAACACCCGCCGCGCCCGCACCTACCGCGACCACCACGACATCCCGCACGACCTCGGCACCGCAGTCGTCGTCCAGTCGATGGTCTTCGGGAACCTCACCGCCGACTCCGGTTCCGGTGTCGTCTTCACCCGCAACCCCGCGACCGGCGACCCGCAGCTCTACGGGGAGTTCCTCGCCGCCAGCCAGGGGGAGGACGTCGTCGCGGGCGTCCGGACACCCGATCCGCTGCCCGGGTCGATGCCCGCCGGCGCCTTCGCCGACCTCGAGCGCACCTGTCGTCGGCTCGAGCGCGATCAGGGCGACGTCCTCGACATCGAGTTCACCGTCGAGCGGTCCCGGCTGTACTTCCTCCAGGTCCGGCACGCCAAGCGGACCCCGCAGGCCGCTGTCCGGATCGCGAGCGATCTGCTCGACGAGGGCGTCCTGGACCTCGCCGGAGCCCTCGGCGCGGTGACGCTCGACCACGTCCGGCAGATCGACCGGCCCGGCTTCGACCCCGCGGACGTCGCAGCTGCACGGGAGCGCGGCGACCTGCTGACGACCGGCACCGGGGCCTGCCCCGGCCAGGTGAGCGGCGTCCTCGCCCTCACCTCCGCGCACGCCCGCGAGCTCGCGGACGCCGGGCACGACGTCGTCCTCGCCCGACCGGTGACGAGCCCGAGCGACCTCGACGGCATGATCGCCGCCCAGGGCATCGTCACCGCCACCGGCGGCTCGACGAGCCACGCGGCCGTGGTCGCCCGCGCCCTCGGCACCGCCTGCGTCGTCGGCGCCGCCGACCTCATCATCGACGTCGCCGCCGGCCGGGTCCGGGTCGGCGGCCGGGTGCTCGCCGAGGGTGACACGGTGTCCCTGGACGGCGCCAGTGGCGACGTCTTCGCCGGCGCCTTCGCCCGCGCCACCGCGGCCTCGGCGACCGACGTCGTCCGCCGGCTGCTCGCCCGCGCCGAGCCGGTCGCCGGCTGTCGGGTGTTCGCCCGGGTCACCCTGCCGGCCCAGGTCGCCCCGGCCCGGGCCCGCGGCGCGACCGGCCTCGTGACCGCGGTCGACGACCTGCTCGCGGCGAGCGGCCGGCTGGAGGAGCTCGTCCAGACCCTGATGCGGCAGGGCCGGGTCACGGCGGCTGTCTGCGACGAGCTCGAGGAGTCCGTCGTCCTCGAGCTCACCCCGCTGCTCCGCGCGGCGGGAGACCTCGAGGTCGGTGTCCGCGCCGTCGACTTCCTCTCCGACGACGCTCGCGAGCTCATGCAGCAGACCGCGCTGCTCACCCGGTTCCCGGAGCTGTCGATGCCGATCGGTGCCCCGGACCTGCTCCGCGCCCAGCTTGCCGGCGCCTCCCGCGCCGCCGCGGACACCGGCGCCCGGGTGCACCTGAGCGTCCGGCACCTGCGCGACCCGGCCGAGGGTGACGCGCTGCGTGCGCTCCGTGCGGCGCTGCCGGGCGCCGTCCCGGTCGGTGCCTACCTGACGAGCCCGCGCGCCCTGAGCCACCTCGCGTCGATGGTCCGTACCGAGGAGCTCGCCTGGGTCGAGGTCCGGACCGTCCAGGCGCGGATGTTCGGCATCCCCGCCCGGCAGCTGCTCACCCAGCAGCCGCTCGACGACTACGTCCGCCGCG
>DAIOGQ010000216.1:0-7023 GCA_036745175.1 Kineosporiaceae bacterium
GAGGCAGGCGCCGCATGACCGACCCCGACCGCGCGACCGAGCCCCCGACCGAGCCCCCGACCGAGCCCCCGACCGCGCCCGGGACCGAGCACGAGCCCGTCCGGTACGCCCGGTCGTGGCTCGCGCTGCGGGAGCCGGCCGACGCGCGCGCCCGGGCGCGGGACCTCGCGGCCGCCGTCGCCGCGGACCTCGCCGTACGGTGCCGCACCGGCCCGGCGGCCGGCGGCGGGCTCGTCGTCGTCCACGACCTCGGGTGCGGCAGCGGCTCGATGGGCCGCTGGCTCGTCCCGATGCTCGCCGGACCGCAGCACTGGGTGCTCCACGACCGCGACCCGGACCTCCTGGCGCTCGCCGCGGCGACCCTGCCGACCCGGACCGGGGACGGCGCCGCCGTCACGGTCGAGGCCAGGCCCGGGGACGTCGCCCGGCTCACGGCCGCCGACCTGTCCGGCGCCGGGCTCGTCGCGGCGTCCGCGCTGCTCGACGTGCTGACCCGCACGGACGTCGACGCCGTCGCCACGGCCTGCGCCGGCGCCGGCGTGCCCGCGCTGCTCACCCTCACGGTCGTCGGACGGGTCGACCTCGCGCCCGCGGACCCGCTCGACGCCGTGGTCGCGACGGCGTTCGACGCCCACCAGCGCCGCGCCGCCGCCGGCGCCGGGCTGCTGGGTCCGGACGCCGTCGAGGTGACGACGGACGCCTTCGCCCGGCTCGGCGCGCGGGTGGAGGTCCGGCCGAGCCCGTGGCGGCTCGGGGCGGGTGACGCGGCGCTGGCCACGCAGTGGCTCACCGGCTGGGTGGCGGCGGCGGCCGAGCAGGACCCGGAGCTGCCCGCCGACGACTACCTGGCCCGGCGGCTCGCAGCGCTCGCCACGAGCGGTCTCGACGTCACCGTGCACCATGCGGACCTGCTCGCCCGCTGGCCGTGAGCCGGCACCGGACGCCGGGCGCCCGGCCACGGACCGCTCCTCGCGTGAACCGCTCCCGGGTCGGGGACGTATCAGTCCACGGAGGCGGCCGGGGCCGGCCGCCACGACGACGACACGCGGGAGCTGACCGGACATGACAGCGCGTGACGAGGCGTCCGTCGCTCTGCCCCGTTCGTCGCGTCCGACCGGCCCGTCCCCCCGGACCCGGGCGGCGTGGTGGCCGGCCCCCCGGACGCTGCGGGTGCTCGGCGGGGTGGCCGTCCTGGCGGTCCTCGCCCGCGAGGTCGGCAGCGACCCGTTCGTCGCGGCACTGCACCGGGTGAGCGCCGCGAGCCTGCTCGGCGCCCTCGCGATCGGGGTCGCGACGACCGTGCTCAGCGCGTGGCGGTGGCTCGTCGTCGCCCGCGGCCTCGGCCTGCGCCTGTCGCTGCGCGGCGCGGTCGGCGACTACTACCGGGCCCTCTTCCTCAACGGGGTGCTGCCCGCCGGCGTCCTCGGCGACGTGCACCGCGCCGTCCGGCACGGTCGCGACGTCGGCGACGTCGGCCGGGCCGCCACCGCAGTCGTCGTCGAACGGGCGGCCGGCCAGGCGGTCCTCGTCGTCGCGGTCGTCGGGGCGTTCCTCCTCGCCCCGGAGGCGGTCCCGCTGCCGGCCGCCGTCGGGTCCGGTGCCGGGCCTGCGCGCGCCGCCGTCACCGTCGTCGTGGTCGCAGGGATCGCCGCCACCGTCCTCGCCATGCGAGCGGGCCGGTCCGGTCGACTCGCCGGTCGGCTCGACGGCCGACGCCCCGGCGCAGTCCCCGGCGGCCGGCCGGGGCCGCTGGCCGCCCTCGTCCGCGACGCCCGGACGGCGCTGGTCCGGCCGGGGGTGCGCACGGCGGTCCTGGGCACCTCGGCAGCGGTGCTCGCCGGGCACGTCGCGACGTTTCTGCTCGCCGCCCGGACCGCGGGCACGACCGCGTCCGTCGGACGGCTCGTCCCGCTCCTGCTCCTGGCCCTGCTGGCGATGGCGCTGCCGCTCAACGTCGGCGGCTGGGGACCGCGCGAGGGCGCGACGGCGTGGGCCTTCGCCGCCGCCGGGCTCGGCGCCGGCCAGGGTGTCACCGTCGCCGTCGTCTACGGGCTCCTCGTGCTCGTCGCGAGCCTGCCCGGCGCGGCCGTCCTCGTCGCCCGCCGGATTGGCGACGGCCGCGTGGACCGGCCCGCCGACGGTCCGGCCGTCGCGCGGGCGCCGGCCGCGCGCACCCTGCTCCCGTCGCCCGTCCCGGTGCCCCGGGTCACGACGTGGTGAACCGGTGGGACAGGCCGTACCGCAGGAGGACGACGTCACCGATCTGCCGGACCTCCGCGAGCACGGCGCGGCAGCCGGGCCCGGGCGGGAACCGCCCGTCGCCGAGCAGGCGCGGCGCACCCGGCTCACCGACGAAGAACGGTGCGACGACGAGGTGCAGCTCGTCCGCGAGGCCGCGACCGAGGAGCTGGGAGTGGACGGACTGACCACCCTCGACCATGAGCCGGCCGACCCCGCGATCGTGGAGGTCGGTGAGCACCCGCTCGAGATCGAGCGGGTCGCCCGCGTCGACGACGGTGGCCGCGCTGCCGAGCCGGGCCCGGGTGGGCGCGACGACGGCGCCGGCGCAGTACACGAGCCGCTCGGCGTCCCCGGCGGTGAAGAACGCCGCACCCGGGTCGAGCCGGCCGGACGCCGTGACCGTCACCTTGGTCGGAGAGGAGGGCAGCCCGCGCCCGACCCGGTCCGTCCGGCGGCACTGCGACCTCACGAGCAGCCGCGGGTTGTCCTGGCGGACGGTCCCGGCCCCGACGAGGATGGCGTCGCTGCCGGCCCGGATCTCGTCGACCCGGTCGAAGTCCGCCTCGTTGGAGAAGAGCACCCGGTGCGCCGAGGTGTCGTCGAGGCAGCCGTCGAGGGACACCCCGCAGCTGAGCAGCACGTACGGTCGCTCGCCCATCGGCCGGCCTCCTCCTCGAACCCTCATGACGCCTCGACATCCCCAGGAGGGTCGATGGTCGACGCCTCGCCCGCCGCGGGCACGCGCCACCAGATCGTCGACGCCGTCGTCGGGGTGGTGCCCCGGGCCGGCGTCCGCCGACAGGTCACCCTGCCGTTGCGTGCTCCTGACGGCTATGAAACGCGCGCGCAGATGTTCACGTTCGACGGGTTGGCCGACGGCAAGGAGCATCTCGCGCTCGGCCTGGGCGACTGGCGGCGGGCCGTGGGCCGGTCCGCGGCCGGTGGGGCGCCGCCGCTCGTCCGGCTCCACAGCGAGTGCCTGACCGGCGACGTCTTCGGCAGCCAGCGCTGCGACTGCGGCCCGCAGCTGCACGAGGCACTCGCCCGGATCACGGACGCCGGCGGTCTGCTGCTGTACCTGCGGCAGGAGGGTCGCGGCATCGGGCTCTACACGAAGCTCGACGCGTACGGGCTGCAGGACCGCGGGCTCGACACCTACGAGGCGAACCGGTCCCTCGGCCGCGGCGACGACGAGCGGGACTACACCGCCGCCGCGCAGATGCTGCACGCCCTCGGCGTCGGCCGGGTCGCGCTGCTCAGCAACAACCCGGACAAGGCCGAGCAGCTCGCCCGGCTCGGCGTCGACGTCGTCGAGCGGGTGCCGACCGGGGTGTTCCTGTCCGGCGCGAACACCCGCTACCTCACGGCGAAGGCCCGGCACGGCGCGCACACGCTCGACGTGCCGGGGCGGGACGGCGTGGCCCCGGACGGCCTGCCCGAGGGCGCGTAGCGCGGCGCACGGGTGTCGGCGGCGTCCGGCAGGATCGGGCCGTGCGAGTGTGCGTGGCGTCCACAGAGCCGGGCGGCTGGCTGCTCGCACCGGTGGACGAGGCGGGCCTGCCCGCAGCGCCGCCCCGCCCCGCCCGGGACCTCGCAGCGCTCGCGGCCGCGGTCCGGGAGGCGGCCGAGCAGGGCCGGTCCGGCGAGGACACCGGCGGGGCGGCGAGCGCGGGTGCCGTCCGCTGGGTCTGGGCCGACACCTCGTCGGTCTACCCGGCGCTGCTCGCGGCCGGGGCCCGGGTGGAGCGCTGCCACGACGCCGCGCTCACCGAGGCGCTGCTGCTCGGCCACGAGGGCCGATGGGGCCAGCCGCGCTCGCTCGCCGCGGCCTGGGCCCGGCTCACCGGCGGCGAGGTCCCGGCCGACGCCGGCCCGCTCCTGCCGCTCGGCCACCGGCAGGGCCCCGGCGACGAGGGGGACGGCGTCCAGGACGCGCTCTTCGGCCCGGACGACGTGCCGGCGGGCGCGGCGGCGTCCGGGCTGCCGACCGGGGTCGACCCGCTCGACGCCCTCGTCGCCGTGCACCGCGACCAGCAGCGCCGGGTGGGGGTGGCGCGGGCGGTCTCGCCCGGGTTCGGGCTGCTCGTGGCGGCAGAGTCCGCGGCCGGGCTCGCCGCCGTCGAGATGGGTGCCGCCGGGCTGCCGTGGCGGGCCGACCTGCACGACGCCGTCCTCGTCGAGGCGCTCGGACCGCGCCCGGCCCACGGCGGGCGGCCGAGTGTGCTCCGGCTGCTCGCCGAGGAGATCGCGGCGCTGCTGGCGGACCCCCGGCTCAACCCGGACAGCCAGCCGGAGGTGCTCCGCGCGCTGCGCCGGTCCGGCGTCATCGTGTCCTCGACGCGGCGGCACGAGCTGCGGAAGGTCGACCACCCTGCGGTCGAGCCGTTGCTGCGCTACAAGGAGCTCGCCCGGCTGCACGCGGCGAACGGGTGGGCCTGGCGCGACCAGTGGGTGCGCGACGGCCGGTTCCGGCCCGAGTACGTGCCGGGCGGTGTCGTCTCGGGCCGGTGGGCGTCCCGCGGCGGCGGGGCGCTGCAGATCCCCCGGGCGGTCCGGTCCGCGGTGGTCGCCGACCCGGGGCACGTGCTCGTCGTGGCCGATGCGGGCCAGCTCGAGCCGCGGGTCCTCGCGGCGCTGTCCGGGGACGCCGGAATGGTCGCCGCGACCCGCGCGGGCGACCTCTACGCCGAGATCGCCGCCCAGGCGCTCGGCCGCCCGGAGGCGCGCGCGGAGGCCAAGCTCGCCCTGCTCTCGGCGATGTACGGCGGCGGTGCGGGGTCGGCCGCACCGGCGCTCGCGGCGCTGCGGCGGCGCTTCCCGGCCGCGCTGGCCGTCCTCGAGGACGCCGCCCGGACCGGGGAGGACGGCGGAGTCGTCCGCTCGGTCCTCGGGCGCACGTCGCCCGCGGCCCGGCCGGGCTGGCTCGACGGCCTCACCGACGAGGCGGCCGGCGCCCGGGCCCGCGCCCGCGGCCGGTTCACCCGCAACTTCGTCGTCCAGGCGTCGGCGGCCGACTGGGCCGGGGTGCTCGTCGCGGGCCTGCGCACCCGGCTCGCTGGGCTGGGGGGCGGCGGGCGGCCGGAGCTCGTGTTCTTCCAGCACGACGAGGTCGTCCTCCACGTGCCGCGCGCCCTCGCGGACGCCGCGGTGGCCGCGGTCGCCGAGGCCGGCGCCGAGGCGACCCGGCTCGTGCTGCCGGGTCAGGCCGTCACGGTGCCCCTCGACGCCGTCGTCGTGGAGTCCTACGCGGACAAGCCGTGACTCGGGGCCGCAACGCGTCGGGGCCGCTCCCCGGAGGGAACGACCCCGACGTGCGGACGTGCGGACGCCGGTCAGACCAGGCGGACCGCCTCGGCCTGCGGGCCCTTCTGACCCTGGCCGACCTCGAACTCCACGCGCTGGCCCTCGTCGAGCGACTTGTAGCCTTCCGCCTGGATCGCCGACCAGTGGACGAAGACGTCAGCACCGCCGCCGTCGACGGTGATGAAGCCGTAGCCCTTCTCGGCGTTGAACCACTTGACGGTTCCCTGAGCCATACCTTCTCCTGCTGTCTGCCGTCGTGCGGCCCGAAGCACGGCACCCGGACCGGGTCTCACGCTCGTGGCACCGCAGCCCCGAGGGGCTCGTGTCCGCGATGATCCAAGGTGCGGCCTCTTGCACGGAGCAGGGGAGGACGTGCTCTTCGAACCGTTCGACCGGATCACACTGTAGTGGCGCCAGCCCCCGCGCGCCGATAGTCGGAGCGAGACAAAATCTTCGTACGAAAGCCCGCTTTGCCCGACTCCTGGTGAACGACAATGAGGTTCACCGGGGAACGACGACGAGTCGCGAACCGTCACCGACGCCGTCCGGGAGGTGCTTGGCCGTGCCCACCACGAGACCACCGACCGCCGTCGCCCTGCCCAGGTACGCGCCGCGGTTCACCGGCCTGCGACGCACCGTCAACATCCTCAACCTGTCGACGCCCGTCGGCCTGCTCCTGGCCTGGCTGAGCCGCTCGAAGTTCGAGCGCGGGCCGCACGGCGTCCTCGTCGCACGGGGCAGGCCCCTGCGGTTCCTCGCCCCCCGCGCGATGGCCGTGACCGTGGGAGACGTCGTCCTCCTGCGCGCGAGCGACGACGCGCTGCGCCGCCACCCCGACCTGCTCGACCACGAGGCCCGGCACAGCGCGCAGTACGCGTTCTGGCTGGGACCGCTCGGCTTCCTGCCGGCCTACCTCGTGTGCTCGCTGTGGTCGTGGTGGCACACGGGGGACTTCGCGTTGCGCAACGGGTTCGAGATGCGTGCCGGCCTGCTCGAGGGCGGCTACGTCCGCCGGCAGCCGACAGACTGACGCTCGGTCCCCGCCGACACGTACCCGCTGGTCAGGGCGTCCAGTCGGCGCCGAGGATGACCGTGATGCCCTTGGGCGCGCGGGCGGCGTCCCGCGTGACGAGGTCGATGCCGAGGTCCTTGGCGACCGCGGACGCCGTCGCCTTCTGCCCCTCCTCGGCGTAGAAGACCGTCGAGTCGATCGTCGGCCGGTAGTTGTCCGGGGTCCCGTTGATCGACCAGCCGTCGGCCTCGAGCGACGTGGCCGCGCGGGCGGCGAGGCCTTTCGTCCGCGTCGAGTTCCGGACGACGATCGGGCTCGACGTGTCGACGGTCGGCTCGGGCGCGGCGCTCGCGGACGGCGCCGGCTCGGCGGACGACGTCTGCGGGGCGGGCACCTTGCTCGTCTGCGCGGCGGCGCTCTTCGTCCCGCCGGCCGGCGGGGTCGACACGACGCCCGCGGGCTGCGCC
>DAIOGQ010000217.1:0-4266 GCA_036745175.1 Kineosporiaceae bacterium
GGCCCGAGCCTGGGGGTCCGGTGAGGAGCCAGGCGTGCGTCATCCCGCCGGCGTGCCGGCCGCCGGGGCCGGCTCCGGGTCGTCCGTGCGCAGCGAGCACCTGTCCCGCGACCGTCGAGCCGGTCGGCTCGACACCGTCGGGGTCGTGCGGTGCGAAGGCGTCGCCGGCGGGCTCCGAGAAGAGGCCGGCGCCGAGCTCGGCCCTGACGTGCTCGACCTGGGCGCGCGCGGCCTCGGCGGCCCGGCGCAGGGTGGTGACGGCATCCGGCTGACCGACAAGGTCGTCCCAGACGCTCACAACACCCCGTCCTGCCGCGGGCCGAAGATCTCGTCCGACAGGTCGACCGCCGTCGGGTCGGCCGACCGGTCGACCCCGTCGCGACGCTCGTCGTCCGGTTCACCGGGGGGTGCGGCACGGACGTCCCGGGCGCGCGGCGTGCCGGCGTCGGGGGTGTCGGCGCGGGCACCGTCGCGGGCATCGTCCCGGGCATCGTCCCGGGCATCGTCCCGGCCCAGCCGCAGCCGGCGCAGGAGGCGACCGGCGCCGGTCCCGATGCCGCCCAGCCCGCCGATGCCAGCACCGAGCGTGGGGCGCTCGGTGGCGACCGGGCCCGCGGGCATGGACGGCGCGGAGGTGGCCAGGCGGTCGGACCGCCGGGCGCCGTCCGACCGCCCGGCGCCGGGGGACGACGGAACGTGGTGCGGCAACGCGACGTGGTCGGCCGGTGGGGTGGAGCGGAGCTCGGCGGTCGGCGCGTCGTGCCTCAGGACGCGTGCGGTGTCGACGGGCACGGTCGGTGCCGCCGAGGGGGCGGGCGGGACGACCGCTCCGGGCACAGCCGGTGGCGCGGGCGCCGGTGTCGCGGACGTCGCCGGAGGCGCGGGGCCTGCGGTCAGCGGCGCGGTGTGCGGACGCGTCGGCAAGGCCACGGACGGCGACGTCGAGCCGTGCGCCGAGGCGGAGGCATCGGACGCAGGGGCGGTCCCGACGGCCTTTGCGGACTCCTCGCGGAGCAGCCGCTCGGCCTCCTCGCGCGCCGTGCGGCGGGCCCGCTCACGGGCCAACGACTCGTCCCGCGTGCGGCCGCGGAGCTCGGCGTCGAGCCGGAGCACGTCCGCCTCGGCGGTCGCCTTGCGCAGCCGCGCCTTCTCCTCCTCGGCGAGCCGGGACGCGAGCCCGGCGCGCTTGCGCGCGGACACCGGGACGACGTTGCGCAGCCGGTCCCGGATCGCGGCCTGGATGTCCTCCCGAGACTCCGAGGCGTCGAGCACGAGGTAGCGGTGCGGCTCGCGGCGGGCGAGGTCGAGGAAACGCTCGCGGACACGGTCGTGGAACTCGTCGGGCTCGGACTCGATGCTGTCGTCGCCGTTCGTCCGGCTCACGTCGCGGCGGCGCCGCACCCGGGAGATCTCCGAGGGCAGGTCGAGCACGACCGTGAGGTCGGGCAGGAGCCCGTTCGTCGCCCACCGCGACAGCCGTGCGACGTCGTCCGGGTCGAGGTCGCGCCCCGCGCCCTGGTAGGCGATCGAGGAGTCGACGAACCGGTCGGTGACGACGACGGCCCCGCGCTCGAGCGCGGGCCGGACGAGGGAGGCGACGTGGTGAGCGCGGTCGGCGGCGAAGAGCAGCGCCTCGGCACGCGGCCCGACGCTGTTCTCGTGACCGAGCAGGACGTCGCGCAGTCGGACCCCGACCGGTGTCGCGCCCGGTTCGCGGGTGAGGACCACCTCGTGGCCCTCGTCCTCGCGCAGCCACTGGCCGAGCAGCTTGGCCTGCGTCGACTTTCCCGCGCCGTCCCCGCCCTCGAAGGCGATGAAGTAGCCGGGTGCCGTGCTGCGCCGGGGGCGCGGCCCCTCGGTCCGGGCGGCCCAGGCCCGTCGCAGGTCGGCGACGAGCGGGGTGCCGCGACGGTCGTCCATCTGCCGGAACGCGGTGACGCCCATGGCGATCGCGAGGAGGCCGGCGAGCAGGAACACCCACGCCGCACCGTTGTAGCTGAGCGCAAGGTAGTCGGTGAAGCTGATCGTGTGCCGGCCGATGGGCGCGGCGAGCGCAGGGCCGAGCGCCAGGACGAGGACGAGGACGACCCGGGCCGCGGACTGGAGGAAGCCGAACGTCCGACCCCGGACCTCGTCGTCCACCTCGAGGCCGAGCAGGGTGTACCCGGTGACCCACGCGACGCCGCCGCAGGCGCCGAGCGCCGTGACGAACAGGACCGCCATGACGATGTTCGGCACGAGCGCGAGCAGGACGAGGAACCCACCGGCCGCCGCCAGCGCGAGGCCGAAGAGGCGCCGACGGGAGAAGTCGACGAGCAGCCGCGGACCCGTCCACATGCCGACGGCGAGGCCGACGAAGACAGCGCCGAAGAGCACGCCGAAGCCCGGCTGACCCGCGTCGAGGTCGGAGACGAAGGTCTGCGCGAGGCCGACCACGAACCCCGCGGCGCCGAACGCCCCGAGCATGCCGAGGACGAGGCCGCGGACCACCGGCGTCGAGCCGACGAACTTCCAGCCGTCGATGATGAGCCGGACGACGCTCGGGTGCTCACCGTCCGCGGGCAGGCTGCGCGGCGGGATCGCGAGGTTCCAGATCACCAGGCCGGACACGAGGAACGTCAAGGCGTTGAAGTAGAGCGCGAGGTCGACCGGGTTGGCCGCGAGGCGGTCGAACCAGTTGTCGAGGATGCCCGTGAGCAGCGCGAGTCCGGAGTAGACGAGCGCCGCGAGCGGAGCGCTGCCGTAGGTGGCCACGAGACTGATCTGGTTGGCCGCCTCGAGCCTCTTGCGGGGCACGAGGTTGGGGACGGTCGCGTCCTTCGCCGGCATCCAGAACAGGGCGACGCACTCGATGAGGATCGTCGCGGAGTACAACCACGTCAGCGTTCCGACGAGCGGGATCGAGGCGAAGAGCACGAACCGCAGGAGGTCGCCGAGGACGAGGGTCCAACGCCGGTTCAGCTTGTCGGCGAGCGCCCCCGCGATCGGGCCCAGGACGACGGCGGGCGCGAGGCGCAGGATGAAGACCCCGGCGATCGCGAAGTTCTCGGCCGTGTAGGAGCCGCCGGCGAGGTTCTTGGCGAGGGCCGCCGTCGCGAGCAGGCCGAGCCAGTCGCCGAAGCTCGACAGGCCCAGGGCCATCCACAGCCGGCGGAACGGCGTGATCCGCAGGACGGCGCGGACGTCGTGGTCCGGCGCCGCGTCGCGGTCGTCGTCGGGGAGGGACGTCACCGGCCCGGGGGGCACGGCAAGCGGGACCCCCGAGGCGGTCTCGCCGTCGGGGTGCGGTGGATCGGAGTGCCGTGCCACCGGGTCAGGGTAGCCGCGGAGTCGGACGGTCGGTCACCACGTCCAGCCGCGCGACCCGAGTTCCGCCTCGGCGACGACGCGGCGTAGCGGAGTGATGTCGGGCAGTTGTTCGACGTCCGCCAGCACGCATGCCTCGTCGAGCAGCCCGTCGTACGCGATCCGCAGCGCACGCAGATGATGGGCCCGCGCGAACCGGGCGTCGTCCGCCTCGATCTCGGCGATCGTCCGCTCGATCCGGGCCAGCGACGACTGGACCTCGAGCGCGCGGAAGGGGTCGACGTCCTCGCGCCTGCGACGCGTCCACGTGATCATCGGCGACCTCGCGACCTGAGACCCACCCGTCAGGCCCACGGTAACCCGAGGGTGGGGGAGGGCGACAGTCCGCAGGGGTTGGGGGTGGCTCGGCAGGGCGTCGGGGCGTGCGGTGGCGGGCGGTGGGGCGGGGCGAGCGGCGCCGGGGCGGGGCGCGGCGGGCGGTGCCGGGGCGAGGAGAGCGGCGCGGAGGCGGGCCCGGCGAGCGGCGCGGACGCGGGGCCCGGCGCGGCGAGTACTCCGCTCGGGGCGACGGGACGGCTGTGGGGCTGCTTGGACGCGGCTGAGGATCACTGCTGGGGATCAATGCAGACGTGAATGTATGAGTGAAGTGGTGAACACCCCTGCCGTCATACATCCATGGCTGCATGCATGCGCGGACGCCGGGACAGCGGGCGGGACAGCGGGCGGCCGCCGGGCCGCTCATAGGTGTGCTGCCGCGGCACCCCACCCGCCGCAACGCTCGAACTGGTCCTCGAGGTGGAACTCGAGGGGCGATCGATGGGCGCCCCATGGCGGCTCGAACGTCGCGGACGCCGTGGGGTCGCGCACTCCGTCCACGCAGCACCGCTGCGACACTCCGCCCCCTGGAACAGCACGGCGGACCGGAGCGAGCTCGCCGCAGCAATCGGCGGCGCATCAGCA
>DAIOGQ010000217.1:4366-7022 GCA_036745175.1 Kineosporiaceae bacterium
CCGCAGGATCAGCACCGCAGGATCAGCACCGCAGGATCAGCACCGCAGGATCAGCACCGCAGGATCAGCTCGCGGGCGCCTTCTGTGCCGTCTTGGCCGCGGCCTTCGTGGCGGTCGCGGTCTGGGTCGCGGCCTTCTTGGCGGTCGTCGTCCTGGTCGCAGCCTGCGTGCCGGCCGTCTTCTTGCCGGCCGTCTTCCTGGCCGCCGTCTTCCTGGCGGCCGTCTTCTTGGCGGCCGTCTTCTTGGCGGCCGTCTTCTTGGCGGCCGTCGCCTTGGCGCTCGCCTTGGCGGTCGACGTGGCCGCGGTCTTCTTCGCCGGGGCGCCGGCTGCCGGCTTCTTGGCCGCCGTCTTGCGTGCGCCCCTCCGGGCGGCGACAGGTCCCTTGGCGCGCTTCTCGGCGAGCAGCTCGGCGGCGCGCTCCGGCGTCACGGTCTCGACCTCGTCGCCTTTGCGCAGCGTCGCGTTCGTCGTGCCGTCGGTGACGTAGGCGCCGAAGCGGCCCTCCTTGACCACGATCGGAGCGCCCGACTCGGGATCGTTGCCGAGCTCGCGCAGCGGCGCCGCGGCGGCGGCCCGGCCGCGCTGCTTGGGCTGGGCGTAGATCGCGAGCGCCTCCTCGAGGGTGATCTCGAAGATCTGCTCCTCGGCGGTGAGCGAGCGCGAGTCGGTCCCCTTCTTGAGGTACGGCCCGTACCGGCCGTTCTGTGCGGTGATCTCCTCGCCGGTCGCGGGCTCGGTTCCGACCAGACGGGGCAGCGACAGCAGCCGCAGGGCGTCCGCGAGACCGACCGTCTGCAGCTGCATCGACGCGAACAGGCTGCCGGTGCGTGGCTTGGCGCTCTTGGGTGCGTCCTCGCCGAGGACCTCGGTGACGTAGGGACCGAAGCGGCCGGCCCGGGCGACGACCTCGCGGCCGGTCGACGGGTCGACGCCGAGCACGCGGTCACCCTCGCCGGACGTCTCGAGCAGCTCGCGCGCCTTGGCGACGGTCAGCTCGTCGGGCGCGACGTCGTCCGGGACGCTCGCCCGGCGCGGCTCCCCGCCGTCCTCGCCGGGTGCCTCGATGTACGGCCCGTAGCGGCCGACCCGGAGCACGATCCCCTCCCCGAGGACGACCGTGTTGATGTCCCGTGCGTCGATGTCACCGAGGTTGTCGACGAGCGGCTTCAGGCCGCCGTCCAGCCGCGCGGCGTCGGTGCCGTTCGGACCCGCCCCGGCGCCGGACGCCGCAGCGGCCGAGCCGTTCGGGCCGCCGGGGCCGCGGGGGCCGAAGTAGAAGCGGGACAGCCAGGCGGAGCGCTCCTCCTCGCCCGCGGCGATCCGGTCGAGGTCGGCCTCCATCGAGGCGGTGAAGTCGTAGTCGACGAGCCGGCCGAAGTGGTCCTCGAGCAGCCGGGTCACCGCGAACGCGAGCCACGTCGGCACGAGCGCGTTGCCCTTGCTCGTCACGTAGCCGCGGTCCTGGATCACCGAGATCGTCGCGGCGTACGTCGACGGGCGGCCGATACCGCGCTCCTCGAGCGCCTTCACCAGGCTCGCCTCGGTGTAGCGCGGCGGCGGGCTCGTCTCGTGCCCGTCGGCGACGAGGTCGCGGACGGCGAGACCGTCGCCGACGGCGAGGACGGGCAGCCGGCGCTCGTCGTTCTGGGCCTCGGTGTTGCGCTCCTCGTCACGGCCCTCCTCGTAGGCGGCGAGGAAGCCACGGAAGGTGATGACGGTGCCGGACGCCGCGAACTCGGCCTCCCGCACCCGGTGCCGCTGGGCCGGGACCACCGCGCCGTCCGAGGCTGCCGAGCCGGAGCGCGCGGGGACCTCCACCTCGCCGGCCGGGACGGCGGAGACGAGCCGGACGGACGCCGTCGAGCCCCGCGCGTCGGCCATCTGCGAGGCGACCGTGCGCTTCCAGACGAGCTCGTAGAGCCGGAACTCGTCGCCGCGCAGCTCGCCGGCGACCTGGGCCGGCGTCCGGAAGGAGTCCCCGGCGGGGCGGATCGCCTCGTGCGCCTCCTGGGCGTTCTTGGCCTTGCTCGGGTAGACCCGCGGGCGGCCCGGCACGTAGTCAGGGCCGTAGAGCTCGGTCGCCTGCCGGCGGGCGGCGGAGATCGCCTGCTCGGACAGGTTCGTCGAGTCGGTCCGCATGTAGGTGATGTACCCGTTCTCGTACAGCGACTGGGCCACCCGCATCGCCTGCCGGGTCGACATCCGCAGCTTGCGGCCGGCCTCCTGCTGCAGGGTCGACGTCGTGAACGGCGCGGCCGGACGGCGGGTGTACGGCTTCTCGTCGACGCTGCGCACCGAGGCGGAGGCGCCGTCGAGCGCGGCGACAATCGCGCGGGCGGCGACCTCGTCGAGCTGGACGACCGCGGCGGCCGCGGCCGAGGCCGTGAGGCGGCCCCGGTCGTCGAAGTCGCGGCCGGTCGCGACCCGGGTGCCGTCGAGGGCGACGAGCCGGGCTCCGAACTCGTTGTCGGCGGGCGGGGCGAAGACACCGGTGAGGTCCCAGTAGGACGCCGACCGGAACGCCATCCGCTCGCGCTCACGCTCGACGACGAGCCGGGTGGCCACCGACTGGACGCGGCCGGCCGACAGCCCGGCGCGGACCTTGCGCCACAGCACCGGCGAGACCTCGTAGCCGTAGAGCCGGTCGAGGATGCG
>DAIOGQ010000218.1:0-6991 GCA_036745175.1 Kineosporiaceae bacterium
CGTGGGGGCGGCACCCGCTGCCGCACGTGACGGCACGACGAACCCGAGGAGCGGGCATGACGCAGCAGACCCCGGCACGGACGCCGCGTCCGGCCGGCTCGGACGTCGTCACCGCCGCGCGGACCGTCGTCGAGCACGGGCTGAGTGCCTGCGGCGCGTTCGACCGGCCGGACCTCGCCGAGCGGCTCACGCTCGCGCAGCGCCGGCTCGTCGACCCGGGCACCCATGTCGTCGTCGTCGGAGAGTTCAAGCAGGGCAAGAGCTCGCTCGTCAACGCGCTCGTCGGCGTCAGCGTCTGCCCGGTCGACGACGACGTCGCGACCGCGCTCCCCACCTACGTGCGGCACGGCCCCGAGGTCTCGGCCGGCGTGCTGCTGGACACCGACCCGCCGCAGCGCGAGACCATCGCCGTCGACGAGATCCGCCGGCACGCCGTCGAGGGCGGTGGAGTGCGCGCCGACGGCCGCCGCGTCGCCGGCATCGAGGTGTGCCTGCCCCGGACGATGCTCGCGAGCGGTCTCGTCGTCGTCGACACCCCCGGGCTCGGCGGGCTCGGCTCGACGCACGCCGCGGCGAGCCTCGCGGCGACGTCGATGGCCGACGCGGTTCTCTTCGTCACCGATGCGTCCCAGGAGCTCACCGCCACCGAGGTCGACTTCCTGCGCCGGGCGCGTGACCTGTGCGGGACCGTCGTGTGCGTCATGACGAAGACGGACTTCTACCCCGCCTGGCGCACGGTCCGCGACCTCAACGCCGGCCACCTGCGGCAGCAGAACCTCGGTGAGGTCCCGCTGCACACCGTCTCCTCCTCGCTGCGCGCCCGTGCCGTGAAGACGAACGACGCGGCGCTCAACACCGAGTCCGGCTTCCGCGACCTCGTCCGGCTCGTCACCGACGACATCGGCGCCGGCGGCGCCACCCGGGCCGCCAAGGACGCCGGCCGCGAGGTCGTCGCCGTCTGCCAGCAGCTCGCCGGCCAGTTCGACGCCGAGCGGTCCGCGCTCGCCGACCCGGCCGGCGCCCAGCGGGTCATCGACGAGCTGACGTCGACGAAGGCTCGCGTGGAGTCGTTGCGCACCAACGCCTCGCGCTGGAACCAGACCCTGGGCGACGGGATCACCGACATCGGCGCCGACATCGAGCACGACCTGCGCGGTCGGATCCGGCGGATCATCACGGAGGCGGACGACGCCCTCATGGCGGCGGACCCGGCCGACACCTGGCCGCAGATGGAGACCTGGCTGCAGTCCCGGATCTCCTACGAGCTCGTGGCGAACTACACCTACCTGCGCGACCGGGCCGCCGACCTCAGCGGTGAGGTCGGCGAGCACTTCCGTGAGGTGTCCGGCGAGGAGCTCGGCCGGCTCGCCGTCTACAACCCGACGCCCCTGCTCAGCCGGACCGAGTTCGACCCCGACGTCAAGCTCGAGAAGATGACCGCCCGCAAGCAGACGATGGTGGCCCTGCGCGGCAGCTACAGCGGGATCCTCATGTTCACCATGCTGCCGAGCCTGATGGGGCTCACCGGGCTGGCGCCGATCGCCATCCCGATCGGCCTGCTCATGGGCCGGGCGGGACTGCGCGACGAGAAGCGCCGCCAGCTGGCCCAGCGCCAGGCGCAGGCGAAGAACGCGGTCCGCCGCTACTGCGACGAGGTGCAGTTCGTCATGGGCAAGGACTCCCGCGACACGCTGCGCCGGATCCAGCGCCAGCTGCGCGACCACTACACCGCCCGCGCCGAGGAGCTCAACCGCTCGACGTCCCAGGCCCTGCAATCGGCGTCGGAGTCGGTCAAGCGCACCCAGGCCGAACGGGAGCGTCGGCTCAAGGACCTCGACGCCGAGCTGGCCCGGCTCGCCCAGCTCCGGCTGCGCGCGGAGGCGGTGGCCGCGTGAGCCTCGTCGACCGCACCCGCGCCACCCTCGGCCAGGCGGTGGAGGTCTACCGCGGGACGTCGCACGAGGCGCAGCTCGTCGCGACCGCCGCCCGGCTCGACGCACCGTTGCGCGTCGCGGTCGCCGGCCGGGTGAAGTCCGGCAAGTCGACGCTTCTCAACGCGCTCGTCGGGGAGCGACTCGCGCCGACGGACGCCGGGGAGTGCACCCGGATCGTCACGTGGTACTCCGACGGTCACACCTACCGGGTGGTTCTGCACCCCCGCGACGGGGAGCCGCGGCAGGTCCGGTTCCACCGGGAGGACGGCGCGATCGAGGTGGACCTCGGCGGGGTGCCCCCCGAGGACGTGGACAGCCTCGACGTCACGTGGCCCTCGCAGGCGCTCCGGTCGGTGACGCTCATCGACACCCCTGGGATCGGCTCGCTCAGCGAGGCGGTGAGCCGCCGGGCCTGGGAGGTGCTGGCGGCCGAGGAGGACGAGACCCCCGCGGACGCCGTCCTGTACCTCATGCGCCACCTGCACTCGGGGGACGTGGAGTTCCTCCGCGCCTTCCAGGACACCGAGGTGTCGCAGCCCAACCCGGTCAACGCGATCGGCGTCCTGTCGCGGGCCGACGAGATCGGGGTCGGACGACCGGACTCGATGGCGTCCGCGCGCCGGATCGCCGCCCGGCTGTCCGCCGACCCGGTCGTGCGTCGGGTCGTCCAGACCGTCGTGCCGATGGCCGGCCTGCTCGCCGAGACGGCGGTGACGCTCACCGAGACCGAGGTCGGGCACCTGCGCCGGCTCGCCGAGCGGTCGCCGCGTACGGTGGAGGACCTCCTGCTGTCGACCGACCGCTTCCTCGACCAGCTGCCCGAGCTCGGGCTGACGTCCACGGAGCGACAGCATCTGCTCGACCGGTTCGGCGTCTTCGGGGTCCGGCTGGCGTCGACCGTCCTGCGCCGGGGAGACGTGACGGCGACCGACCTGGCCCGCGAGCTCGCCGCGCGCAGCGGCCTCGACGAGCTGCACGGTGTCCTCGCGTCGCTGTTCTACCAGCGCCGCGACGTCCTCAAGAGCCGGTCGGCGCTCCTCGCCCTCGACCGGCTCGTCCACGAGCACCCGCGCCAGGGCAGCGTCGCGCTCTCCGGCGAGATCGAGGAGATCACCGCGTCGGCGCATCCGTTCAACGAGCTGCGGGTGCTCTCGGCGCTGCGCGCCGGATGGGTCAGCGGCAAGCCCGACATCCTGACCGACCTCGAGCACCTCATCGGCGGGACGGGGACGGCCGCCCACGAGCGGCTCCGGCTCGACCCCGAGGCGGGCGTCCCGGAGCGGACGGCTGCCGCGAGCCAGGCGCTCGTGCGCTGGCAGCGCCGGGCCGAGAATCCGTTGACGCCGCACGAGCTCGTCGTCGCCGCCCGGGTCGCGATCCGGTCGTGCGAAGGGCTGCTCGCCGAGCTGGCGGGAGCCCGGTGACCCTCGGCGGTCCACCGTCGCCGGCCCCGCCGCCGCCGTCAGCCGGCGTCGTCGAGGTCAGGCCCGTCCGATCCGTCGTCGGTGCCGTCGTCCAGCGCCTCGGCGCCGACCCCGAAGCCCGGGTCCGTCCCGACGAGGTCGTCCGCCGACGCCGGTGCCTGGCCGTCCTCGAGCCCGCCGAGCACGGTGGGCAGGAGGTCCGCCGGCGCGTCGACGTCCGGTCCGTCGACGTCCGCCGGTCGGTCGAGCGTGTCGTCGGTGTCGACGGGGGCCCCGCCGGTGTGCCCGGCACCGAACGGGGCGGCCTCGTCGGCCGTGGCTCGCTCCACGTCGGGGGTTGTCGCGTCGAGCCCACCGTCGTCCGTGCCGGGTGCGTCCGTGGCGGGTGCGTCGGTGCCGTCGAGCCGGTCGGCCGCGTCGAGCCCGCCGAGCCCGGCGTCGTCCCCGCCGTCGAGGTCGGCCGCGTCGTCCAAGGACACGTCGTCGAAGCCGTCCGCGGCGTCGAGACCGTCCGCGCCGTCGAGGAATACCTCGTCGTCCCAGGGTCCGGTCGGCGCGGTCGTGAGCAGGGCGAGGCCGTCTGCCGGGGCCGGGACACCGTCTCCTGCGACGAACGGGGCCAGGTGCTCGGCGACCTCCGCGGGTGCCGTCCCTGCGTAACCGGCGATCGCCGTCGAGACGAGGTCGTCCGGGAGCTCCTCGTGGCCGGCCAGGGTGAGGGCCTCGCGGGCCTGCCCGCCGTCCGTGCCGGCCAGGTCGGCGAAGACGTCACGGAGGGGTCGCACGGGTTCCATGCGCACCACTGTAGGAACAGCCGCCGGGGGTCGGATGCGGGGACTTCCCCCCAGACACCCCCACTCCTGCCTCCTAGGATCCTGCTCACCCCCGACCTCGGAGCGCTGTGATGTACGCACTCGGCATCGACCTGGGCACCACCTTCACCGCCGCGGCGGTCTGGCGTGACGGCCGGGCCGAGGTGTCCTCGCTCGGCAGCCGGGCCGCGGCGGTGCCGTCCGTCGTCGTGCTCCGTGAGGACGAGACGATCATCACCGGCGAGACGGCCAACCGCCGCGCGCTGACCACGCCGCACCGGGTGGCGCGCGAGTTCAAGCGCCGGCTGGGCGACGTGACGCCGATCCTTCTCGGCGGTGTCCCGTACTCGGCCGAGGCGCTCATGGGGCGGATGCTGCGCGCCGTCGTCGAGGAGGTCAGCGCCCGTGAGGGCGGCCCGCCGTCGACGGTCTGCGTGAGCCACCCGGCGAACTGGGGGCCTTACAAGACCGACCTGCTGCGGCAGGCGGTCCGGGTCGCCGGACTCGAGGACGCGACGTTCACCACCGAGCCCGAGGCAGCGGCCGTCTTCTACGCGCAGCAGCAGCGGATACCGGACGGTGCCGTCGTCGCCGTCTACGACCTCGGCGGCGGCACGTTCGACGCGGCGGTGCTGCGCAAGACGGTCGGCGGCGGCGGCTTCGAGATCCTCGGCCGACCGGAGGGCATCGAGCGGCTCGGCGGGATCGACTTCGATGCCGCGGTGTACGCGCACGTGGCACGTTCCGTCGGGAGTGCGCTGAGCGACCTCGACGAGGACGACGGCGCCGCTGTCGCCGCCGTAGCCCGGCTCCGCGAGGAGTGCACCCAGGCCAAGGAGGCGCTGTCGTCGGACACCGACACGACGATCCCGGTGCTGCTGCCCAACCTCGCGACCGAGGTCCGACTGACCCGGGCCGAGCTCGAGTCGATGGTCCGGCCGGCGCTCCAGGACACGCTGGACGCGTTGCGCCGTGCCCTGCGCTCGGCCGGCGTCACGCCCGAGGAGCTGCACTCCGTGCTCCTGGTCGGCGGTTCGTCCCGGATGCCGATCGTCTCCCAGCTCGTCGGGGCCGAGCTCGGCCGCCCGGTCGCCGTGGACGCCCACCCCAAGCACGCCGTCGCGCTCGGGTCCGCCTGGCTGGCGGGGGAGACCCTCACCGGCACCGCACCCACCGGACCGCCCACGGCCGCACCCGCCGGACCAGCCGCGGCTGCACCCGCCGGACCGCCCGCACCTGCACCCGCCGCACCAGCCACCGCTGCACCCGTCGTCGCGTCGATGCCGCCACCGACGCCGGAACGGGCCCCGGCGCCGCCGATCATCGAAGGCATGTCCGTGCCGCCGACAGGCCCGCCGCTCCAACCCGCGCCTGCTCCCGCACCCGCACCCGCGCCGATGCCGGCACCGGCCGCCGCGGCCTTCCCCGAGCCGGGCCGCGGCGGCGGGTCCGTCGGCGCCGCTGCGACCGAGGTCTTCCCCGCCGTCCCGTCGGCGCTGCCGCGTCGAGCGGGCACGGATGGCCCGGACGGCGGCGGCGGTCCACTCGTCCCGGGGTCCCCGCGCCGGCAGCGGGAGCCCGGACGGCCCCGGCCGAGCCGGGTCGTCGCCGCCGTCGCGCTCGTCGTCGTGCTCGGGCTCGCCTCGGCGGCGACCGCCGCGTTCATCAAGAGCCGTGGCGCCGACGCCGCCGGGCCGGGACCGACGAACACCGGGTCGCCGTCGGTCAGCGCCTCGGCGTCCGGGACTGCGACGCCGAGCGCGACCGAGTCGCAGCCCGCCGACGAGCGCTGCACCGCCGAGATCAAGGCGAACCCGCGCTGGGTGTGCCTGACGGAGGCGACGTTCGACGGGCTGGTCCTCACCATCGACTACGAGGCGAGCTTCGCCGACGCGAGCCCGAACGTGGACGGCGGCTTCCACCTGCACATCTACGGCGGTGACGGCACCGACCCGGCCGAGGACACGATGGGCGCGCACGCCGCCAACCCAGGGAAGTGGTACGTCGAGGACCAGAAGCCCTCGGTGCGCAAGGCGAGCAGCCGCGACTACACGACGGCGATCGGCGACGCCCCGAAGGTCTGCGCCCGGATCGCGAACTCGCGGCACCGGCTCGTCAAGGCCACCGACAGCGGGTACCACACGGGCAACTGCGTGCCGATCACGCGGTCGTAGGTCGCTGAGCGGTCGGACGCCGGCGGCCGTGCGCAACCGCTCGTCAATGCCGCGCGTCCGGTGCGACGACGGACGCGCGTCGGCGCGCGGCCGCCACCGCCGCGACGGCCGCGGCGGCCGCCGCGAGGACGGCGCCGAGCGAGTTCGCGACGAGGTCGACGGCTGCGCAGTGCCGCCCGATGACGACCTGGACGGCCTCGATCGTGAGCGACAGCACGGACAGGACGACGGCGACCCGGACCGGACGACGGCTCCACAGGGTGAGCAGCACCCCGGCCGGGACGAAGAGGACGACGTTGAGCGGACCGCCGAAGTCCGACCAGAGACCGGTGAACGCAGCCGTCACCCCGCCGGCGACACAGGCCCGAGGTTCGAGGTCGCCGCCGAGCGGGTGGCGCAGGAACTCCCACACCGACGTCCCCGGCACGAGCGTCACAGCGGCGATCGCGGCCAGCGCGGCGACGGTCGACGCCGCGAGCCAGGGCGACACCGCGAAGCGCCGTCCCAACGGTCGGGCGACGACAGCCGCGACGACGAGCCCGGCGAGGAAGACGAGCGACCCCGCCTCACGGATGACGTCGTCGAGCAGGAACTCGAGGTACGTGGACAGCCCCATCCCGATCGACCCTAACCGCGCGCGGCCGCCC
>DAIOGQ010000219.1:0-6969 GCA_036745175.1 Kineosporiaceae bacterium
ACATCCACGCCGAGGGATTCGCGGCGGGTGAGCTCAAGCACGGGCCGATCGCGCTCATCGAGGCCGGCCAGCCGGTGTTCGTCATCGTCCCGTCGCCGCGCGGCAAGGACTCGCTGCACAGCAAGGTCGTCTCGAACATCCAGGAGATCAACGCCCGCGGAGCCCGGACGATCGTCATCGCAGAGGAAGGGGACGACGAGGTCGTCCCGTTCGCGTCCGAGGTGATCCGGGTGCCGCAGACCCCGACCCTGCTCGCGCCGCTCGTCACCGTCGTCCCGCTGCAGGTGTTCGCCTGCGAGCTCGCGACGGCCAAGGGCCTCGACGTCGACCAGCCGCGCAACCTCGCCAAGTCCGTCACCGTCGAGTAGGCCCGCACAGTCCCGCCGTCCGTGGGCCCGTCGCCCCGTCGAGCCGCCGCCTGTCGAGCCCCCACACCTGATGTCGTCACAAGAGCGCTCCCAAGCACGACACGCCGCACGGCGGCACCGTTGTTCAGTCCTCATGGACAGCGCCACCCGCCGCGCCCGCCCACGCGCCACAGGCGCCCTCGGAGCCCCGCCGCGCCGCCGGCGTCCAGGTGTCTTCGGCGGATGGGGCCGCAGCCGGCCGAGACTGTCCACAAGTACGGAACAACCGGCGTAGGTGCGGCGTGTCGCAGTTGGGAGCGCTCTTGTGACGAAGGGATCGGTGGAAGCGGGTGAGGGCGGTGGCAGGGACGCCGCGTGCCGGGGTGGATGTGACAGGCTCGGGAGCGTGATCGTGGGTGTCGGCATCGACGTCGTGGACGTCGCGCGCTTCGGCGCCGAGCTCGCCCGGACGCCGCGACTGCGCGAACGGCTCTTCACCCCGACCGAGCGCCACCTGCCGCTCGCGAGCCTCGCGGCCCGGTTCGCCGCCAAGGAGGCCGTCGCCAAGTCGCTCGGGGCGCCGCCGGGCATGCGGTGGGTCGACGCGACTGTCGTCAAGGACGAGCACGGCGCCCCCAGCGTGCAGGTCGAGGGCACGGTGGCGGCCCGCGCCCAGGTGCTCGGGGTGTCCCGCTTCCACCTGTCCATGTCGCACGACGCCGGGATCGCGAGCGCCGTCGTCATCGCCGAGCGGGACGGCTGACTGTGTTGGCCGTCGCCGGCGCCCGCAGCGTCGTCCTCTGGTGGCGAAGGGGCCCTACGAGCGGCCGGGTAGGGCCCCTTCGCCACCAGAGGACGTCGAGCAGGCCGGGAGGCGGGGCGTGATCCGGGCGTGGTCGGTCGCGGACGTGCGGGCCGCCGAGGGGGTGCGGCTCGGGCAGGTGCCGGACGGCGCCCTCATGCAGCGGGCCGCCGCGGGGCTCGCCGCCGTCTGCGCCGCCGTGCTGCGCGACGCGGCGGGCGGGGTCGGCGGACGTCGGGTCACGCTCCTCGTCGGGGCCGGCAACAACGGTGGCGACGCGCTCTGGGCCGGGGAGCGGCTGGCCCGCCGGGGTGCCCGGGTCGACGCCGTCCTCTGCGCGGCCGCCGTGCACGCCGAGGGGCTCGCCGCGCTGCGGGCCGCAGGCGGCAGGACCGTCGACGGCGCCGACCCCCGGGCGGCCGGGGCCCTGGCCGCCGCCCACCTCGTCATCGACGGGCTCGTCGGGCTCGGCGGGTCGCCGGGCCTGCGCGAGCCGGCCGACCGGCTCGTCGCGGGCCTGCGGCGCAGTGTGCTCCGGACCGCCGTAGCCGACGGCGCACCGGCCGGCGGCCCGCGCCGCCCCGTCGTCGTCGCCGTCGACCTGCCGAGCGGCGTCGAGCCGGACACCGGCGCGACCCCCGGCTCCCACGTCGTCGCCGACGTGACCGTGACCTTCGGCGCCGCCAAGCCGTGCCTGCTCCTGGCGCCGGCGTCGCGGGCCGCGGGCCGGGTCGTCGAGGTGGACATCGGGCTCGGCCCGCTCCTGCCGGACGTCGCCGCGGTCGAGCGGCTCCAGACCGCGGACGCCGCCGACCTCTGGCCGGTCCCGTCGCCCGACGACGACAAGTACCGTCGCGGCGTCGTCGGCGTCGTCGCGGGGTCCGCGGCCTACACCGGCGCTGCCGTCCTCGCGGTGGGCGGAGCCCTGCGGGCCGGGGCGGGCATGGTCCGCTACGCCGGGCCCGAGCACGCCACCGACCAGGTCCGGGCCCGCTGGCCCGAGGTCGTCGTCGGTGAGGGCCGCGTGCAGGCCTGGGTGCTCGGACCGGGCGTCGACCCCGACGCCCGTGACGGCCAGCGCGACGTGGTCGAGCGCGCGCTGACGTCCGGCGACCCGTGCGTCGTCGACGCTGGCGGGCTCGCCGTCGTCCCCGGGCTCGTCGCCGAGGCACGCACCGGCCACGGGACCGCGCTCGGACCGCACGTCCTGCTCACCCCGCACGCCGGCGAGATCGCCCGGCTGCTCGGCGACCTCGGTCCGCTCGACGGCCCGGACGGCTCGGACGACCCCGGGCCGCTGCGTGCCGACGTCGAGGCCCGGCCGGCCGAGTACGCCGTCCGGGCCGCCCGGGCGACCGGGGCGACGGTCCTGCTCAAGGGAGCGACGACGCTCGTGGCGACCCCGGACGGCCGGCTCCGCAGCCAGGCGGACGCCCCCAACTGGCTCGCGACCGCCGGCGCGGGCGACGTCCTCGCCGGGATCGCGGGCACCCTGCTCGCCGCCGGGCTGTCCGCGCTCGACGCGGGGAGCCTCGCCGCGCTGGTCCACGGCCGGTCTGCAGCGCGGGCGAGCGGCGGCGGCCCGATCATCGCCTCCGACGTCGCGCAGGCGCTCCCGGCCACGGTCGCCGATCTGCTCGGCTGACAGAATCGGTCCACCATGACCAGTCACCCGAGCCTCGCACCGGCCGCCGCACCGTCTCGCGACCTCGACGGCCTGCTGCCTGCCGGGCTCCCCGCGTGCGCGGTCGTCGACCTCGACGCGATCGCTGCGAACGTGGCCGTCCTCGACGCGGCCGCCGGGTCGGCCGGGGTGATGGCCGTCGTCAAGGCCGACGCCTACGGTCACGGCCTGGTGCCGTCAGCCCGGGCCGCGCTCGCCGGCGGGGCCGCGTGGCTCGGGGTCGCCCAGCTCGCCGAGGGGCTGGCGCTGCGGGCCGCCGGGGTCAGCGCGCCGCTGCTCGCCTGGCTCACCGTGCCCGGGGACGCCTTCGCGGACGCCCTGACCGCCGGTATCGACATCGGCGTGAGCGCAGGCTGGGCGCTCGACGAGGTCGTCGCGGCGGCCCGGGCGACCGGGACGACGGCCCGGGTCCACCTCAAGGTCGACACCGGGCTGTCCCGCAACGGGGTGACCGTCGCCGACCTGCCCGACCTGCTAGACGCGACGCTGCGCGCCGAGGCCGGGGGCGCCGTCCGGCTCGTCGGGCTCATGTCGCACTACGCCTGGGCCGACGCGCCGGAGCACCCCACCGTGCGCGCGCAGACGGCCGCCTTCACCGCCGCTGTGGCGCTCGCCGAGCGCCGCGGCGCCCGGCTCGAGGTCCGGCACCTGGCGAACTCCGCAGCGACCGTGACGAACCCGGCCGCGGCGTTCGACCTCGTCCGCCCCGGAGTCGCGGTCTACGGCCTGTCGCCCGTGCCGGACCTGCGCTCCAGCGCCGACCTCGGGCTGCGGCCGGCGATGGCTCTGCTCGGCCGGATCGCCCTGGTGAAGTCGGTCCCGGCCGGCGCGGGCGTCTCGTACGGCCACGAGTACCTGACGGACGCCGACACGACGGTCGCGCTCGTCCCGCTCGGCTACGCGGA
This sequence comes from Kineosporiaceae bacterium, assembly GCA_036745175.1. Classification (GTDB taxonomy): domain Bacteria; phylum Actinomycetota; class Actinomycetes; order Actinomycetales; family Kineosporiaceae; genus R-H-3. The sequence continues at coordinate 3,739 of DAIOGQ010000219.1, forward strand.
CGGCGTGCCGCGGCGCGCGGGCAACCGCGGCCCGGTGCTCCTGCGCGGGCGCCGCTACACCGTCTCGGGCCGGGTCTGCATGGACCAGGTCGTCCTGGACCTGCACGACGCGGCGAACACCGCGGGCGTGCGGGAGGGTGACGTCGCGATGCTCTTCGGCGACCCGGCGCCCGGCGTGGACCCGGCCGCCGGACCGGGTGCGGCCCCCCGGCCGACGGCGCAGGACTGGGCGGACGCGGCCGGGACCATCAGCTACGAGATCATCACCCGGATCGGTGCGCGGGTGCCGCGCCGGCACGTCGGCTCGGCGGGTGTGCCGTGACCGAGCAGGGCCGCGGAGGCCGGGTCGGGCTGCTGTCCCTCGGGATCGGCCTGGCCGCTGCCGGGGTCGGGGCCGCGATCGGGCTCGCCGCGGAGCGGGTCGCCGTCGGCCGTCCGCTGCTGCCCGGTCGCGAGGGCGAGGGCCCCGGCGAGGGCTACGGCACGCTCCACGGCGGTGCTCGCGTCGTCCGGGCGGACGACGGGACGGCCCTGCACGTCGAGGTCGACGAGATCGAGGACTTCGCTGCGGAAGCGGCGCCCCGAGCCGCCGGCTCTCCCGGCCTGGCGACCGACGGGCCGCCGGTCACAGTCGTCTTCTGCCACGGCTACGCACTGACGATGGACGCCTGGCACTGCCAGCGCAAGGCGCTGCGAGGCCGGTACCGCCTCGTCCTGTGGGACCAGCGCGGGCACGGCCGCTCCGGGTCCGGGCCAGTGGGGTCGGCGACGATCGACCAGATCGGCCGCGACCTCGAGGCGGTCGTCGCCGCCGTCGCCGCCGACGGTCCGCTCGTGCTCGTCGGGCACTCGATGGGCGGCATGACGATCATGTCGCTCGCGGAGAAGCGGCCCGACCTGTTCACCGACCGCGTCCTCGGCGTCGCGCTCGTGTCGACGAGCGCCGGCGGGCTCGGCGAGGTCGACTTCGGGCTCCCAGGCCTCGGCAAGCTCGTCCAGCGGCTCGCGCCCGGCGCGATCAAGACGCTGACCCGGACGCCGCGGCTCGTCGAGCGCGGCCGCCGGATCGGCAGCGACCTCGAGGCCGTCCTCGTCCGGCGCTACTCCTACGCCTCCCCGGTGAGCGACGAGCTCGTCCGTTTCACCGCGCACATGATCGCCTCGACGCGCCTGGAGGTCATCAGCGACTTCCTGCCGACGTTCGGCAACCACGACAAGCGGGCCGCGCTGGACGGGCTCGACGGGCTCGAGGTGCTCGTCGTCGTCGGCGACTCCGACCTGCTCACACCGTCCGCGCACAGCGACGAGATCGTCCGGTTCGTCCCCGGCGCCGAGCATGTCGTCGTCCGGGACGCCGGCCACCTGCTCATGCTCGAGCATCCGCAGGTGGTCACGGGCCACATCGTCGAGCTCGTCGACCGGGCGCTGCGCGCGAACGCGGCCCCGGGGGCGAGGCGGTACGGTACGCGGGCGCGTCGAACGGTCATGCCACTGCGCCGTCGACGCCGGCGACGCGACGCCGGGGGGTTGTCGGCGTGAACGAGCAGGTGTTCGACCAGGGAGACAGTGTGAGCGGCGCCCACCGGGCCGAGACGTTCCGCAGCGACGACACGGCGGTCGTCCGGGCGCGGGGGGAGGTCCCGTCGGCGGACACGATGCGCGACCTCGGCAGCGCGCTCGCAGCGCTGCTGCGGGCCGGCGACCTCGTCGTCCTGTCGGGCGACCTCGGCGCCGGCAAGACGACGCTCGCCCAGGGCATCGGCCGGGGCCTCGGCGTCCGCGGCGACGTGACGAGCCCGACGTTCGTCATCGCGCGCGTGCACCCGGCGCTCGGCGGCGGCCCGGCGCTGGTCCACGTCGACGCCTACCGGCTCGGCTCCCTCGCGGAGGTCGACGACCTCGACCTCGACGCGACCCTCGGCGACTCGGTCACCGTGGTCGAGTGGGGCGAGGGGCTCGTCGAGGAGCTCGCGGCCGACCGGCTCGAGGTCCGGCTGCTGCGCCCGCGCGGGTCGGCCGGCGACGCCGACCTCGCCGCCGACCGCGCGCCGGCCGAGGGCGACGAGCCGCGCCGGGTCGAGATCGTTGGGCACGGCGGGCGCTGGCGCGGCGTCCCGCTCCCGACGGGCTGACCGGGTCGACGACGGACTGACGGACACGACACCCGTGCTGCTTCTCGCGCTCGACACCTCCGGCGCCGCGGTGACCGCGGCCGTCCACGACGGTACGGCGGTCCGGGCGGAGCGCTCCGAGCCGGGCGCACGCGGTCACGCCGAGCACCTCGCGCCGCTCGTCGCGGCGGCGCTCGCCGATGCCGGGGCCGACCGCCGGGACCTCACCGTGATCGCCGTCGGAGTCGGGCCGGGCCCGTTCACCGGGCTGCGGGTCGGGCTCGTCACGGCGCGAGTGCTCGGCCACGCGCTCGGGGTCGACGTCGTCGGTGTCTGCTCCCTCGACGCGCTCGCGCACGCCGCCGTCCGGGGCGCCGGCTGCGAGCAGTTCGCCCCCGGCGGCGGCTTCCTCGTCGCGACCGACGCCCGTCGGCGCGAGGTCTACTGGGCCGGCTACGCCCGGGCCGCCGACGCCGCGGGGACCCCCCGCGCCGTCCGGCTCGACGGACCGCACGTCGGACCCGCAGCCGGGGTGCCACGGGCCGGCCGCCGGGTCGTCGGGCGCGGGGCGCTGCTCTACCCCGGGGTGCTGCTCGACGCTCCACCGGCCGGTCCCTCCGCCGGCGTGCCCGACGGCCCCAGCGCCGGTGCGCCCGACGTGCCGGCCGGTACCGCCGAGCCGCTCGACGTCGCCGCGGGCGCCCTCGCCGAGCTCGCCGTCCGGGCCCTCGCGGCCGGCGCGGACGACGTCGCGAGGGCCGTGCTCGTCGCGCCGGAGCCGCTCTACCTGCGCCGGCCGGACGCCACCGAGCCCGGTGCCCGCAAGCGCGCCCTTGCCGCGGGGGAACGGTGACGTCCGACGCGGCGCTGCGGCCGATGCGCTGGTGGGACCTCGAGCGCGTCGCCCCGCTCGAGCGGGTGCTCTTCGGCGCCACGGCGTGGACGCCGGAGGCGTTCTGGTCCGAGCTCGCGCACCCGGACACCCGGACCTACCTCGTCGCGGAGTCGACCGGCCGCGGCACGGACGGGGACCTGCTCGGCTACGCCGGCGTCATGACGAACGGCGCCCAGTCCGACGTCCAGACGATCGCCGTCGCGCCGTCCGCGCAGGGCCGCGGGC
>DAIOGQ010000220.1:0-2934 GCA_036745175.1 Kineosporiaceae bacterium
TCGAACCCCTGACCCCCTCCATGCCATGGAGGTGCGCTACCAGCTGCGCTACAGCCCCTTCACCACCGCGGAGAGGACACCGAGAACCCGGTACCACTGCCTGCGAGGGCTTGGTGAGTCTATCCCAGCGGGGGGTGAGGACTCCAAATCGGTTCCGCCTCGCGCGTCGCGCGGTACTGCTGAGGTACTGCTGAGGTGCTTCCGCGGCCGGACGGCCGGCACCGTGCCCGTCGCGCGGGTCAGGCGCCCTTGCGCATGAGGACCGCGGGCACCGTCTTGAGGATGATCTTCAGGTCGAACATCGGCCGCATGTTGGCGATGTAGGTGATGTCCATCCGGAGCCGCTCGTCGAACGTCGCGGCGTTGCGGCCCTCGACCTGCCACAGCCCGGTGAGGCCGGGGGCGACCTCGAGGCGGGCCGTGTGCCACAGCGAGTACGTGTCGGCGGCGAAGGACGTCGGGCGCGGGCCGACGAGGGTCATGTGGCCGAGGAGCACGTTGATGAACTGCGGCAGCTCGTCGAGGCTGGTCTTGCGCAGGATCTTGCCGACCCGGGTGATCCGCGGGTCGTCGATGATCTTGAAGTCGGGCCACGGCACGATGGACAGGTGCCGCAGCTCCTCCTTGAGCTCCTCGGCGTTCTGGACCATGGTCCGGAACTTGTACATCTTGAACCGCCGGCCGTCGCGACCCGTGCGGGCCTGGCCGAACGTGATCGGGCCGGGGCTGTCGAGCCGGACCGCCACCGCGCACGCCAGGAAGATCGGCATCAGCAGGGGCAGCACCAGCGCGCAGACGACGAGGTCGACGGCGCGCTTGACGGTGCGGTAGTCCACCACGCTCAGGCCTCCGGGGACCGTTCGGCCGCCGCGAGGAGCCGCACCGGAGCCGTCGGCGGGGCCGAGTCCGGGACGGGGACCGGGACCGCGATGTTGCGGATGTCCACGAAGGCCGGCGTGACGACGGCGCCGAGGCGGTCGAGCAGGACGTCGACCGGCACGGGCTTGTCGTTCTCGAGGCACTCCATGAGCGCACCGGTGGTCGCGCCGTCCTCGGGGAACGAGGCGACGACGACGGTGACGTCGGGCGAGGCGGTGACCGTGCGGCGGAAGCGGCGCACGAAGCTCGCGGCGTCCATCCGGGCCGCCTCGGGGAGCAGGACGTAGACGTTGCGGCCCTCGGACCACACCGCGTCGTCCTCACGCAGCCGCTGCGTGAGGGTGGCCGCGAGGTCCTGGGCGGCAGCCTGGCCGTCGGCGCAGCCGAAGCGGACGAGGGACAGCGCCCGGCCGTAGCGGCGGGCGCGGTTCAGCTCGGCCGGGAAGGCCGCCGCGCCGCCGTGGTGCGCGCCGGCGACGACGTTGCGCGCCGGGTAGCCGAGGAGGAAGACCGCCGCGACGATGGCGAGCGCCAGGCGGAGCACCGACGGCTGCGCGCCGGGCCACAGGGCCAGGGCCATCGCCCCGATCCCGAGCACCATCGCGATCCGCGAACGACGAACCCGTCGCGCGGCTGCCGCCGTACCCTGCCTACCCACGCACGCCTCCAGGCGAAAGACTTCCTTGCCCCACGAACGCCCTGCAGCCTCGCCCCGTGAGCCAGCGTCGGGCCAACCCGGTCACCGGCCGTGCCTGGCAGAAACTATCAGTGGCACCGCTACGTCGTCCGGTGTTTGGGAAAAGGACACGTGTGCCCGTGATCTGCCCCCGCCCTCCCGCGCGGCGACGCATCATGGACACCAGACAACGACGCGGGCGTCGGGCGGGCCAGGTGGGCTCGCCCGACGCCCGTGGGATGAGATCGTCATCGAGACCGCAGTCAGGGGTGGACCGGATGCCGGGCCTGCGAGGGCGCGACGCGCTACGGCGCGTAGCGCCCGTACGCGGCGAGGCGTCCGGACGTGACCCGGTAGCCCGGCCCGATGTACGGGTTCGCGATGACGTTGCCGCCCGCGTTCCACAGGCCGGGCGCCCGGTCCGCCACCCGCGGCGACAGCCAGCCGACGTTGTCCTTGACGACGTTGCCGGTGCCGTTGAGCCGGTGCGCGGTCACGTTCGAGGTGTACACACCGCTGCGGACGAAGACGTTGCGGTAGATGCGCACCTTGGTCGCGCCGTACGACAGCTGGATGTTCGACGGCCCGCGGTTGTCGTAGAAGGTGTTGTAGCGGATGACGAGGTTGCCGATCGGGGTCCTGCTCGGCGACGACGGGCCGACCTTGACACCGCGGCCGTTCGGGCTGCGCGACAGCGTGTTCCGTTCGATGAGACCGGCGCCCATCCCCGCGTTCACGTAGACGAGATGGTCCTGGTTCCGGGCGTGGGTCCGCGCGGTGTTGTGGATCCAGCAGTGGTCGATGACCCATCCGCGCGGCGCGCCCGCGACGAGGACCGCCGCGTAGGACCGCGCCCCCCAGATCTCGGCCCGGGTGATGCGCCAGCCCACCCCGCCGCTCATCTTCACCATGTGCTCGCCGGCGTCGTTCGCGGCGCTCCACGTGACGTTGATGCCGCGCAACGTCCAGTAGTCGGCGCCCTTGAGCCAGAGCAGCCCCTTGACGACGGGCCGCTCCCCCGGCGCGTTCGTCACGGTGATCCGCCGGGACGCCGTGCCCTTGGCAGGGCTCAGCTTGATCCGCTCCGCGTAGGTGCCGCCGCGCACGACGAGGGTGCCGCCCGCGCGCAGCATGCTCATCCCCTTGCGCATCGTGCGGAACGGCTTCTTCGCCGTGCCGGACGCCCCGTCGCTGCCCCAGGGGGCGACGACGTACGACGTGGCGGCCGAGGCCGGGGACGAGGTCACGGCGACGCCGGGCAGCACGCCGACGGCGGCGACGAGCAGTGCGCCCAGCGCTCGACGGCGTCCGACGCCGACGCGCATACCGGCCCGAGCCGTCGGGGTCGGCTGCGCGAGGGTCGGCTGCGCGAGGGTCGG
>DAIOGQ010000220.1:3034-6869 GCA_036745175.1 Kineosporiaceae bacterium
TACCGGCCCGAGCCGTCGGGGTCGGCTGCGCGAGGGTCGGCTGCGCGAGGGTCGGATGGGTGGGGGTCGGCCGCGCGGGCATCGGCTGCGTAAGGGTCGAGTGGGCGAGCAGGGAGTCGGATGATCGCCGGAAGAGCATGCAGGCACCTCGTCGGTCGTTGCGTTCGACCCGACCCCGTGGTCCGGACCGGTCGCGCACCGGGCGCGCCGGGACGTCCCACGAGGCGGGTCAGGTCACCGATCACCTCGGGCACCCCCCAGGGCCGCTTGAGGTCCGATCACCGAAGGCGACATCACGTGACCCGTTCGGCGCACCTGCTCGAACCTGATCGGAGCAACCGGTGACGGCGTCCCCGGCCGGCAGCACGACCGCGGTGCTCCCCGAGCGCGTACCGGGCGTCCTGGAGTGGTGCCTCCTGCGAGACGCGGTCCCCCGACCCGACTCCCGGCAGCGCGCCCGGTCCGGCGACGGCACCGACCGCGGGCCGACCGACGGCACCGACCGCGGGCCGACCGACGGCGAGAGTGCGGCCGACCGCCGGGGCGAGCGCCGGGGTGAGACGCTCTCGGACGTCGACGTGCTGGTCCATCCCGACCACATGGCGCGCGCGGCGCGCCTGCTGCGTGAGGCCGGCTTCGTCGAGCGCCCCTCCTGGGGGCGCGGCAGCCACCGCTTCTTCTACCGCTACGACGAGGCGACCGGCTCCTGGCTCAAGCTGGACGTCGTCACCGAGGTGGCCTTCGGCGCGAAGCAGGAGCTCGCGACCGACCTCGTCAGACAGGTCCTCGCGCGCTGCGCCGCCGACGGGTCACCGTCGGCGCACGACGAGTTCTGGATCCTCCTGCTGCACTGCCTGCTCGACCGGCACGGGGTGCTCGGACGGCACGGCGAACGGCTCGCCGCCCTGCTGCCGGCGGCGCAGGTCGCACCGCCCGGGCCGGGTCTGCACGCGCTCGTCACCGGGCTGCTCGGTGAGGACGCGACGGCGGCACTCCTGGCCGCCGTCACCACCGGCGACGGCGACGCGGCCGCGCCGGCCGCCGCGCTGTCCCGGGCCTGGCGCCGCGCGCACCCGGTCTCGGCGACGCTCCGGCGGCTCCGGGCGCTCGCCGTCCGGGCCGGGACGAAGCCGCTGACGGCCCGTCGCCGGCGCGGCGTCGCGGTCGCGGTCGTCGGCCCGGACGGCGCCGGCAAGTCCTCCGTCGTCACCTCGCTGACCCGGACCTACCCGTTCCCGGTCCTGTCCTACTACGCGGGCCAGTACCAGGGCGGCGGCGGCGCCCTGTCCCGCGTCCCTGGCGGGCACACCCTCGGGCTGCTCCTGCGCCAGACCCGGCAGAGCCTCGTGGCCCTGCGCCACACGGTGCGCGGCCGGGTCGTCGTCTTCGACCGATACGCGTACGACAGCCTGCTCGCCCGGCCCGGCGCCTCGACCAAGACGCGGCTGCGGCGAGCGGTCCTCGGCCGGGTGGCCCTGCGTCCCGGCCTCGTCGTCGTCCTCGACGCGCCCGGCGAGATCCTCCACGCGCGCAGCCAGGAGCACTCCCCCGAGGCGCTCGAGGAGCAGCGCCGGCGCTATACCGACCTCGCCGCGACGGTGCCGGGCTGGGTCGTCGTCGACGCGAGCCGCAGCGCCGACGAGGTGCGGCGCTCGGTCACGGCCGCGGTCTGGGCCCGCCACGGGGCCCGCTGGCGGCCCCGCCGGGGCGGCACGTGAGCGCTGTCACGCGCGGATGGCGCTCCACCGACGGACGGACCGACCCAAACGGGCGACTTCGAACACTCTGGGCATACGGATGCGCACTCTCCGCAGACGATTCACCACTCTCGGCAGCGGCACGGGGTGTTCATCGGTCATTATGGGTAGGGCCGTGGACGGCCGTCGCCCGCGCCTGGTCGCCGGCGACCCCGTCCATGGGCCGTGAACGTGGTCGGCGCAGGCCGGCCGGAGCACCGAAGCGAGAACGACCGACGGCTCGGCGTGGAGCCCGGAACGTGACGTCCGGGGGCAGGCTCCCCCGGGACCCCGGCACCAACCACAGCAACACCAGCGAGGAGTCGTCGTGATCCAGACCATGCGGCAGGCCCTGCGACGATGGCTCGTCGCACTGATCGCCGTGACGGTCCTTGCGGCCGGCGGTGCCGCCGCGTACAGCCTGCTCTCGCCGCCGCGGTACGCGGCGACGACGCAGCTGCTCGTGGGCCCGATCAACGCCGACGCCGAGAGCATCAAGGCCTCGAGCCAGCTCATCGGCACCTACGCCTCGCTCGTCGTGAGCCCCGCGGCGCTCGGCCAGGCCGCGACCGCCGTCGGCGGCGGGCGGAGCGCGTCCGAGATCGAGAAGGCGACGAGCGTCCAGTTCAGCAGCGCGACCCGGCTGCTCGACGTCACCGTGACGCTCGACTCGCCGGAGGCGGCCGTGACGGCCGTCCGCACGCTCGGCGACATCCTCAAGCGGTCGACGTCGCAGAACGTCGGCGCCGGCAGCCTGACGAGCGTCGTCGAGCCGACGGCGAACAACGAGCCCGTCGCGACGAACCCCGTGCTGCGCGGGAGCATCGCCGGCGTCACCGCGTTCATCATCGCGCTGCTCCTCGTGCTGCTCCTCGAGCAGACCCGTGGGGTCATCCGGACCTCGACGGACGTCGAGACGGCGACCGGGCGCGACGCGCTCGTCGAGTTCCCCCGCCGCCGCAAGGGCACCGGCCCGGTCCGGCACGGGGACGCCCCGACGACCGCCGCCTACCGGATGCTGGCCGCCTATCTCGACACGCTCGAGCCGCGGCCGGGCGCGCACTGCGTCGCCGTCGTCGGGACCGGTCCCGACGGTCGCTCGCAGATGCCGCTCAACCTCGCGATCGCGCTCGCCACGACCGGGCGGCGCGCGCTCCTGCTCGAGAACGAGACCGAGCGGCCCCGCTCGCTCGCGGTGTTCGACACCGCGCCCATCGACATCACCGGCCAGGCCGCGCTGTACCTCTTCACGCCGGACCCGATGGGCGCGGACTTCAAGGTCGAGCGCCTGGGCCTGTCCCCGGAGACGTACCAGCTCGCGCTGGCGTGGGCCGAGAGCCGCTCCCGGGCCGCGACCGCGCAGGCGGTCGAGGCGGTCGGCGGCATCACCGACTGGGTCGTCCTCGCGCCACGCTCCATCGAGGCCTCGGACGTCGGCCTGTCGTGGGCCGCGGCCGCGGACGCCGTCCTCCTCGTCGTCGAGCAGGGCATCACGCGCCGCCGCGAGCTCCAGTCGGCGCTCGTCACGCTGCGCCGGCTGACGAACCAGCCCATCGAGGTCGTGCTCGTCCCCGAGGGGGTCCGCGAGGGCCGCAGCACCAAGCAGACCCTCAAGGCGATCCAGGACGACGCGCGCCTGGCAGCCGCCAAGCGCGAGGCGAAGATGGCCGCGAAGCGGGCCGAGGCCGGGCTGCCGCCCGCGCCGCCGGCCGGCCAGCAGCCGGGTCAGCAGCAGCCGGGTCAGCAGCAGCCGCGTCCCCAGCAGCCGGTCCCGCAGTCCGCGCCGCCGGCCGGGCAGCCGATGTTCCCGGTCGTCCAGGCGCCGCAGCAGCCGCAGCCGGTCCAGCAGGCCGCACCCGGTCATCAGCCCGGTCATCAGCCCGGTCAGCAGCCCCCGCAGCAGGGCGACGGCGGCTCGTGGACGGTCACGGACACCCCGCGCTACCGGACGGCGCAGCCGGTCGCCAACCCGGCCGCGGCGCCCGCGGGGTACCCGGCCGCCAACCCGGCGGCACACCCGGCGGCGAACCCCGCGGTCCAGCAGGGCGCCGGCCACGGGCGGCCCGGCGACCCGCGCCCGATCGTCCTGCCGGACGCCG